>CAYGTH010000103.1:0-17835 GCA_964352745.1 uncultured Bacteroidia bacterium
CAGATTGATAGTTCGCTCCTTATCAGGACACCTGCTGATACCTCCTTTCAAAATAACATGAATATGGATGCTGTTTACAATCGCCCATTTCTTCAAGTAGGAAAAATGCTGGTTACGGTAGGAGGATATGTCGCGGCAGATTACCAGTATATGGGCGAAGATGGGGTAACAGAAGGACATAGTTTCCGAATCCCTCGAATGACCCTCTTTGTAGCTTCTTCTATACACCGAAAGCTGAAATTCCTGTCTGAAATTGAATTGGAGGAAGGCGGTAAAGAGATTGCCATTGAGTTTGCAGCCCTGGACCTTGAATTACATCCCCTTCTCAATTTCAGGGGTGGCGTAATTATGAATCCTATTGGTGCTTTCAATCAAAATCATGATGGTCCGAAATGGGAATTTGTAGATAGGCCCATCGCTATGACCCAAATGCTTCCTGCGACCTGGAGCAATGTAGGATTTGGGTTATATGGAAAGCAGTATCAAAAGCAATGGGCATTAGGTTATGAAATTTATATGAGCAATGGCTTTGATAATTCGATTATCAGCAATTCTGAAAACAAGACCTTTCTCCCTGCATCCAAAGTGAATGCGGAACGTTTTGAGGAAAGCAGCAATGGCCAACTTTTACTCACTAGTAAAGTGGCTATTCGACATCAGAATATCGGAGAAATTGGACTTTCTTATATGGGCGGAGTTTACAACAAATTTGAAGAAGATGGATTAACCCTAGATGAGAAAAGACGAGTAGATGTGATTGCAATTGATGTCAACACTACTTTGCCAAGAATATCTACCTATATAGTTGGGGAGTGGGTCTGGATCAAAGTTGATGTCCCGACAACCTATACACAGCAGTTTGGAAATCGTCAAAAGGGCGGATTTATTGATATTGTTCAACCAATCCTAAAGCGAAAAATCCTAGGTTTTGAACACGCAGTAGTGAATATAGCTTGTCGATTGGAGTATGTTGATTGGAATGTAGGAACCTTCCAGGAAACAAAAGGTAACATTTCTGATGATCTTTGGGCAGTTGTGCCTGGGATCAGTTTCAGGCCCACCAGTCAGGCTGTTTTTCGCGTCAACTACCGATATATGCAGCAACAGGACATACTTGGTAATCTGCCTGCTAAGATTGGGGGGATTCAAATTGGAGTTTCTTCTTATTTTTAAAGTATAGACTATTTGAACGGTACTTCCAACATGGATGTTAATGATTGAAGCATAAGCATTATTTATCTGATTGTACAAACGGAGAAGAATGTCTGTTGGATTCCATACGTAACATACAATATTTCCATGTGATTGTTTTGCCGGGGCGTGATCCTGGCCTTGCGATAATTACCATTTTTATTACTCCGGAAGCATGTTTATATCAAACCTGTACGTCTTCGGCATTAATATAAAACATAAAATTATTGGCCCAATCTTTTTGATAAAGTAGCTGACGGTTTGGACCGCAATACGCAGGCTGTTTTCCAGTAGCAGATAAGAATTATATCGTAATGATAGCCCCTCTGAAATCATCTTTCAGAGGGGCTTGTATTTAGCTGGGCAATATCAAGCAATAGCTTTTTCTTCTTTAGCAAGGAGTTGATAAACGCAAGGAATTACGACCAAATTCAATATAGTGGCAGATAAGAGCCCTCCAAGTATCACAACTGCCATTGGGCTTTGAATCTCACTGCCAGGCTCTCCCCCTTTAAAAGCTAAAGGCACCAAGGCAAGTCCAGTAGTAAAAGCGGTCATCAGGATCGGATTGAGCCGATCTAAAGCACCTGTTTTGATGAGGGTAAAGCCATTCATCCCTTGTTTTCGTAAGTCTTCATAGCGGGAAACCAGTAAGATGCCGTTGCGCGTGGCAATACCAAACAAACTGATAAAGCCAATGGTAGCGGCAATGCTGATAATTCCGGTAGTGAAGTAAACAATGAGTATCCCTCCAATCAGGGCCAGGGGCAAATTGATCAGTACTACGAAAGCCAGTTTCATATCCTTAAACTCAAAGTAGAGCAGCAACAGGATGATCAGGACAGCCAGAAGTGCGGTAATCAACAATAGTTGTGAAGCTTTGGCTTCGCTTTCAAATTGCCCGCCATATTCTACTCGGTATCCTTCCGGTATATCAATGACCGTGGTGATTGTTTCCTTAATCTCATTCACTGCACCGCGTAAATCCCGTCCCTGTACATTGGCCGCAACTACGATTTTTCGCTGTACATCTTCCCGGCTGATAGCATTGGGACTGCTCACAGAGGATATGGAAGCCAATTGATCCAGGCTTGTCTGGCTACCATTGGGTAAGCTCACCAATGCAGAATGAATGCTCTCGATCTTATTCCGGGAACTTTCCTGATACCTTACCACCAGATCAAAATATTGTTGCCCTTCGTAGATTTCGCCAGCCTCTTCCCCGGCAAAAGCAATATCCACTTGCTCCATCAGCTTACCGACAGTCATTCCATAAGCGGATAATATCTGGCGTTTGGGTTTGATCCTGATCTGTGGCACTTCAATCTGCTGGGCTACTGCGACATCGACCAGACCCTCAATAGGTTTGATGCTTTGTTCGATGTATTTCCCTATCTCATACAAGCGTTGCAGATCCGGGCCAAATATTTTGATGACAATATTGGCACGGGTTCCTGAAAGCATATGGTCAATCCGGTGAGCAATAGGCTGACCAAGCGTGATATTTACCCCCGGCACAATACTGAGTTTTTTTCGAACTTCTTCAAAAAACGCCTCTTTGGTTTTATCTCCAAGGGTAAATGGAACATCAATTTCCGCAGCATTCACGCCCTGTGCATGTTCATCCAGTTCTGCCCTGCCTGTTCTTCTGGTTACCACCTCGACTTCCGGCATTTCTAACAATTGCTGCTCTACCAGTTTGCCTGTTTTGTTGCTTTCTTCCAGGGACATGCCAGGAGGGCCAACTACACTGATCACCAGCGACCCTTCGTTAAACTCCGGCAAAAAGCTTCTGCCTAGTTGCGTAAACAGTCCCATACTCAATAAAAAGGCAATCACGGTAACAGCGATAATCATTTTGGGAAACCGCATGGCTCCACTGAGTACCTTAGAATATTGCTTTTGAAGCCAGCGTTCTACTTTGGTGCCTTCAGCTTGCTTACTCAACACCTTTTCGCTTTTCAAAAGGTAGGAACAGAGCACGGGAGTAACTGTTATCGCCACTACCAGGGAAGTAAGTACAGAGGTAACAAAAGCAATGCCCAATGGCTGTAACAAGCGGCCTTCCATTCCACTTAAAAAGAAAAGAGGGACAAAAGAAACAATAATAATCAGGGTAGCAATAATAATAGAGCTCCTGATTTCAATCGAAGCATCTTTTACCACTGTTAATACTGCAAGGCGTTCAGCTTTTGGTTTTCTGACATTCTCCCTCAATCGTTTATATACATTTTCCACATCAATAATGGCATCATCTACCAGCGCTCCAATGGCAATGGCCATTCCTCCAAGGCTCATGGTGTTGATGGTGTATCCCAACCACTTCAAAACAATAATGGAAACCAATAGAGAAATCGGGATTGCAAGTAAGGAAATCAGGGTCGTTCGCCAGTTCATCAAAAAAATGAACAAGATGATAATGACAAAAACTGCACCCTCCAGCAAAGTCTGGTTGAGATTACTGATTGATGCTTCAATGAAATCTGATTGGCGAAAAATATGGTTTTTGATTTCTACCCCTTTGGGAAGGGTATTACTGAGATCAACAACCGCTTCATCCAATCTTACTGTCAACTCCAATGTATTGACATCTGGTTGTTTAGATATGGTCAGGATAACGGCAGATGAAGCATTGAGTGAACCATCCCCTATTTTATCCGAGGCACCGATCTGTACTTTGGCCAGATCCTTCACCTTAATGCTCTGTCCATTAACTTGCCTGACCACTGCTTCTTCCAGATCCTCCAGGGCATAAGCCCGGCCACTTCCTTTGATGATGTACTGATTGCCATACTGGTTAATGACACCGCCTGGGGCATTTACATTAGCCTCTTTTATTTTCTCAACCAATTCACTTAGACTTACGCCAAAATGTTTCAGCTTTTCGGGATTGGCAAATATCTGGTATTGTTTATAATCCCCACCAATTACCACTACATTGGCGATTCCCCCAATGGCCTTTAAGCGCGGCCGGATTGTCCAGTCCGATAAGGTTCTCAATTCCATGGGCGAAAGGCTGTCTGAAGTAACGCCCAATAGCATAATCTCTCCCATGATAGAAGAAATTGGGGCCATTGTCGGTGCTCCAATGCCACTTGGCAAATTTTCACGTACCATTGGTATGCGTTCATTTACAATTTGCCGGGCGCGATAAATATCTGTACCCCACTCAAATTCTACCCAGACAATGGATATCCCGGCTGATGAAGAAGAGCGAATTCGTCGAACATTTGGCGAGCCATTTAAAGCAGTCTCTAACTGGTAGGTTACCAGTTTTTCCACCTCTTCTGATTCCAGTCCATGTGCCTCGGTCAGTATAGTTACGGTGGGGGCCGTAAGGTCAGGAAAGACATCCACGTTCATGATCCGGGCCATGTACAGTCCTGCGATACTCAACATGGCCGCAGCTAAGAGCACCAAGAGACGGTTTTGAAGCGATATTGATAATATTTTATTTAACATATCCATTCCTGTTAATGTTCGTGCCCATGTGCAGGAGTCTGCCCTGACATAGAGGCCATTTTTACCTGATAAGCTCCTTTTGTTACAACAACCTCACCCACCTTAAGGCCTTCCCATACCGAGACATATTGACCGTTTCGTTTGCCGATCCTGATGGATCTCCTTTCAAAGCTTTCACCGGATAATTGAACGATTACTGAATAAGCACCATAATCCTCCAGTAGGGCACCTTCTTGGATCAAACTGCTTGGATCTCCATCTCCGACGGTGATTTGTACTTCGGTAAAACTTCCTTCTGGCAGTTCTACTTCCTCATTTATCTGGGCGTAAATGGGAATCATGGGTTTGTCTATTTCCACTTCTTTGCCGACCGAGAGGATTGATCCGCCAGATTCATTGAGGCTAGACCATTTTCCGGTTTCGGGCTGATACCATATGTTATGAATGGATTGTAAAGAAGGAGCAGAGGCTGGACTGGCTTGTGTTTCTAATAAGCGGGAACGATGAGAACCTATGCTGACTAAGGCTACTCCCTGTTCCACGTAAGCTCCATTATTAATGTTGATTGATTTCACAAAGCCATCAAAAGGTGCCCGAATCTGTTTTCCACCTGCTGAATAACCTGCTTTTAATGTTTCATAAGAAGACCTGGCTATTTGATACCGGCTCTCTACGCCCTCAAACTCAGCTTTTGGAACAATCTTAGATTCATATAACTGTTTCTTTCTGTCATATTCCGCTTTTGCCTGCTCAAAATTTGCCTTGGCCCGTTCAATTTCTGCTTGCAAATTATTTGAGGTGAGTCCTTTACTGCTGATGGTCATGAGTAACTGGCCTTTTTTTACTGCTGTGCCCTCCGTTAGGTTATTAATAGCAAACCTAACCACTCCAATAGAATTCGAAGTGAGTGCCCTTACCGCACCATGTGCGGCTTTCCAAACACCTGAAGTATGGATCACCTCATAGATTTCTCCGTGAATAACAGGAGAAGTTTGGAAATCAATCTTCCAGGCTTGCTCTTTAAGAAAGCCAATAGCTCCTGCGTTTTCATCTTCCTCACCAATCGTATGGATAGCTTCCTCTGCATTTGCAAAGACCTGAACTTTATCAATGACAATGCTATCCCGGTAAGTAGGGGTTGTAATGTCAAACACCAATTGATAAACGCCTGGTGCCTTGGGTTGTAAGGAAGGAGAGAAAATGCCTGGTGATGAGGGAGCTTCTACCGTGTGTCGGATTCCTTTCCCGTCTTTGACCAGACTTACAGTTACCTTTCCTTCTCTCACTGGCTGGTGTTTTTCCAGCACAGTAAAATGCGCCGCAAAGCGACTGGTTTTGCCTACAACTAAAGCAGGAAATTCAACAAATAACTCTGTTTTATCCGTCCAGATGGTATAGTCTAAAGCAGGTATTTCGCCGCTTTGATTGAGATGGTTTCCAGCTACATCATGTGCATGCCCCTGTTCCTCTGCAGACTGACAAGAGACTAGTATCAGTGCAGTTAGTATGATTATATTTCGCATATCTTTTGTCCGTTTTTGTATTAATGATCATGGTGTTTACTTCCATCTTCATGGGTATGGGTAGAATCCTCACGAGTAGAATCTGCTTCAAGGGTAAATTCTTCTTGTTCATGATGTTCCTCTTCCGCATGACCGTGGTCAGCAGATTCTGAATCATGCGAGTGTCCATCTACTTCGGACCCATGTGTATGTCCATGATCCTGTTCCGAAGAATTAGAAGTGCAGGAAAGAGCAAACAGGGTAAGGATGGCGAAAATGATATTTCTAATTTTCATAATATTCTTGTTTTATGTTGTTATAGTTGATGTTTTAATAGTTCGGCTTTTTGCTCATTAAGCTCCTTTTCCATTTGGAGCATTTTATCGAAAGCTTGGCGGTAGAATTGGAGTTCTAAATAGTATTCCATAAAGGATATTTCCCCCAGTTGGTAAGCTTCACGCAATAAGTTTTCGCTGTTTAATCCTTTCAGGGTGCTTTCATACTCCCTGAATTTTCTGAGTAAGAGAGTATATTGATTGTACTGCTCCTGGAAATCGGAATAGAGTTTAGTCGTGATCGCATCAGTGTAGGATTGGCGATATTGGTAGATTGCTTCTGCAGTTTTGATTTTATTCCGGCTGTTCCATAGGGGAATGGATATTCCTCCATAAACCCCAGCATAATATTGCCCCATCACCCCCTGAGAATTGGCTCCTATGGAGAGATTCGGTAATGCCTTGGTTTTTTCCAATTGAATCCGCTCCAAGGAGACGGCCTCATTTCCTTCCAATACTTTAAGCGTAGGGTCAATAGCCAATTTAGCCTGCCATATGCTATCTAAAGGAGAAACCTGAAGATCATCGGTGAACCCTGACGGGTCGAAAGTAACGGGCTGGCCACCGTTCAGTTTTTGCAAGGAAAGCAAAATATTGCGTGTGCTATTTTCAATTTGCTCAACAGAAAACTGGTCTTGCATCCAGGCAATTTTGGCTTTATTCAGGTCCAGCACCCCTACTTGTTCTTTCTCAAAGAGTTCCTGTACCTGGTCATATACCTGCCTGACTTGTGCTAAACGCAGTTCTTCTACTTCCTTTCTTTTTTTCAGAAAGATAAGCTCTAAGCAGTATTTTTTGGCGGGAAGCAATATATCCTGCCGCAGGCTTGTATATTCGAGTTGCAGCTGTTCCTCTTGTCTATCGATCCATTTTCGGCGAGCTCCATATACCGTTGGAAACTCAAGTGATTGAGAAATTTGAAACTCTGAATAATCACCTGTTGCATGCGTGCCAAAAGGTAAATAGTAAGCTGAAAATTGCGGATCGGGCAGGTTGTTGCTGGTTCTTAGTCCAAGCTGGCGACTTGCCAAAAAGGATTGGTAAGCCTGTAGCTCCTTGTTATTGTGTGCTATTTCACCAAGTACCTGATCTATCTCATTGGCTTGCGCAAACAAGCCCATGGATAACAGGCACCCGCAAATAGCGGATACAATTATTTTTAGCATGAGTAATACGTTAAGGTAAAACCAAAATGAATAAGGCAGTCTTCTTCATGGAAGAAAGTTGCGAACGACTGCCAGAAAGTTTACCCTAAAACAGGAGGGCCTCTTAAAAAGAGGGTTGACAGATGGGGGGCTAAGGGGAAATATGGGGGATAATAGCTGACAGTTCCTGGACTGAGAAAAAATCCATCAACATAGCCCTGGAGGGAAAGTATTGTGTGAAATCCAGGGCCCTTTACTTTCAGATATGTGGAAGATGATATCGCCTCAAAACTATTAGAAGTAAGGGTATGGGCGTGTTCCCCGATCAAAAAATGAAGAAAACTGATGGGAGAAGGCTTGTCCTTTTCTCCGTCATCATGTTGATGCGCATGATCATGAACCTCTGTGGAAACAGATGGGTGGTCATGTTGGTGATGTACATGAGGCAGAATCTCGTGCAGCATGAGCATACTGAATATGCTCATGAAAAAGAAAGCCGATATTTTTCGGTATTGCCGCATCTTTTACAAAGAAAGACAATTTCTAGATGCTTACAAAAATCCACTTATTTCCTACTGTATCCGAAACGACGATCTTGCTGGATCTTTAGAGAGTTATTACAAGGATTTTTATCTTAGAAATTGTCTATACACAACAGGATATATGATTTTGCAAAAAGCCCGTTATTATCCGAGACTAAATAGAGGCCTATCAGAAATACTTTGTATAAATAGCTGATTATCAGATGTTAAAAAACAAGGTTCGGGTCCCTCTTCCTTCCAAGTCGAGCATAATCGGGGTGTCTGTAAAGATCGGCGGACCTTAGGCATGCAGGTTGCCGATCAACAGAAGAACGCTGACGATCAGCATCGATGCTGCTGAAACATGGATATTTATAAGCATTATCCGCTTCATACTTCTTTATCCCAAAATGAATCGTTAACACAAAGCTATGATGGAGGGAGGGGGGGCTCCAAAGAAAAAATCAATTTTTTTTATCTGCCTGGTTCCGTTCAACGTTGTAACTGGCAAGCCTTTTTTCGATTTCTGCTATTTCCCGCAGGGTATCACTCAGTTCCTCCAGTTTTAAGTTGGGGAATTGCCGGTAGATATATTCGATTTTATCTTCCTGACCGCAGTTTCCCGGACAGGCATCAACAGCCCAGACAATTTTGATCGCCAATGCTTTGCGATACACCTCATCGAGTAAGAGAAAGTGAGCTTTGTCCAATCCCTTCTGCGCTGCCTTGAATTGGTTGAGGATCTGCTCGGGTTCTTTGTCTTTCTCCAGCATGCGGATGAGCCCCCGTATCTGGCCCTCGATGCTGCGAAGGCGGGTTTTGATGTCGCGGGTCAGGCCTTTGGGAATGTTTATGGTGCTAATTCTCTGTTGCTCAGAATCTGTTCATTCCCTCTTTTTGGGATCGGCTTCGCAGTTTCTTGCTGAAGCCCAGTGTGAATGCCACGGTGCTTGCCAACTGCTTATTATTATAATATTGGTACATGGGAATATCGACTAGCAGGGAGAAGGTGCCGCCGTTGTGAGTCAAATAGGTTAACTGAGGAATAGCAAAAACTTTCTGAGAACCCGACGGGAAAATTTTCTCCCTTCCATCTTTAGTAGGAATTCCGGTTCCGGTGGCTGGCCGTGTATCCATTTCCCTGATCTCGCTTCTGAATTGGGCAATGAAGAGCCACCTCGGAGAAAGGCTGTACGAACCGAATAAAGAAGTAGCGAATAAATTGCCATACTGATAGCGATCTGGATTTTTCCCTTTGAGTTCAATGCGGTTGAGCAGGAACAACCGAAGCCCGGAAGCCATATACCCCTTATACACAAAAAGGCTCAAGATAAAATCGGACGAGCCCGTGGTCGGCTGCAGATCCCGGGTGAGTAAAGCTCCCTGATACATTTGTGTATAGGAACCAAGAGGGAGTTTTATCCCAATGCCAGGACTTATCTCAATATCCCGGACAACATCTCTGTACAAATTGTACTTAACCTGCATCGCGAGGTCAGTGAGGCCTGTTCCTATCATTCTGGAAGGCCTTATTCCGGTTACGTAATTCTGCGTTTTATTGAGAAAAAAACCACTTTCCACCTCGACCGATAATTTCTTTGATAAACCATAGGCCGCAGCAAGGCTCAGGTAATTATAATTTCCGTTTTGGATGAATTGCGTAGCAGTGGCTTTATTGCCCTCGAAGTAAGCACCGGCATAGCCGTATTTGTAATTTACAAAGACGGATAAGACCCTTTCTTCGTTTGTCCCTAAAGCGGATGTACCTCCGACAGGGTTTCCCGGAGAACAACATTGGGAATAAGACTGGATGCAAGCAAAGCAAAAAGCCCAGATAAACATACTCCGTTTTATCATCGTACCATCAGTTTTTGCGTCGTTAAATTATTGGGATTGAATGAACTGCCTCCATTCACAGAGACCTGAATGAAATACAAGCCACTTATCAGGTCTTCCGCTGGAATTTCAACCTCTTCGAATCTCGTTGCATTGCCGGGCTTTTTGAACACCCGATTTCGCAAGGGTTGACCGGAGGCATTGTACAGACCTATTGTTATTTCCTGTGTATTTGGATCGATTCCCCAGTCAAGGATCAGGCGAATGACATCGTCAATCGCAGGGTTTGGGGAAATATTGGCAAAATAGCCTGGAGATTCAGGAGTTGTGGCGAAAAAGGACGAAATCAAGGTCCATTCCGATGTATCACTAGGACTAAGAATTATTCTCGTGATCCAGTAGTACCACACATCCGTTTGGAGATTATATTCCGTGGCAGATGGAGCTTGGACTACACGCTGACGGGTATCTCCCGAACAACCTACGAAACAATAGGGATTGTCGCTTATAACATATTCGTATGCGACTGCTCCTTCGACAGGGCCCCATTCGATTATGAATGATTTGGGAACTGTACCACCAACCCCATCGCCCCCATCTGGCGGAGATAAGTGAGGTTGGCAAAAGCTATGGGTAATATTTACCAGAAAAAAAAACAATCCCAACAGGAGTCTGTTGCTTATCGGATTGGGAAGATAACTCATCATATGTCAGCATGATTATAAGATCCCTTTGTCGACAGGGAACTTAGCATTGTACCAAGGTACCGAGCCTGGACCACAAAGTCGGTCGGGGAGATGACGATGTTAAGCGGGTGGGTTGATTTGTCATAAGCTGATTGTACGCACTAGGTTATAAAAAGGCTAAATATGGAGTCCTATTTGCAGCAAGCACTGCCTTGTTTTTTTTTTCCTCCCTGAATCGGCGGACACGCAACTGATCCATAAGAACAATAAACACAACAGTCCCCTTCTTTAGGACTAAGACGGGCATGACAGTTCGCGCATATATAGAAGTACTGACATGCATCGGTGGGCATGGTTTCCGCTTTCCGGTGCCCGCATTGAGGACACGTAATCGTAGATTGAAGAACTATTTGAGGTGCATTCGGACCGCCTGCCATATCGTTATTCTTTATGGGTGGATAAAACCTTGGAACCAGTTACTTTATACCCTGTGGTATTTACAGCATCGATGATTTTCTCAGGGCTGGTTTCAGTGGGGTCGAATTCGATTTCCGCCTTTCCTTCTCCATAAGAAGCGTTAGCCCTTTTAATTCCTTCAACTTCATTAGCTGCATGCTCTACATGCTCTTCACAACCGGTACAGGTCATTCCTTCAATATCTAATACAAGCGTTTTTACTGGTTGATCCTGTAAAATCGCAGTATCTGTCTTATCAATTGTAGGATATAAGGCATTTGCATAGTAAGGGAAAGCCAGCATCAAGCCGGCAAAGACCGTTACGATCCCCAAGATTTTTTTGGATTGGATAAAAGGCGGCTTACCATCGTCTTCGCAATCACAAGCAATTTCTTCCTGACTTCCAGGTTTTGCCTTCTGATACCAGGCGAAGCCGATAACCAAAATCGTGATACCGATAAGAAAAGGTCGAAAAGGCTCAACCCATGAAAAGGTAGCTGCCAGTCCACTGGTTCCGGCCAATACCGCCAGTACCGGGGTAATGCAGCACAGGGAGGCTGTGATAGCACTCAATAAACCTGCGCCTGCCCATTTATTGGAAATGATATTGTTTGCCATGGAAGTTATTGTTTTAAGGTTGCAATCGGTTCTACGGGGAGCAATTCAAGCAAGGATAAAAGCGTATCCAGAAAAGAGATCTGCTTTTCTTTGATATGATAAAAAATCGTCTGACCAACACGTTCTGTCCATACAAAACCCCCATCTTTGAGCTTACGCAAGTGCTGTGAAACAGCGGCCATTGTCATACCCAAAACATCACTCAAATCACATACACATAATTTGCCATTGCGATGCAACAGCATTAAAATGGAGAGGCGGACCTTATTACCCGAAAGCCCCAATCCCTTTGAAAGTTGATCCAACCTTTCGTCATGAGTACTCAGCAGTAACTTCCCCTTTTTGATGGCTTTAACATCAGCATAGTCATGAATACAGGTAGGGATTGATTTTTTCATAATACCTAGTAATGCTAAAGTACTTAAGCAATTGCTTAAGTGTTGTCTTGGGTATGACACACCGGCGCTATTATTCTACACACCGAGCTGATTCATTTCGTGGCGGAAGCTGCAATTCCAAAATCTTATAAGTTATAAATGAAATCGTGTAACAGTTTGCCTGTGAAATGCAGATATCTTTGTTAAAAAGGATATGGAGGCAAGTAAGATTCCCGTCAAAGGCATGAGTTGCGCAGTCTGTGCCGGCAGTGTCGAAAAAGTGCTGCAAAGACAAACCGGCGTAGCAAATGCCGCTGTTAATTTCGCCAATCACTCGGTGTATCTGGATTATGATGAAAACCAGGTATCATTGGAGGATTTGAGCATTCAAGTCGCTGAGGCAGGGTATGAATTGGTTCTGCCTTCGGGAGACAAAACCCTATCTTAGGGGCCCCGGCAGTCGAAGACCTGGCCCTGGAAACTGATCGTAGCGCTGTTTTTCACTGTGCCGGTTTTTATCATCGGCATGTTTTTCCCGGAGATGTCATATGCCTCGATACTCATGCCTGCCCTGCCCTTGGTTAATAATCTGAACGATGGGATGGTGTGGGGCTTATTTCCCATATTGTTGGCCACCCGAAACTTTGGTATCGGGGAAATCGGGACCATCGTCGCTTTTTATCCAACGGTTTGGGGATTGGGGCAGTTGATGACCGGCAAACTTGCCGATCATGTGAATAAAAAGGGCTTGTTGTTTGCCGGGATGTTGGGACAGGGCATCGCACTTATGCTCATGATGTGGGCCGGCACATTCGCGGACTTTGTCATATTGTCGGTGGTATTGGGCCTCGGAACCGCGCTGGTGTATCCAACATTTCTTGCTGGAATCGCGGACTATGCACATCCGCAACAGCGCGCAAAGAGCATTGGCGTATTTTGGCTCTGCCGGGGCCTGGGATATGCGGTAGGGGCTTTGATCACGGGGATCATCACTGATGCCTGGGGAATCATATCATCCATCGGCGTAATTAGCCTGTTTACGATTATTTCTTCAGGTATCATCCTCATAAGAATGAAAATGAAGCCGGATAGATCATCTGCGGGAATTGAAAAAATAGGTGAAACAGCCTGATGGGGAATCGCCCCAAAAGGCTAAAATAGCACGAGAAAGAAGAGTCGAGGTCATCATAGGATTTGCCAAAGGAAGAACTCCCTGTACCCGGATATGGCACAGAGAGTTTTGTCGTAAGCAGCGGTTTGCGTAAATAAATAAGTAGGTCTGGCACCTGACCCTGTCAAAGTACCCAAAAGTCAGCCTGTAATCCCATGGCCCGGGCTTGCCCTTTGATCTCATCCGCATAAGTTGGATTATTGATCAGAATGAGATCCGGTTGCACCTCAATGAGCGACTCCGGGGAAGATACCAGATGACCGGAACCTGGCATATATTTCCCACAGCGGCGTGGATTGATGTCCACAACATGAGAAATCTGTCCGTTTGTCTGAAACATATTCAGAAACGTCACGCCTCTAGCGCCAGCCCCCCACATCGCTAATTTTTGATTTTTTTCAGCAATTTCTACTAGTCTTTTCCGACTTGACTGCTGAATGTCTGTAACTTCCCGGGTAAATTTTTTCAGCATCTGCAAAAATCCGACATGCTCTGTTTCGTCATGCAGAGTTGGCTTTTTCCAGGGAAAAATGGGCACAGCCTCAATGGCTAGAAACTCATCCCGCCAGCAAGCCTCAATGTTGAGGACCTTGAATCCACATAACTCAAACAAATAGCGCAGAGAATTGGGGGTAAACCAGGACCGATGCTCATAGACTACGTTCCAAAGTACGCACTCCGAAAAAGTTTTCCGGGCATCCGGAACTTCAAAGTACAGGACCGCATTGGGGCAATGGTTCAGGTTACTCCGCATCATTTTAAGGAAACTGATTGGGTCTTCCAATAAGTCAATCACCAGCCTGCACATCACAAAATCGGGACGCAGGAAGGAAAAATGAGGGGAGTAATAATCTCGGATTAAATAGAGCCGTTGACCAATCAACGGAATGGAATTTTGATAATCGAATCCTGGATCAACCCCAAAGGCTAAGCTATCTCCTTTTTCCTGTAACCTTTTCAAAAAATAAGCGTCTCCGCATCCTACTTCCAAAAGGGTTTTGCCGTGCAAACTGTATTTATTCAGCAATCGATCCGTAGTGGATTCTACATATTCTGCAAATACCGGCGAATGACTCAGCGAAAAATCATAGGTGTCAAACGTAATCTTGTCCACTTCATAGCCTTCATTCGCCACATACCCACATGACCGGCATAGGCTTAGGACGATATCTCCGACAGGGGCCTTGCGTGCCGCTTCCAGGCTATCGACTAACAGGCCATCTTGTGTGGGCATACCCGGAATGCTAAAAAAAGTTTCTATTTGATCCGAGTTACAAAGTAAACAAGAAGTTGGCTCATTTGAATGTGTCATAGATGTCGAAATGTTAATAATTCAATGCGATAAAAAAGGCATACAAAGCCCTGGGCGACTCCAAATGTCTATCTGGTTTTTTAATGCCGTATGTAGTAATGTTAGATAAACCCTCCCTTTACCTATACGGTTATTGTTAGTCGTATTTCCTTTCCCCCTGGTTCACTACCTTTTTTTCTTTCCCCAATTATGCGAGATTCCAACCTGCATTCCCCAAAACTGGTAGCTTCGTTTCTCAATACCCTGCTGTGTAAAATCCAGGCGATAAATAAAAGCAAGCTGGCCTTTCACCTTTTTAGAAAAGGCATATTCTCCTCCCAGAGATAGTTCTCCGGTACCAAAAGATCGACTGCTCCCGCCGCGCTCAGAAAAAATAACATCTTCTCCAGCCACATCTTCAAATTCATATACAAAGTCCTCGTTGAGAAAAAATCGCCCCACGAGCCCAGCCCCCAGCCAAGGGCGGAACACTGATCTGTCGTCTGTCAACATATATTTTACCCGAACCGGTATTTGCAGCAGTTGGGCCTCCATATCGATTTCATGTAGCTTGTCGAGGTTTCCATATCGGTTCAGATTAGGATAATTCGCAAACTTTTCGGCGATCGTCGCCGCGTTTAAATGGTCATCCGTCTTATAAGTAAGACTGGCATATTCGACTCCCGTCTCCAACCTGAGCCGATCTCCCGGTGCCAGGAATTGAATGCCCATTCCTACGTTCGCACCGGTTCCTGGCGGCGTTAATCCGAAATCTATATGCGCACGAGGTAAAGAAATGGTTATTCCGGTCTGCAATTCCCATCCTTTCCAGAGTGGCTTTCGCCCGTGCCTGCTACGTCGGGATTTACTTCGCTTATGCGAAGCGGTTGAAACCGTCACCTCCCCCTGTATTGCTGGCTCTCGCAAGGAGTCTGTTTTGTCGGCTATTGGCCCCCCCTGATTGGATTGCTTATTCGGCAATGTGTTTGCGGATTCAATCCGTTCCATGACATCCTGTTTAGGAACATCGGGCTCAAACAGGTGTTGAGAATGGCTGTCATGAGTCTGGCTTTCCCTCTCCAATATCTTCTCATCAGCCGGGGAAGGTATTGTTCTGGCAAGCATCGTAACGGACTGCTGATCCGGATCGCTTCGTCGATGGCGAGCGACTAGCTTCGATAAGCTGGTCGTATTTTCTGAATTATTTGACTGAACGGGCGTTATCGGAACAAATTTTCTAATCAGTGAAGATTCGTCTTTTATGGATCTGTTGAGCACCTGCTTGCCTTCAAATGCCTTGAGTTGAGTTGATATATTTTCCAGACTTTGTTGTTGATGTATGACAATTCCGAGCAAAACCAAGTTGATAATCAACAAAAATGCGCCTCCTATCAGTACCATCCGACTCTGCCAGTTTGTTAGCCAGTTTTTGCCGGCAGGGAGTAGTTGACTGGACACTTGTTCCCATCCTGATACAGGATGGTTCACCCCTTCGGCCTCAAACAATTTTGCCTGAATCAACCAGTCTATTTTGTTTTCATCCATAATGCTCAAATCTATCAAGGTCCCAAACCTTCAACATACTTTTCAATTTCTGCCGAGCCTTAAATAAGTTCGACTTGGAAGTGCCCACATGAATACCTAGTCGCTCAGCAATTTCGCTATGTGGAAGTCCTTCCATTACATAGAGGTTAAACACCATCTGGTACTTTGCGGGCAACTGCTGCACCATATGCAGAATTTCATCTGCTGCGATTTGATCCAATGCTATTGGCGGCAATGCTAATTCGTGCCCCTGACTCAGGTTGATAGTAGAGGCAAATTTGCTGCGTCGGCGATAATTGTCGATGGCCGTATTGATGATTAGCCGGCGAAGCCAGGTCTTAAAGGGATAACGATTATCATATCGCTCCAAATGCTGAAAAGCCTTCACAAATGCATCGTTTAAGGTCTCATCTGCTTCTTCCCGATTTGCGGAATAATACAGACAAATTGACAGCGTATAGCTGTAGAAGTGCCTATACAGCGCTTTCTGACTTTTTCGATCATTTTTCAGACAACCATCGACCCATTTAATAATCTGTTCTTTGCTAACTTTTCTCATTCAGACATATTTCAAATTGTCATCATTTCTGCATATCGCGCCAAGTTTGGACTCATATAGCCGATCATCAGCTACCAGAGGCTTCAACCTGGGTTATCAGAACAAGTAAAGCAAGCTTTAATTTACGCGGGTTTCGTATCTTTTCAGTAAAAATGAACCTCCCTTTATATTGAACGCAACCCAATACGCAGTATTTCTTGGGTCGGTTGCCTGCACTGTGATTTTTTTTTCCCTCTGCGCCCCATCATTGAAAGAGAATACGCTCCATTTCACACAAAAAGCCGCATTCTTTTTTATCTGTGTGATTTTCATGGGGGTTTCGATTTGCTTCACAGTAAATAATTAATCTTAGGCAAGCGACACATTACAATATGCACTGGCGCTATTATTCTACACACCGAGCTGATTCATTTCGTGGCGGAAGCTGCAATTCCAAAATCTTATAAGTTATAAATGAAATCGTGTAACAGTTTGCCTGTGAAATGCAGATATCTTTGTTAAAAAGGATATGGAGGCAAGTAAGATTCCCGTCAAAGGCATGAGTTGCGCAGTCTGTGCCGGCAGTGTCGAAAAAGTGCTGCAAAGACAAACCGGCGTAGCAAATGCCGCTGTTAATTTCGCCAATCACTCGGTGTATCTGGATTATGATGAAAACCAGGTATCATTGGAGGATTTGAGCATACAGGTCGCAGAGGCGGGATATGAGTTGGTCTTGGCTGATCCTGACGAAGCTGCAGAACTTAAACAAACAAACAGGTGGCCCAGGGAACTGATCGTGGCACTGTTCTTCACCGTGCCGGTTTTTATCATCGGCATGTTTTTCCCGGAGATGCCTTATGCCTCGATGCTCATGATGACCCTGACCTTGCCAGTCATTCTGTACAGCGGCCGCGATTTTTATTTCAGAGCCTGGAAACAGGGCAAACATGGCCGGGTAAACATGGACAGCCTGGTGGCGCTGGGAACCGGAGCGGCCTTTCTGTTCAGCCTTTACCATACAGTTTTTCCTGAGACCGGCGGTTCCATCAGTGGAGCAAATCATATGTATTACGAAGCGGCAGCCGTTATCATCAGCCTTATCCTGGTCGGGCGCTTTCTGGAAGCGCGGGCAAAGCAACAAACTTCCAAGGCCATTGAAGG
>CAYGTH010000104.1:0-17812 GCA_964352745.1 uncultured Bacteroidia bacterium
CTCATTCCTTTGCTGATTATGCTTCGGTTTATCATGGAAAACCTGGCAAATGTGCAGATCAATATTTACATGCTGCTGTGTGCCACTTTGAGCATTTACTTTTTCATGCGGCAACAACATGCCTGGTCAGGGCTATTATTGGCACTCAGTATTTCGCTGAAGGTATATACCATTTTTTTCCTGCTGTATTTTATATTCAAGCGGGAAGTCAAACCTACAGCCTGGACCTTCTTTTTCCTCGTGCTTATCAATGCCCTTCCGATTCTGGTATTTGGGTTGGATCAAAGTCTGGCATATTACCATCAATGGTATTCAGAAGTTGCACCTGTATCATTCATTAGCCATCACCAAAACCAATCTGTGCTCGGTCTCTTTTTGCGATTCTTCAGCGCGGAAGACCCGGGCCACAATCTCTATGTCAATTTCGTTTCGCTTCCTGCGGATACCGTGCGTCGAATTAGCCAGGTAGTTATCGTCTTAGCCGCATTAGTACCTGCATTTTTGTTGAGAAAAAAACTGACCGATACACGTAGCATTCGATCCATTTTAGAATACGCAGTGGTTTTCACCCTCGTCCCCCTACTCTCTCCTCTTGCCTGGAAGCCTTATTTTATCTTCTTGTGGCTCCCTTATTTACTGGCATATACGCTGCTTTTCCGCGTACCCACCGATCTCAGGCCGGTAGCATTACTAAGGTTGAAGGTGATTTTCTGGTTATCTGTTATCTTAAATGTGTTTTCTACGGAATCCATCGTGGGAAATCATTTCTCGAATGTAATGGAGGCCTGGTCGGCCCTCACCATCGGCACCACTTTCCTGCTCATTATTCTCCTCACGCTCATCTATTATGAGAAGCGGTTTGATATAACACGATTAGCGAAAGAAGAACTAACGACTGCTCAATAGCTCGTTTCGTCCAACTTGACCTTGCCCCAAAAGGTTCAATATACAAAGAAGGTATATAGTCCTACCAGGGGAATTCCTACAGCAGCAAACCCCAGCATGAAGACCATCAGGAGTCCGATTCCGATGCTCAAAGGGGGATAGATATAATGAAACGAAATGGTGAAAGCGAGCTGAATCCGGGAGAGAATTTCGACATCCATAGGTGGGAATTACCGACCAAAAAAATGAATTGCTTACAATACGACTATTCCCTTAGGACAAGGTGCATGAAACGAGGATTAGTTTTGGATTTTTTTTACGCCGTCCAGGCTCCGTCCGGCTGAAACTAAAATCCGGGTTTCAGGTGCGCTTCCAGTCTCCTTTTTTATCTGTTTTATTTGCCCAACAACGTACGGACATCCGGCAGGCTCCCCCCATTAAACACCTGTTTGAGTCCCTGGCTCTGCAAGAGTTGGACAGCTTGTCCACTTCGGTTTCCGCTTCGGCAGTACGCGATGACAGGTCCGGGGAGTTCCCTGATTTCGCCTATTCGCTTATTGATCGATCCCAGGGGAATGTTTTTTGCCCCTTTTGCATGTCCAAACATAAACTCTAAGGGTTCCCTAACATCAATCAAGGTCATTCGAGGGTCTCGAGCAGCTTGTTCTATTGTCATGTCAAATGAATTATTTGTTAAATATGTTCAAAAATACAGCGCCTGTTGTTTTCAGTCAGTGACCCAAATCACGCAGTCAGGGCAAGGCATTGCACAAGAAGAAGCCCGAATTTCGAGGGCCTGATTCCCGAAACATTAGCCTTTCATTTCTTTTATGCCAATATTGATTACAGGAAATGACCCCTAAGGGAAAATCCTGCTACTAACTACTCAGATTATGAAAGACATCTGCTTTCTATGCTGCTTAATGCTGGCACATGCAGCAAGTTGGTCTCAGGCACCGATTAAAACCCCCTATGAACCGTCATTCAGTCAGCCATTTGGCTTGCCCAACCCAGCTGCTCCTGAACAGCTTGCTGATTTTGTCCCGATGGTTGGCATGTGTACCTGCAAGCGTGTTTCCCGCAATGCAGATGGCGGTTGGCAGGACACCCTCCAAATGAGTTGGAAATTTAAATACCTCCTGAATGGAAAGGGGCTCAAGGATTACATTTTTTGATGTACAGGAAGGGGGATTTATATTTCTGAAAACAAACGCATTGCCTTTTCTCTTCAAGAATGTTTTCTTAATTTGATACAGCAAACACAAAACATCTAGGGGACATACATGGAAGCAAGACTGGATTCATACGCATTCTCTATGCAACCGACCGATGAGGTCTTGTGGGAGGCTATCCAGGCAGGGGATTCCAATGCATTTAAGGCACTTTACGAAAAATATGTTGACTTGCTATTCAACTATGGTCGTAAGATGAGTTCGGACAAATCCTTGGTGCAGGACAGCATGCAGGATACATTCCGGGTGATTTGGGAAAAAAGAGCAACGATCGTCATCAAGCGGTCTATCAAACAATACATTTTCACCATTTTCCGAAGAGACCTTGTTGCCAGGATTCAACATCAGCAATTGATGACCAACCTGATCTATGAGCCTGATTTTGATATCTCGATTGAGTATAAAATCATTTTGGACGAGGGTCAGCAGCAAATGCGGAAAAATCTGGATCAGGCCATCTCTACCCTGACCAACCGACAAAAAGAAATCCTGTTTCTGCGTTACTATGAAAACCTGTCCTATGATGAGATCGCAGAGTTGATGGATTTAAACCAAAACTCAATGTATAAATTGCTTTCTGCCGCAATTACCCGCCTGAAAAAATATTTTGTGGGGTTAACAATCGGATTGCTTATCCCACTTGCAGCAGAACCAATCCACTTCTAGGCGTCCACCTTTCGGCAAAATTTCGTTTCAATCCCTTATCTGAAACCTATTCTTTGGGACTACTTATGAAGGAGAAATTATTTTTTTTGAAAAAAAATAAACAATTTTTGGGAAGATTCGTTTAAGTCCGCCCTCTTATTAAGTAGGTCAGCAGAAATCATAACAAAAAAGAGATACGTGGACTATATAGATTTTTCGGTCGAAGACTTTATACAAGATGATAAATTCATTCATTGGGTTAAAACCGAGGAAGCTGAGTTAAACGCATTCTGGGAATCATGGATTCTGGCTCATCCTGAGAAAAAGGAAGTTTTTATGGAGGCCAGAATAGTGCTGATCAACCTGGACTTTAAAAAGGATCAACTACCAGCCAGAGAAAAATCGAATCTATGGAATCTCTTGGAGGCAGATATGACTCGTAGCTTTCCGGCCAAACAAGTATCAATGACCAATAGGAGATCATGGTTAAAATTCGCAGCAGCAGCAATCGTATTGCTACTGACGGGCTATGGCATTCTCCAATTTCAAAGCAATTCAGAAAAGATTATCACCACTACCTTCGGGGAACAAAAAGAAGTATTGCTGAGTGATGGAACCGTTGTTATCCTCAACGGAAACTCTACCCTCAAATACTACGGAAATCAGCCGCGAAAAGTACAACTGGAAGGAGAAGCCTATTTCCAGGTGGCAAAAAAGCCTAAAACCGATTCAGATTTTGTCGTTACCACGAACGACCTCGCAGTGCGGGTGTTGGGTACGGTTTTTAATGTGAACAGTCGCAATGAAAGCACAAAAGTATTTCTGGAAGAAGGAAAAGTGAATCTCGAAATAGCAGAGGGAGATGTCAATACGCTGGAATTGGCTCCGGGAGAACTGGTTTCCTATTCCAGGAAGCGGAATAAATTATCCGAAACGAAAAAGGTAAATGCAATCGAAAACACTTCCTGGAAAGATGGGACTTTGGTGTTTCGAAATACCCCCTTACCCGAAGTACTGGCAGAACTTAGCGGTATTTATGGTGCCAGTTTTTCGCTGAAAGATCAAATACTGAAAGACAGACTTATAACAGGAGGCGTGCCGATTAAAAACCTCAGCATTGCGCTCGAAACATTAACCGGGATTTATGGAATTGGAATCACAGAAGAAAATAATACTTACATCATCAGTAACTAAAAAGGAAAAAAAGCATACTTTGGTAGTCTGCTTTGCTTCCGAACTCTAATAATTAATTTAAATCGTAAAACTATGACATTAAAACTACTACTCGAAAAAACGCTGTGTTTTTTCGTGATTTTCTCACTAAGTAGTGCTGTTGTCTTTGCAGACGATAATCCTCTGCAAAAAGAACGGCCGCTTACGGAAATTCTCGATCAAATCAGTGAGGTGTATGAGGTCATCTTCACCTATGACGCAAGCACCTTGGACAACATTTCTGTTGATTTCAATTTTAGCAAGCAAGAGAAACTGGAAATCGTCGTCAACCGGGTATTGACCCCTACCGGTTTGAAGTATCGACACCTTGGGGAAAAGTATTACATCATTTACAAAGACACCAAAACAGGTAATCGCAAAGTCAAGAAGTTAAGCCGGAATATTAAGAATATTCAAAGGCTGGAAAACTCAAGCGAAATCACGCTCCAGACAAGTTCAAGCAAAGCAAACGGAGCAGATCGCCTGACCAATGTTTTGCGAAGCGGCATGGAAATGCAACTGGACCAAAACATTTCCGGTACCATTCGGAACCAGGATGGAACTGCACTTGCAGGTGCGACCGTTATTGCCAAAGGAACCCAAAAGGGAGCTATCTCAGATGCGCAGGGTAAATTCAGCCTGACCGTTGCTGATGAAGTAACTGCTTTAGTGATTTCTTATATTGGGTATGAGACGCAAGAGGTTGCCATCGACGGCCGCCGTTCTATCGACATTGTGCTTTCATCATCTACTTCTACCCTTGACGAAGTCGTAGTGGTAGGATATGGTACGCAAAAGAAAGTCAACCTGACAGGTGCTGTATCTGTCATCACTGCAGAAGCACTTGAAAACCGGCCTATCGCCAGTGTTGGACAAGGTCTGCAAGGATTGGTTCCTAACCTGAATGTTACCATTCGTAATGGTGATCCGACTGCAGGCGCTAATTTCAACATTCGTGGATATGAGTCCATCAACGGAGGAGAGCCGCTTATCCTGGTAGATGGAGTTCCTATGGCATTGGAAAATATCAATCCTAATGATATCCTGAGTGTAAACGTACTGAAAGACGCATCTGCTGCTGCCGTTTATGGTGCACGGGCTGCTTTTGGAGTTATTTTGGTAGAAACCAAAAGAGGAAAATCAGGGAAGGTAAACATTCAGTTCAGTACTGAATTGACAGCTACCAAGCCTATTTTCAACATGGATCCGATCACCGATCCTTATCGGTTTGTACAGGCGAGAAATATGGCCAGCATCAGAACATCAGGAAACCCAAGTTATAATGATGATTTCGTAGCTGCTGTAAAATCCTTTTCTGAAGGAACAGGACCTGAATGGGGCGTAATCGACGGAACCCTTCAGTTTTACGGGAATAATGATTACCAAAACAGGGTAATGACTGATTTCTCGCCTCAGCAAAAGTATGATTTCAGCGTTTCAGGAGCCACTGAAAAAGCGTCTTTTTATGTTTCTCTCGGACACTTAAGCAAAGATGGCTATCTGAGAAGTGATGAAAAAAACGAGACTTTCACGCGGAACAATATCCTGATGAAAGCAGAATTTAAAATCACGGATTGGTTGACACTGGAAGAAAAGATCGTTTTTAATGGTCAGAACAGTAATAAGCCCACTTTCTATCACTGGGATGTAAACGTCAATACGCTTGCCAGACAAGATCCACTTGACAGAGTTCAGTTTCCTGATCTTGAATATTACCTGACTCCAGGTGACAGAGCTGATTTTGAACCGTACATTGGCAAGTATTTCGGCGGAACCAACTTCCTTCCTTACCTGGAAGATGGGGGTCGCAGAACCTTTGCTGTCAATGATACCTGGCTGACACAGGGGGTTACCCTTACGCCGCTGAAAGGCCTGATCATTAAGGGGAACTTCTCCTACAACAACTACCACAGAGATTATCAGGACGTCCAGAGCAAGATCGAGGTGATCGCGAATAATGACCTGACCAATCTTCAGATGGACAATGGATTCAGTGGTACTGACTTCATCGAAAATCAGATTAACTTCAATCAGTATTACGCATTGAATGCTTATGCTGAGTACACCCCTACGCTCGGTGAGAACCACGAGCTCAAAACGATGATAGGGATGAACCAGGAATGGGGACTCAACTCTTTCCAGAGAGCCAAAGCCTTCTCCTTGATTACCCCTTTGGTTACTGACCTGAACGCCACTACCGGTGGACAGCAGACCTTTGGTGGAAAAGAGCACTTTGCCCTGCGTGGAGTATTCTACCGGTTAAACTACATTTTCAAGGACAAGTACCTCTTTGAGGCTACAGGTCGTTATGATGGAACTTCTCGTTTCCCTAAAGAAGATCGCTTCGGATTTTTCCCTTCATTCTCTGCAGGATGGCGGATTTCAGAAGAAGGCTTCATGGAAGGAACAAAAAACTGGTTGGATAACCTGAAGGTTCGTGCCTCTTATGGTACACTCGGTAACCAAACAGTGACCAATGGCGGTAACCAGCTGTACTACCCATATATCGCAACCCTGGGCATCGGAACTTCTCCCTACATGTTCTCAGGCGGCGCACGCTCTCCTTTTGTATCTCCTGCCGGGCTGGTAAGTCCTACCCTGACATGGGAAACAGCTGTTAGCCAAAACATTGGACTTGACATCACCATGCTCAGACAGCGACTCGACCTCTCTCTTGACGTGTACACCCGTGACACCAAAGACATGTTGATGAATGTTGAATTCCCAAGTGTTTTGGGTACAAGTGCGCCTAAGCAGAATGCAGCGGATTTGAGAACCAAAGGATGGGAAGCTTCTATAACCTGGCGTGATCAGATCTCAACTGATTGGAGATATCGCGTTACAGTGGCCCTTTCAGACTGGCAGGCAGAAATCACCAAGTATGAAAACCCAACCGGTGCATTGAGTGAGTACTATGTAGGTCAGAAGCTCGGAGAATTCTGGGGATATGAAACGGTAGGTATCTTCCAAAGTGAAGAAGAAGTTGCCAACGGACCCGATCAATCACGTTTAGGTGCTAACTGGCGTCCCGGTGATATCCACTATGCAGACCTCGATGGCGATGGTGAAATCACTCCAGGAAACAATACCCTTGAAGATCCAGGTGACCGGAAAATCATTGGAAACGAAAGCCCAAGATACAGCTATGGTATCAACCTCGATGTACACTACAAGAACTTCTCCCTGACCACTTTCTTCCAGGGAATCGGCATGAGAGATTACTGGCCAAATGACGGGAACTGGACCTGGTTCTTCCCCTTCAATGCTGGTCATGTAGAAGAATACTATCTCACAGATACCTGGAGAGAAGACAACCGGGATGCATACTTCCCTGCAGCTCACCTTTCTACTTCTGATGGAAAGAACAAAGTCGCGCAGAGCCGTTTCATGCAGAATGCGAGTTACATTCGCCTGAAAAACGTAACCCTGAGTTACCAGATTCCTCAGACTGCGATGAGCAAAATCGGATTGGGTAGCGGACAAATCTATGTAGCAGGAATGAACCTATGGGAAGCAACTGCACTTCGGAAGCCTTTGGATCCCGAATACCTCCGCAGAAACGTTTTGGCCAGCGAATTTAACAATAACGGAGCCGTTGAATACCCACTGCAAAGACTCTTCTCTGTAGGGGCTAGAATCTCTTTCTAATTTTACTAAATAGTTGGACAGATTTAAGTATGGAGTATCAAGTTCGAGACTATATACTACTGATTATCAGACAAATAAAGTCTTTCTTCTTTATACTTAAATCTGTCTACTTACTTACTACAAATACAGATATGAAAAATAGTTTAATTAAATATAGTGTAATTCTCGTTGCCACCATGATGATGGTGAGTTGTAACGATGAATTCCTGGAGCGGTTTCCACTGGATGAAATCAGTGCTGAGACCTTCTGGAATACGGAAAATGACCTAAAGGTCTATAACAACCGTATCTACGATTTGGCTCGGAATGATAATGAAGTGCCGATTCTGTTTGGACATGACGATGGGTTTGACAGCCACAGATACAGTATCTGGATGCTGGACGAATTTGCTGACAACATCGCCCCGACTCACTCCCGGCATACCCGCTATCAGCAGGTACGTGCAGGTAAGCACACCGTTCCTTCCGGCCCACAGTGGTATGGATACAGAGATGGCGGTTGGTCGTTTGTTCGGACCATTAATATTGGTTTGGAGAATTATGGCAAAGCATCCATTTCGCAGGAACTCATCGACAGGTATGCTGGAGAAGCACGCCTGTTCAGAGGGTGGTTTTATGCCGATAAGGTCTCCAAATTTGGCGCTGCGCCCTGGTTGGACAAAGAACTGAACATCGACTCCCCTGAGCTCTATGCCAAGCGTACCCCTCGGGAAGAAGTGATGAACAACGTATTGGCTGACCTTACTTTTGCTGCTGAAAAATTACCTGCAGACTGGGGTGATGGAGGCGGACCGGGTCGTCTGAACAGATGGGCAGCTTTATTGGTGAAGTCTCGGGTATGCCTCTTTGAAGGTACCTGGCGGAAATACCACGGCGGTTCAGATGTTGACATGTGGCTTCAGGCAGCTGCTGATGCAGCTAAAGAAATCATGGATAGTGGTCCTTATTCCCTGTACTCAACTGGCGATCCTACCCGTGATTATTCTGCCATTCATCAAATTCCAGATGATGTGTCAGGTATCTCTGAAGTGATGTACTGGAGACGGTATGAGCGGGGTATCTTCACTAACCATGTGCAAAGCTATCACCGCGGTTACAACGGTGGAGCGACCAAAAGCATGGTAGACGACTACCTCTGTACAGATGGAAAGCCGATCTCACTCTCTGCTGAGTACCAGGGAGATGCTACCATTGAAGATGTGTTCATGAACCGCGACCCTCGCCTGAGACAAACCGTTTTGCATCCGGACGATGTGCCGGTTTGGCAGTACAATAATAATGATATACGTACCTATCCTCGTTTGAATGGTATGGAAGGTGGTCAGAAGAGCAACACCGGATACCATATTATCAAGGTATATGAGCGTGGAGCTTCTCACGCAACCTACAATACTTCACAGACGCCAGCGATCATCTTACGCTATGCTGAAGCCCTGCTGAATTACGCAGAAGCAAAAGCAGAATTAGGAAGTATCGGCCAGGGAGATCTTGACCAGAGTGTTAACCTGCTCCGCGACCGTGTAGGCATGCCTCACCTGATGATGGATGTGGAAATGGATCCTCGTTACGCCAATGATGGAGTTTCTGCTCTGATTGCTGAAATTCGTCGCGAGCGCCGCGTAGAGCTATTCATGGAAGGATTCCGGTACGACGACCTTCGTCGCTGGAAGCAAGGCAAAAAACTGGAGCAGCCTGATTTGGGTATTCGCTTTGACGCAGCTGCAGTTACGCGATATGAAAATGCAAATGTTCAAACCGAAATGGTGGACGGCATACCTTATCTCAGTGTCTACACAGGTACTGACTGGGCGGATCCGGTATTTGACGAGAGCAAGCATTACCTATGGCCAATTCCATTAAGCGCTATATCTCAAAACCCTGATCTCGAACAAAATCCGGGTTGGTAAACCGCTTTGTATGCTGTAATCATATATAGCAAAAGGTAGTTATTAAGAAACCGTAGTTGTGCAAATAACTACGGTTTTTTTTCGCCCTTTTTAGTACACACAAACATGAAACATTATCCCCTACTCCTCACACTCGCCGTGTGTGCCTTACTCCTTATGGGCACTGGAAAGGCATTTTCTCAAACCCCTGCCTCTCTTCTCACAGGCAATTACACGGTAGACCAGTTATCCAACTGGCTGGTAACATCTGAAACCCGCGCGCCCTATCCCAAATGGGGAGCAGCATGGAATGATCTTCCAACAAGGGTTCGTTCAGCTCAAATAGACCTCGCAGAAGCAAAACTCGGAACGGAAATCCCGCAAGTAACGGCTTCTCTTTTACTGGAATTTAGCCGAAATGGAAACCGGTCCCGCCACGCGGCCATCTATTTTGAAAAACGCAATCGATTGGCACAAGCAATAGCTGCTGAATGCCTGGAACAAAAAGGACAATTCCTCGAAGAAATTTCCAATCTGATCTGGTCCATTTGCGAAGAAAGCTTCTGGGTAATTCCCGCCCACTATGGGCCTTATGTCGCATCCGGATTACCTGATGCGGAATCAGAATATGTAGATTTGTTTGCTGCTGAGACAGGAGCCTTATTAGCATGGACTCACTATCTGCTCGCCGATCAACTCGACAGTATTTCTCCGGCACTGAATACCCGAATCCTCTCAGAAATTGACGAAAGAATTCTACAACCTAACCTGAGCAATACCGGATTCTGGTGGATGGGCCTCGAAGGACAAGACCTCAACAACTGGACCCCCTGGGTATGTTCTAACTGGCTTACCTGCGTCGTACTTACCGAACAGAACCCCCGAAGAAAAGCAGAAGCCGCATATAAGATTATGGGCTGCCTCGATCGATTTCTCGATGCATATCCTGCAGATGGCGGTTGTGATGAAGGGCCTGGCTATTGGGGACGTGCAGGGGCTTCCCTCTTTGAATGCCTTGAATTATTTGAATGGGCAAGCCAAGGCAAAGTGAGCATATGGGATGAACCCCTTGTGGCCAACATGGGCCAATACATTTACAAAGTACATATTAATGATTCCTATTATGTCAACTTTGCCGATGCTTCCGCTGTGGTCAATCCCAACCCTCCGCTGATCTTCCGCTACGGACAGAAGATAGGAGACCCTCAAATGACCGCTTTCGCGGCCTGGCTCGCAAAAGGCCAGGACCTCTACCGTCAACCCGTCAAAAGTAGCCTCGCCCGCATTCTCGCGACGTTGGAAAGCCTGCCACAACTCAGCAAAACAAGCCCCGAAGAACCCTTTGTAAGCCAGAGCTGGCTACCTGATCTGCAAGTTCTCGTGGCCAGGAAGGAACAGGCAGAAGGCAAAGGCTTTTTTCTCGCTGCCAAAGGCGGCCACAATGATGAGAGCCATAACCACAATGATATTGGTAATTTCATCATATACCACGACGGGCAACCCGTCATTATCGACATAGGGGTAGAGACCTATACCAAAAAGACTTTCAGCAGCCAGCGCTATGAGATATGGACCATGCAATCTCAGTATCACAACCTCCCCACGATCAATGGCGTGATGCAGGAAAAAGGCAGGAAGTTTAAAGCAAGTAATGCGAAGGCCCAATTATCGGATGAAGCCGCTACTTTCTCCCTCGACATAGGGAGTGCTTATCACAAAGATGCAGGCGTAACAACCTGGAGCCGCTCGATTACCTATGACCGAAACCAGGAAGTCATACAATTGTCTGATTCCTATGAACTGGATGCCGTAACAGAACCGAATCTTCTCAATTTTATGGCTGCCCGCAAACCTCATGTGGATGCGGGCAAACATATCATTTCTATGGGCGATCCGGCAAAAGGCGAAGCAACCATTGCCTTTTCCTATCCCGCCAATTTGAAAGCCACCGTAGAAGAGATTCCCATTACCGACGGGCGACTCCTACAGGCATGGGGCGATATGCTCTATCGCATTCAACTTACAGATAATGGGACCTCAGAAAAGGGAACCTATGCCTGTGAATTTTCAGTGGCACAACCCGCTCAGGAAATTGTGCATGAGGAAATGCCGAAACTGGATAATCCCATCTCTGTCGAGTACCTGAAAAAGCAGTTACCGAAATTAGGGCCCCGGCTTGTCCTGAACAAAGCCAAAGAGAAAATCCTGAAGCAAAAACTCAAAACGAATCCCGTAGTTCAGAATTATTACGCAGCGATCAAATTGAATGCGGAAAAGATTGTGAAGGAGCCCCTCCTCACCCGCAATGTAATCGGTCGTCGTCTGCTGGGCACT
This sequence comes from uncultured Bacteroidia bacterium, assembly GCA_964352745.1. GTDB lineage: Bacteria > Bacteroidota > Bacteroidia > J057 > J057 > CAYGTH01. Next base: position 11,843 of record CAYGTH010000104.1, read on the forward strand.
TCACGTGAAATGCTCTACCGCATGGGCGTTCTCGGGATGGTATATCGAATAGAAAAAGATCCTGCTATCCTGAAACGGATCGATGAGGAAGTGCAGGCCGTTTGCCGATTTTCCGATTGGAATCCTTCTCATTACCTCGATGTAGCCGAAATGTCGATGGCAGTAGCCTTCGCTGTGGACTGGACAGGCAAAGACTTACCCAAAAACACCCGGGAACTGGCGCTGAATGCCCTGATCGAAAAAGGAATTTTGCCCAGTTATAACAAAGACGGAAATGTCGGCTGGATAAATGGCTCCAATAACTGGAATCAGGTCTGTAATGGAGGAATGATCGCAGCATCGATTGTCATTGCCGAAAAAGACCCTGAGCTTGCCGCAAAAACCATTCACAGAGCCCTTGAAGGCATCCCACATGCGATGAAGGAATATGGTCCGGACGGTGTCTATCCGGAGGGATCCACTTACTGGGGCTATGGAACCGGTTTTTCTGTTGTCACTTCCGCTATGCTTCAAAGTGCTTTTGGAACTGATTTTGGAATTGCTGAATATCCCGCATTTCTCGAAAGTGCAGACTTTCGGCTATTGAGTAATGCGCCCACTGGCTGGTATTATAACTTTGCGGATTGTGGAGATAAACGAGGCGAACAAGCGGACATCATCCTGGCCTGGTTTGCTACTCATACCGGTAATTCACTCTACCTGGAAACGGAACGATTCCTGAATCCCGCAGCAGGCATGGGAAAACTCTCAAGAGTTGCAGGCCCGGGTCTTGTTTGGTTAGCAGAATTTGAAGACAAAAATGCGGGTTCACTGCCGCTTGCCTGGAAAGGAGATGGGGGAAATCCACTCGTTATTTTCCGGGGCGGAGAAGACGATCCCGGCCAGTATTACTTTGGCGGAAAAGGGGGAAAAGCTTCCATCAGTCATGGAAACATGGATGCAGGCTCTTTTATCTTTGAACTTGATGGCATCCGCTGGGGCGTAGATGCGGGGAACCAAAACTATCATGCCCTCGAAAAAACAGGCTTCAGCCTCTGGGGACGTTGCCAGGACTGTGAGAGATGGACCCTGCTGACCAAAAACAACTTTGGGCACAGCACGCTGACGATCAATAACCAACTACACGCAGTCAATGGATTTGCGTCGCTGGTAGATTTTCAGCAGGGGGAGCAACCAGAAGCGACTTTTGATTTATCTCCTGTATTTGGCGGAGAACCTGGTGCTATTACGCGGCGGTTTGTCAAAGAAAATAATCGTTCCATTCTAATCGAGGACCAAATTCAGGTACATGATTCCATGAAACAGATCACCTGGCAGATGATGACTACGGCTGACGTAGAAGTCGTAGCAGGCGGGGCAATCCTGAAGCAAGACGGGAAGCAACTCAAACTGGAGAATCTATCCCACCCCAATCTGGCGCTTTCTATCATTTCATTAGACCCGGCTCCCCTGGAACTGGATCGACAAATCAAAGGATTGAAGCGAATTGAAATTCGGATTCCTGCCTATTCAGCAACAGGTGACATAGAAAAAATCAGGGTCCGGTTATCTGGAAAATAAGCTATCAAGTCGGAAATCCGGGCCTGCGTGCTACGGATTTCCGGCCCTTCTTCTTATTCGATCATTTATACTACTCGCTATGAAACCTCGACTCATCTCGCTCCTTCTCCTCGGGCATTTGCTCATGGCTGGTCTTACCATGGCTCAGCACCAGCAGGGTAAAGCACACAGCCTGAAAAATCCGATAACAGTCGATTACCTGAAAGCGAATTTGGCTAAAAAATCTCCGCGATTAATTCTCACGCCACAGATAGAAAAAGACCTGAAACAGCAGCTTAAAACAGATCCACAAATTCAGAAATACTACCAAAGGCTCCAGGCAGAAGCGCAGGAGATTCTGGCAAAGCCTTTAGTAAAGCGGGAACTGGAAGGATTCAGACTCCTGTTTGTATCAAGGGAAATGCTAAGGAGAATGGGCACTTTATGTATGGTGTATCGGATCGAAAAAGACCGAAAAATACTGGAACGAATTGATGCTGAAGTTCAGGCCGTTTGCGCTTTTAACGACTGGAATCCCGATCACTTTCTTGACGTTTCCGAAATGTCTTTTGCAGTAGCGCTGGCAATAGATTGGGCGGGCCATGCCCTTCCCAAAACAACGGTGCAATCAGCTAAAACCGCCTTGATTGAAAAAGGAATTATGCCCAGTTACAATGAGAATAACAAGCGGATGTTTTGGATCAACAGCTCAAACAACTGGAATTCCGTATGTCATGGAGGCCTGGTAGCGGCTTCACTTGTAATTGCTGACACAGACCCTGATTTAGCAGCCAAAACCATCTCCAGAGCACTCAAAAAACTGCCTAATTCCTTAGCTGAATATGCCCCGGATGGCATCTATCCTGAAGGGCCGAGTTACTGGGGATATGGAACCAGTTATTCTGTTATCGCTTCCAACGTACTGACTACCGCTTTAGGCACTGATTTTGGAATTTCGGCAAGTCCTGGCTTTATGGAAAGTGCAAATTTCCGATTGCTCGCAACTGCGCCCTCCGGCGAATTTTTCAATTTTGCAGATTCAGGAGATAGAAACAATGGAAGCGGAAGCGTATTATTATCCTGGTTTGCAGCAAAAACCGGTGATGGGCTCTACTTTGATCGCCCTTTCTTTGAAAACCCCACAGATGCAGGACGATTGGCAGGCCCCGGTTTAGTCTGGCTTTCTCAATTTTCGGAGAAAAGCCATAGTACATTGCCCCGCGAATGGCACGGCTTAGGCGCGAATCCCATCGCAACTTTTCGGGGTGAAAAAGATGATCCCAGTCAATTTTATCTGGCTGCAAAAGGAGGAAAAGCTCACCTCAGCCATGGCAATATGGATGCGGGTACATTTGTATTTGATCTCGATGGGGTGCGCTGGGTACTTGATCCGGGCAATCAGCGCTATTATCTATTGAATAAAATCGGGTTCAATCTCTCCGGACATTGCCAGGAATGCGAACGCTGGACCCTCCTGACAAAACGCAATCAGGGGCACAGTACGCTTACCGTGAATGACGCCCGTTTTAAGGTGGACGGATACGCACCCATCACAGATTTCAAAGCAGGAGAACAACCCGAAGTTACGATAGACATGTCGGAACTATATGGAAACAACCTTGCTTCCGCCCAACGCAAATTTGTTAAAGAGAGCGACCGCACCATCCTCATTGAGGATCAGTTTGAAACCAATGATTCTACCCGGGAGATTACCTGGGGCCTCATGACAACAGCACAAGTGATTCCGACTGACAAGGGTGCAATCCTGAAGCAGGATGGAAAAGAACTCACCCTTACCCTTCTCACACCGAATGACCTGCAGGTTTCGGTGATTTCGCTGGACCCACCACCTTTGAAAATTGACAAAACGATCGAAAACCTCAAAAGAATCGAAATCCGGCTTCCCGCTTACCTGTTTGAAGACAAAAAAGGAACGATTCGGGTTCGGCTTTCGGGCAATTAAACACTGGAAAAAAGACTGTTTTTACCGAAGAAAATATCAATTAATTCTATCTCCTATCATCACACACAGCAACAATCGCTACATGTTCCAATTTAACACGCGCCTGGCACTGGTCATCATGCTGTTTATATGCCTGGGCTGCAAATCCCGTCTCCAACGCAGCACGGCCTTACCGATCACAGATGCCTGGGTATCCTTGTTAGGCGATGCCCCGGATCCTAATTGGGAGGTGTTTATCGGCGCGCCGCATGCTACTGTCAAAGACCTCGAAGGGATTGACCCCAAAAGCGATGGCAAGAATTCAAAGGCACTCGGCATACATAATGACCCGAAGCAGGTTTTTTCATTTGAACAAGAAAACGGAGAGCCTCTGCTGCATATTTCCGGAGAGATCTATGGGGCCCTCACCTCTAAACAGACCTTTCAGAATTATCATTTCCGGGCCCAGTTTAAATGGGGCGAAACAAAATGGGAACCCCGACTCGATCGTCGTCGGGACAATGGTATTTTGTATCACTGTGTGCCTCCTCACGGGAGGTTCTGGAATGTGTGGATGCAATCTCATGAATTTCAGGTGCAGCAGGGAGATATGGGAGATTTTTATGCGCTCGTCAGTACCCAAATGGATATTCCCTCAGAAAAAGACGCAAACGGTCGTGGGTTCACCTACCAAAAAGGCGCGCCACTCAGACCTTTTTCCAATGCCGACAAAACAGTCCCGATTCACTGCGATAAAGGATTGGATAATGAAAACCCGCACGGAGAATGGAATACCCTGGAATTAGTTTGCCTGGGAGATACAAGTCTCCATATCGTCAATGGTAAAGTGGTAATGGCTTTGTTTAATTCCAAGTACCAAAATGCCGAAAAGGAAATCGTCCCCCTCCAGAAAGGCTTAATTCAAATACAGTCAGAAGGAGCAGAAGCATTTTACAGGAAAATTGAGATCCGGGCTATTACTGCCATTCCGGAAGCATATCGGGATCAGTTTTAGGGGAATGTTTCTCCAAAAACATATATTCGTACTCGCTCTATTAATACGCTACAACAGATGAAACCTACTCGCACAATCAGTATCCCCGGGCTATCCCTCCTCATTACAGGTGCGCTCCTTATTTGTTCCCTCAGATTTGCTGTCGGACAAAATTTGGAAAATCCGCTCTTATCTAATGAGGTCGTATTTCAGGAAGAAAAAGGCCTTGTCGCCGTTGAATCCGAATATTTTTACCAGCAAAGTCAAACCGATGTCCGTCAATGGTACCGGACCTCCCGGGACGAATGGCCGAAGAAAGGACGGGATGAAGACGGCCCCCATTGCAAAAATGCCGGCAATAACGCCTACCTCGAAATCTTACCCGATACCCGCGTTACGCATGCCGACAAACTGATTCGCGGAGACAATTTCAGCAATGAAGCCGGGAAAATGGCCATTCTGCATTACCAAATCCATTTCAAAAATCCAGGCAGGTATTATGTATGGGCACGGGCCTTTAGCGCAGGCGGCGAAGACAATGGCCTCCACGTGGGGATCGACGGCACCTGGCCTGCATCTGGCCAGCGACTGCAATGGTGCGAGGGCAAACATGTCTGGCGGTGGGAAAGCAAGCAGCGCACAGAAGCTGTACACTGTGGTGAAGCCCATTTGATTTACCTCGACATAGAGAAAGCGGGCCTGCATGATATTCAGTTCAGTATGCGGGAAGATGGTTTTGAGTTCGACCGGTTTCTGTTGACAAATGAGAAAAGCTATGTGCCAGATGGCATAGGGCCGGAAGTAAGGGTTCGCTCAGGAAAATTGCCCGCTCCTTTTCCGATAGTAGAGAAAGATCCGGTAGGAGAAGTCTCTTTTTTGCATGCCATTGAAAAGAGTGTGAAAGGCGTAAAGTTACTCCGGGCAACGGGGTTCCCCACAGAAGGAACTGATTACTATGTGGACAAAGAATGGCTCGCGATCAATCCGAACGACCACAAACAAGCAAGCACCACGATGGAATTGCACGGCATGGAAGGCAAATATGATCTGGTATTTCTGGGTGTAGGCGAAAATGACGGAGGGTCCACCTATTCCTTGATCTTGAATGGCACAGAAATCGGAACGTATCAAAGTCCCCTTAGCCAGCATTCATTTGAACAGGGAGTGAAATACATGCATCTGTTTGAAAATATCGCGATCCAAAAAGACGATAAGCTGACGGTTACCGCCAAAATCGGAAGTAAAGATGGGCAGGAATGGAGCCGGGGCCGATGGGGCGGCATAGCGGCGATTCAAGCAGGTAAAGGGAAGGATATCCTCTCCGCTATGACAGGGACTGCTACCGCAGAAAACGTGGGCCAGGGAACAGCAAAACCTGCATCTGCCGCTTCAACGAAACAAGCCAACATCAGCGGAGAACTCAAAAAATGGCACAAAGTGAGCCTGACCTTCGATGGACCCGAAGTTTCGGAAACCGACGAAGTGAGTCCTTTTA
>CAYGTH010000105.1:0-13488 GCA_964352745.1 uncultured Bacteroidia bacterium
AGGGGCAGATCATTTTCCGCAAAGACCGGAAAATGCTACAATATGGTTCCGAAATGTCTATAGCTAGCACCCGAATAGGTGATATATATAAATCTATTTCAGAAGGATGTAACACCTCCGCCGCCTCTATCCGGTACTTGCTACCCATACGCTGAATAGAACGCAATACTTTAGGTATGAAACAAAGTAATAAATCCGATGATAAATGATACGAGGGGTTGTGAGCTATCTCAGCACAATTGGCAGCAGTTATATCTTCTTTGTAGGTGACATCACGAAAATACCTGTTTAACAACCCAATAATATTCAAAAAATGACTATTCAATTCAATACAGACAAAACCATTAGTGGAGACGAAAGGCGTCAAAAGTACTACACTTCCCAAATTGAAGAAGAGTTAACAAGGTACCAATCTCATATTACGAGAATAGAGATTCACCTGTCAGATGAAAACGGGAAGAAAAAAGGCCAGGATGATATCCGGTGTTTGATGGAAGCCCGACTCGAAGGCAGGCAACCCATTGCTGTTTCCAATCAGGCAGATACGATTGAACTGGCCGTATCAGGAGCGATTGACAAACTCAAAGCTTCCTTATCAACAATTATTGACCGTCTTTCTACTCATTGAAGAATATTCAACAACAACTCAAAGGGGGATTCGGCAAATACAATGGGGGGGGAATCAACCGAAAACAGTTCCATTCTTTTACGGTAAAAAACAATCAAAAAATGGACACAAAAAAGACCTTAGGCATCTGGATGGATCACTCGACAGCAAATTTGATTGAGTTGAAAGATGCGATAACAAACCACACAATTGCATCAGAATTTACCCACAACAAAAAAGTGGATGCTATGCACAGAAGTGAAAATCTGATGCATAATAAGCGGCAGCAAATGCAGGAAGCCTATTACAAGGAAATAGCAGATGAGATTGTGAAGTATGATCATGTACTCTTATTTGGACCCACACATGCAAAAACAGAATTGTATAATTACCTGAATAAGGATTTACATTTTAAGGATATCAAAATTGACATTGAACCGGCAGATAAGATGACCGATAATGAAAAAACCGCTTTTGTACGAGAGCATTTCGGAAACCATTAGGAAATCTCACTACAGGTTGGAACTCCCTCACCTTATGAAAAATGTGTTACTATTTTCATTGATCTTATGGGTCGGTTGCCGATCCGATCAGGAAACGATGAGGCCTGTAACTCAGGATATTACCGAGTCGGTCTATGCCTCAGGAGTTATAAAAAGCAAAAATCAATACCAGGCTTTTGCCACGGTAAGCGGTATTGTGGATGACGTTTTTGTGGACGAAGGAGTTCTGGTAGAAATTGGTTCTCCCATACTCTTGATCGCGAATGATGCCCAGCAGCTGATGACAAACAATTCCAAATTATCAGCTGAATTTAATGCCTTGGATCTCAATCGTGGCAAACTCGATGAAGCCAGATCGCTGGTAGATTTGACAAAAAGTCAAATGAAAAGCGATTCATCCATGCTTGCAAGACAAAAAAGGCTATGGGAACAAAACGTTGGAACAAAAGTAACAGTAGAACAAAAGGAACTGGCCTACGAAAGCTCAATCACTAACTATCAATCTGCCAGGGAAAAGTTGGAAGAGTTGGAAAGGCAATTGCAGTATCTCTCCAGACAAGCCCAAAACAATCTGTTGATCAGCAACAAAACCACCAGCGACTACCTGGTGAAAAGTAAAGTAAGCGGTAAGGTGTACCAAATAAATATCGCTAAAGGAGAGATGGTAACGCCTCAAATTCAGATTGCTATCATAGGGGATGATGAGAAATTCCTCCTGGAAATGCAGATCGATGAATATGACATCGTAGCCATCCAGTTGGGTATGCCTGTGTTGGTGGTGCTGAACAGCTACCGGGACTCAGTTTTTCATGCTGTCGTAACAAAGATCAATCCCATCATGAATCTACAAAGCAAAACCTTCACTATAGAAGCTGAATTTGTGGAACCCCCACAGGTATTGTATCCGAATATTTCTTTTGAAGCGAATGTATTGATTCGTACCAAAAAAGAAGCCTTGCTCATACCGCGAAACTACCTGCTCAATGACTCAATCGTGGTGAATAAATCCGGGAAACAACTGGTCGTAACAACGGGCTTGAAGGATTACCAGATGGTGGAAATTTTATCTGGCATACAGGCAGATGAAGAACTTATTCTGCCGGAGCTGTGAAAACCAAACTCATCACCCAAATTTCAATGGCCTTGCTCACCGCACGGCTAAAACAAACGATGGTAGCTGCATTTGGCGTCACCTTCAGCATTACCATGTTTATCACGCTGCTCAGTTTTATGGCAGGGTTAAACGATTTGCTCGATAACCTGGTCCTGAACCGTACCCCCCATGTAAGGCTCTATAATGAGATTTTACCGTCAAAGATTCAGCCCATCGCCAGATCCGCTGACTACCCGGGGGCCTATCACTTTGTCTGGCACGTAAAACCCAAAAATGAACTGCTGGAGATCCGCAACAGCGAAGCCATTATTCAGGCCTTAAAAAATGATCCCAAGGTCCGGGGGGTTGCACCCAAAACCACGGTCCCCATTTTTTACAATGTAGGAGCCATCAATTTAACCGGGGTGATCAACGGCATTGATGTAGAGGCAGAAAACAGGCTCTTTACCTTTCAGGATTATGTGGTGGCAGGCAAAACCCTGGACCTGAAAAATACGCCTAACAGTATCATATTGGGCATAGGAGCCGCCAGGAAAATGCTCGTTCAGCTAGGGGACAACATTCAAATAACAACAAGTAATGGCACCCGATTTCCCTTGAAAGTAGTCGGATTTTTTCAATCCGGGATAGAAGAGATCGACAAAGTCCAGAGTTATACTACCCTCGCCACTACGCAAAAAATACTTGGAAAACCGGCAAGCTATGTCACCGATATCCAGATCAAAATTTATGATATGACAATGGCCCCTGCTCTGGCTAAGCGATATCATGAGTTGTTCGAAACAGAGGCGATCGACATTCAAACCGCCAATGCCCAATTTGAAACCGGGAGCTCCGTACGGACCCTGATCTCTTATGCCGTGGGAATCACCTTGCTGATTGTGGCCGGATTCGGGATTTACAATATTTTAAACATGATGATCTATGAGAAAATGGATTCCATTGCCATTCTGAAAGCGACAGGGTTTTCCGGTAAGGATGTCAATGACATTTTTATCACCATTGCCCTGACTATTGGACTGGTGGGCGGGGCGCTCGGCCTGGTCTTTGGCCTCGGCCTTTCTGCCTTGATTGGTGAAATTCCTTTCAATACCGCTTCGCTGCCTACGGTAAAAACCTATCCGATCAGCTACAACCCGCAGTTCTATGTGGTAGGAGCCGTTTTTTCAATCATCACCACTTATTTGGCCGGATACTTTCCCTCCAAAAAAGCAAGCAGAATAGATCCCGTGGACATCATTCGAGGAAAATAAGCATGGAACAAAAACCGGTCATAGAAGCCGTAGGCATCAGCAAATCATTTCATGATCCTATCACCGTGAAGGTGCTGACCGATCTGAGCTTTGCTATCCATGTGGGTGAATTTGTCTCCATCGTGGGAAAATCCGGCTGCGGCAAATCCACGCTGCTCTATATTTTGTCCACCATGGATACGAGTTATGAGGGCGAACTCTTGCTCGATGGCATCAGCATGACCAACCAAAAGGACGCAGCACTGGCCCAGGTCCGAAATGAAAAAATCGGTTTCGTGTTTCAATTTCATTATTTACTCAATGAATTCAATAACCTTCAAAACGTGATGCTGCCCGGACTCAAACTGGGAAAACTCACAACTAAAGAAGTGGAGCACAATGCCTACGAGAAACTGAAAACCCTGGGGATAGAAAACCATGCGCTGAAATACCCCAATCAGCTCAGTGGGGGGCAAAAACAGCGAGTGGCCATCGCCCGGGCGCTGATCAATGACCCCCTGATTATTATGGGAGATGAGCCGACCGGCAATCTGGACAAAAAGAACAGCGATGTGGTGTTCCATATTTTTAAGGAACTGGCAGAAGAATATCACCAGTCCTTATTGATTGTTACCCATGACCTGGATTTTGCAGCGAATACCCAACGAACGATCACCATGGAAGACGGGAAAATCATTGGCACCGGCTTACCGCAAAGAGAAGGGACGTCATGAAAAAAAAGGGTCTTGCCTGAAAAAAGGGAGTCAACCTATTTCAGTACAAGACCAAAAGCCCCATAATTTACGTTATGTTAAGTAAAATAGGTATCTTAGCCATCTCATAACTAAGCTACATAAATATGCAAAGCGGCATTTACCTCCAGCGAATTCAGCCTCAGGCCCGCATGTGGCGATTCTATTCTTTAGAAATTCGTCCGACTCTTTTTGGTCAGTGGGCACTTGTCCGCCGTTGGGGTCGCATCGGGACACACGGCCAACAAAAAGAAATCTGGTTTGACAGGCAGGTGGCGGCAGCAACGATGTGCGAAAAATTACTGCAACAAAAAATAAGAAGAGGATATATGTTCAATAGTAGGAAGAAGATATAGCAGCGAAACCTAGGGCAGCCGATCCCCACGCCCCCATGCTTCTTCCCTTCGCGTGGGGGACAATTCTTTGTGACCGACTGGATGTGATCTTCGCTTGACGTGAATATAACCCGCAGGGTTCCCATCCAGGCGGGTCGGCTATGCAGAGGCCATTGGGAGCCGGGGCGGCAAGTGCGGCAGGTATTGGCCTCTGCGCTTTTTGCCCTACTTTTATAAAAAAGTAGGATGAAGTATAATAGGGAAACAGCCTGGGCAGCCGATCTCAAGGCAGTCAGGCCCAGTGTTGGAGTGATCTTTGATTGGGGAGATATTTCCCCCTGCGCGCTGCGCTTGCTGTCCCCCACGGCCCAACGTTTCTTCCCTTCGCGTGGGAGACAATTCTTTGTGACCGACTGGATGTGATCTTCGCTTGACGTGAATATAACCCGCAGGGTTCCCATCCAGGCGGGTCGGCTATGCAGAGGCCATTGGGAGCCGGGGCGGCAAGTGCGGCAGGTATTGGCCTCTGCGCTTTTTGCCCTACTTTTATAAAAAAGTAGGATGAAGTATAATAGGGAAACAGCCTGGGCAGCCGATCTCAAGGCAGTCAGGCCCAGTGTTGGAGTGATCTTTGATTGGGGAGATATTTCCCCCTGCGCGCTGCGCTTGCTGTCCCCCACGGCCCAACGCTTCTTCCCTTCGCGTGGGAGACAATCCGCTGGGACCGACTGGATGTGATCTTTGATTGAACATGAATATAATACATCTTTTTCTTACGAATAAAATGTATTTTGCATTTCAAACTATTCACACCCCATGCGCAAAATCATCATTCGGTTTTTCCTGTCAGTACTCATTCTGATAGTAGCGGCCTATCTGGGAATTGCATGGATGTTTTCCGGAATGGTGCTCATCCCCCGGCGACAGGCTCCCAATCCGCAGCATGCGATGATTACACCGGATATACTCCCCCAGCCTACATCGTTTTCACTGAAAGGAACGGATGAAATTGAGCTGAAAGGCTGGTACTTCAAACAGCCGGATAGCACGGCTTGCGCAGTTGTGTTGATACACGGATGGGGCAATACCCGCTCAGGCATGCTCAAATACGGCGATATATTCTGGGATTGCGGATGTGATCTGATTGCCTATGACCACCGCGCACATAGCGAAAGCGAAGGGGAATACGCCACTGGCGGTGTGAAAGAAAAGGATGACCTCCTGATTGTTACAGATTGGGTACGTGAACAAAGCGGTCTCGAAGCGGACCAAATTGGATGGGTCGGTGCTTCATGGGGCGCATCTACTGCGCTGCAAGCAGGTGCGACTGAAAAAGACATCGCTTTTATTCTCGCAGATTCTCCCTTTCAAGACTGGGAAACGGCAGTTACGGAACGTGCCCTGCGTTGGTATGGTTCCTGGGTGAATGTGATTTCGCCCACCGTTCTCTGGCTGGTCGATCAGCGGGCGGGAATTGACCATGAAGCGGCGAGTGTGTTGATCGCAGCACCGCAGGTTGAAGTCCCTGTATTCCTCATTCATTCCCAGACAGACGAGGCTACGGCTTCTTTCCAATCGGTCAATATTTCCAAACAACTCAATCCGGCTCGTCACGTGTTTTATCACACCGATTGGGGCGCAGGACATACGAAGGATGTAGATGAACGTCCCGAAGAGTTTCGGAAGTTGGTATATGACTTTCTCGCAAAGTTTAGTCCTGAATTTGGGACCTGTGAAATGCCAGCAGCGCTTTCAGCTCCAATAGATAGCCATTAAAAAACAGTAGCTTGTCTATCTATATGGTAAAGAACCTGTGAAGCGGCTATTCTATTTCCTAATCCCCTGCTTATTAACTGCACCCCTTGGGATACACGCAGCTGACACTACGTATTGGAAATGGGAGACCTTACCGGATTTGATTCCGGCAGCAGGCGAAAACAACCAGCCAGGTCTTGCCGGAGCTTACGCGGGAGTGGATCAGGACGTTTTATTACTTGCCGGTGGTGCCAATTTTCCAGAAGCCCTTCCCTGGAAAGGCGGAACAAAAGTCTATCAGGATGAGGTATATATATTAAATCCGGATACTTCCTGGTCAGTCGCTACAACCCGTCTCCCCTCCCCTATTGCCTACGGAGCCGCGATTTCGACCCGATATGGGATGTTGATGTTGGGAGGTATGGACTCCGAAGCCTGTTCTGGAAGGAGTTATTTTCTGCGCTACCTTCCCGAATCCCAAACGGTGGCCATTCATCCGGCACCTGATCTACCCGTCCCACTCGCCAATTTTGCAGCAGCAGTTGTGGACGGTCAGCTATACATCTCGGGCGGACAAGAACAGCCCAATGGACCCGCGACACAGCATTTCTATGTAATGGATTTGAAGCCGGATAGCAGTGAATGGGCTTGGAAATCGCTGCCTTCCTGGCCGGGACCTCCGCGTGCCTATTGTATCGCAGCAGCCCAAAGCAATGGAACCGAGTCCCTTTTTTATCTGTTTAGTGGCCGGAATTTTGGTCCCGATCAGCCGATTCAAGTACTGGACGATGCCTATGCATTCAGTCCCCGCACACAAAGCTGGATTTCGCTTCATACCGATTCGACCCGGTTTCCAGTGATGGCTGGTACGGTTTTCCCAATCGGTCATTCGCACCTGGTTTTTCCCTCCGGGGCTGATGGGCGATTACTGGAAAAGGGGCTAAGCCTTCAAGCCCAGGTTGATTCAATTAAGCTACAAATAAATGCAAGCTCGAATTCCAGTCTGGAAGAAAGTCTGGAATTAGGGTTAAAACAAGCAGAATCTGCTTTGCGAGTACACCTCAATGAACATCCCGGTTTTGGCAATCGCGTGTGGATGTATCATACGCTCACGGGACGACTCTATGAAGGGAGCCAATTTCCCGGTTCTGGTTCGGTAACCACTACAGCAGTTGTCTGGAATGGAAATGTCGTCATTCCTTCAGGTGAAATACGGCCCGGTGTGCGCACCGCAAAAGTCTGGCAAGCAGTATTCCCGACAGGGGAATCGGTGCTCACTTCTCTCGATTATGGAGTTATCGCCTTCTATTTTCTGATTCTGGCAGGTATGGGCGTCTATTTTGCCACCCGGCAGCACAGTGTACAGGACTATTTCAAAGGCGGAAATCGCATCCCCTGGTGGGCGGCGGGTCTGAGCATTTTTGGAACGGGATTGAGCGCGATCACCTTTATGGCCATTCCTGCAAAAACCTACGCAACCGACTGGGCGTATTTTTTCCTCGGCCTGACTATTTTTGGCGTTGCGCCCCTGATTGCCGCTTTTTTTGTTCCGTTTTATCGCAAACTCGACCTTACCAGTGCCTATGAATACTTGGAACAGAGATTCAATCTGCTCATTCGGGTAATTGGCAGCCTCTCATTCATCCTTTTTCAAATTGGGCGAATGGGCATTGTGCTCTATCTCCCGGCGCTCGCCCTCAATGTGGTCAGCGGCGTTGACATCTTTTTGAGCATCGGGCTGATGGGACTGATTAGCCTTTTATACACGTTGTTGGGCGGCATCGAAGCCGTTATCTGGACGGATGTGATGCAGGTAATTGTCCTCATGGGGGGTGCGGTTTTGTCGTTGGTGATGATGGCCCTCTCGGTAGACGGGGGCTTGCCCGGAATCGTGGAAATTGGAGTGGAATCTGCAAAATTTAACCTGGTCAATCTCGACCTGACTTTGCGGGAACCCACTTTGTGGGTGGTCCTGATCGGGGGGCTGTTTATCAACCTCACAACCTATGGTACTGACCAGACCATCGTGCAGAGATACCTCACAACTCGAGACGTGGCGACAGCCAAGCGCACCGTCTGGACCAATGCCTGGCTGAGTCTTGTATCGACGGGCCTGTTTTTCTTCCTGGGAACTGCCTTATTCGCCTTTTACCATGAATTTCCACAACAGCTTTCCCCTACCCTTTCCAACACAGATGCGATTTTCCCCTGGTATATTGTTTCTCAACTCCCTTCCGGGATTTCGGGATTATTGATTGCCGGGATTTTTGCGGCGGCTATGAGTAGCCTGAGCAGCAGCATGAATTCCGTGGCGACTGCCTATTCGACTGATATTCATTTCCGGTTTCAATTCAAAATGGGAGGCTCTCAGTTAGCAATCGCCCGCTGGGCCACTTTGGTTGCCGGTATTGCCGGAACGCTCTTTGCCATCCTGATGGCTACCTCAGACATTCAATCCCTCTGGGACGAATTTCAAAAAGTATTGGGCCTGATCCTGGGAAGCCTGGGGGGCTTATTTCTGCTCGGAATGCTTACCAAACGAGCCAATAGTTCCGGTGCCCTCATCGGGATCATCGGAAGCGTAATCGTTCAGTATATCGTTGGGTATTACCAACCAGTTCATTTATTACTATACTCCACAACCGGTGTCATTTCCTGCTTTGTGTTGGGGTGGCTGGCGAGTGGCTTTTTCTCTTCTTCTCCTCAATCTTCTGAAAAACCATGATACCTATTCACACACAGGGCCTTATTCCTGCTACGTACACTCCCCTCCGTGCAGACGGAAGTTTGAATACCGATCTAATTCCTTCCTATGCTCAGCACCTGAAATCTACAGGAGTTGTTGGGATTTTTATCAGCGGAACTACCGGTGAAGGTCTTCTATTGAGTCTTGCCGAACGCAAAGAATTGGCAGAAGCCTGGATGCCTCATCAGGAGACCAACTTCAAAGTGATGATTCATGTGGGGGCTTCTGCCTGTCCGGATGCCTGCGAATTGGCAGATCACGCGCGATCGATTGGAGCCGCCGCTATTGGAACTATGGGGCCGAATTTTCTCCCTCCCAATTCACTGAATGAACTCATCGGCTACTGCCGGGAGATCGCGGGTGCCGGAGGCGAATTGCCTTTTTATTATTACCACATTCCCCCAATTTCGGGTGTGCAGGCATCTATGACCGCTTTTTTGCGGGAAGCACAGCAGCAGATTCCAACCCTTGCCGGTATCAAATATTCTCACCATGACCTGATGGAAATGGCGCAGTGTGTCACAGCTGATGGCGGGAAATGGGACATCCTATTTGGCCGCGACGAAATTCTGGTATCGGGATTAGCACTCGGGGTACGCAGTGCTATCGGGAGTACCTACAATTATATGGCCCCGTTGTATCAGCGTATTATCGCAGCATTTGACGGAGGAGACCTTCGCCTCGCATTGGAGCTACAGCGCAAGGCGATTGCCATGGTCGATCTCCTGATTCAATATGGCGGTGGAGTCGGCGGCGGCAAACCCATCATGAAGATGATCGGCCTCGATTGCGGGCCGGTAAGAACCCCGGTTCGGCGACTTTCAGATCAGGAAGTGCTGGCGTTTGAGAAGGCCCTGAGAGGGATTGGGTTTTTTGAGTGGGGAGTGAAGTGAGGAGCCTGCCTGGAAATCAAAAATCGGTTTCTGTTTTCTTTTGAAATTTCCTGTACTATCGCATCTTTGCGCTAGGGTAAATATGCCTCAGCATAAACGGTATCTTTCGATCATAATCAGCACGCTCATCACTATGATTCGATCATTTACGGGAGAAGCACTGGGAACTTTTATTCTCGTATTATTTGGATGTGGAGCAGTAGCTGGAGCCACCTTATTTGGCGCATTTAACAGCCTGTTGGAAGTGGCCTTGATTTGGGGGATCGGGGTGACGTTGGGGATATTTGCTTCCCGAAACCTTTCTCAGGCACATTTAAACCCGGCGGTGTCAGTTGCTATGCTCCTGGCAAAAAAAGTTGACGGAAAAACGTTTGGGATGTACCTCGCTGGTCAATTCATCGGCGCGTTTTTGGCAGGGCTGGTATTATTCGTCATTTTCAATCCTTCTATTGAGCTATTTGAAGCCTCCCGGGAGATCGTTCGGGGAGAAGCGGGATCCCATGTGTCAGCCGTGATGTTTGGCGAATTTTACCCCAATCCTGGTTTTGCCGAAACAATCACAATCTCCTTAGGGGGCGCAATGGCGATGGAAGCATTCGGGACCTTTCTGCTCGTCATGATGATTTTTTTACTCACGGAGAAAGCGGATCAAATCGACAATCTCACGCCCTTGATGATCGGACTGACCGTTACGGTCATTATTACCCTGGTAGCTCCTTTTACCCAGGCAGGCCTGAATCCGGCCCGGGATTTTGGTCCCCGGATGGTAGCGTGGATGGGCGGCTGGGGCAACATGGCTTTCCCGGATTCCAATGGCGGCTGGTTTTGGGTGTATATACTCGGACCTGTATTGGGAGGCGTAATGGCATTTCTCCTTCGCAAACTGGTGGTAGGTGCTGACTTAAAATAGGCCGCTTGTTGGCCTAATTCCTGTTCTTCGCCTAAACCAGGTCCGTTCTCCCTCCTACATTCATAAATAGATTAAATATGTAATTTGCGCCCGAAACCATTATATCTGATATCAATTGTTTAGCATTCGCATGATAAAAAATAGTCTCTACCTACTCGTATTTTCAGCCCTTGGTGGCTTACTTTATCTGCAATCTTGCAGTACAAACCAGGGTCTGTCCAGCACAAGCGAAATTCCTGAAACCTTTACGAAGTTATGCGCCAGTTGTCATGGGGCAGATCTCAAGGGAGAAATTGCGCAGAGTTTGCTGGATGGTTCCTGGCAGTTTGGCTCAGGAGAAGAGGATATTATGCGGTCCATCAAATTTGGGTATCCCCATCATGGGATGCCTGCCTGGGGCGGTATCATTGAAGATGAAGAAATCGACTCGCTGGTAAGTTATTTGCTGACGGAAGAAAAAAGACTGGGCATCACCAAGCCTCCCATCCCGACTTCACTTGCAACACAAGACTATGCCATTCAGGTAGATGTGATGGCTGAAGGCCTGGATATTCCCTGGAGCATTGATTTCCTGACTGAGGACAAGGCCTTGATTACTGAGCGCTCAGGACGATTGAGAATTATGGAGAATGGAACTTTGCTTCCAGACTCTGTAACAGGCATTCCAAGTGTGGTAGCCTGGGGCCAGGGAGGCCTGTTGGATGTGGCCGTTGATCCCGAGTATGCGACGAATGGCTGGATATATCTGACATTCAGTCATGGCATAGAAAAGCGCGAAGGAGAAGACGTATTCCCTAGCATGACTTCTCTCGTTAGAGGGAAATTAGAAGGGACTACCTGGACGAATCAGGAGGTTCTGTTTGAAGCGAATCACGAGAGTTACCGCACCGCACGCTGGCATTTTGGAAGCCGGATAGTATTTGCTGAAGGCTACCTCTATTTCAGCATTGGCGACCGGGGTACTTCTGAGGATGCGCAAGACCTGACCAAGCCTAATGGCAAAATTCACCGTATCTATACAGACGGCCGCATTCCCACAACGAATCCATTCTACGGCCAAAAGGGGGTCGTCGAATCGATCTATTCTTATGGCCACAGAAACCCGCAAGGGCTGGCGGTACATCCAGAAACCGGTCAGGTGTGGAATACCGAACATGGCCCATTGGGAGGAGATGAACTGAATCTGGTTCGCCCTGGCTTGAATTATGGCTGGCCGGTAATCAGCTATGGCATCAATTATAATGGTGCAATCATTACCGAGATTTTTCGCAAGGAAGGCATGGAACAACCTATCTCTTATTGGAAACCTTCTATTGCGACCTGTGGACTGGACTTCTACGATGGAGATTTATTCCCCAAGTGGAAAAACCGCCTCCTGGTCGGTGCCCTCAAAATGGAAGAACTTCAATTACTCGATATAGAGAAAGACCGGATGATGTACCGACAAACCATTTTGAAAAATGCAGGCCGGGTAAGAGACGTTACAACCGGACCAGATGGTGCGATCTACGTCTTGTTGAATCGCCCCGGTAAGGTGTTGCGGTTAAGCCCGAGCCCGGAGATGTAAGGAGATGCTTTAAGTTGAAAGTTGAATTGTCAAACTCTGTATGAGATGTTACGCTCTCTGGAGTTTGACAATTCCTTTTTCACACCGAGACTTCCTCTCCTGCGCGATACGCCTCCTCAAATAACCTCCGCATCCGCGCATCAATATCACTCACGGTGATGTTCCCATCCTTGTTTTCATCCAACCCGGAATTTTGACGGTAAGCCTGAGAAGGCCTGGAATAGAGGGAAAAGCAGAAATCCTGCCCCCGGGCTTTGGGATATAAGATGCCGAGGTACAAATCCGTCAGGCTTTGGTAATCGCCGTAGCGACTGCGAACGGTATCGAGATAGCGATGCACATACGCGAGTTGCTCCACCGGGCTCATCTGCCGGAGTTTATCCAGTGAAATTTTCAATTCTTTTGCAGAGATGGGCATAAACTGAATCAGGCCCACGGCTCCACTCCCCTTCCGATTGACGACTGCGGGATTAAATCCTGATTCTGCATACATGACCGCCATCAGCCACTCCGCTGGTACAGAAAGCTTGTTCGCGATTTGACGGACTTCTGCTTCAAAGCGACCCGTGTCCGGAATATGTTGCGCCGCCTTGTCCAATAGATACAAGTGGTCTGTTCCCTGCTCCTGCGCAGAACTTCCCATCGGCCCCAGCCCTGAAAGCACCCAGGATCGGGTTAGGAAATTGCTGAGCAACACCAGAACGAGCAGGCCTCCATATCGCTTAATGAGTCGTACAGGCAGCCGGGGAATCGCCAGGACAAGGTATTGATGGGAATGAGAGCGGGTAGATGCAGGTTTCATGAGAAAGGAGTTAAGGGTTGAGAATGAGCGATAAGAGCTATGCGTTAAGGTTGAATTTGATCCTTGAATTTGAACTTGAATTTTCCAATCCCCGTTTCACCACTGAGGCACTTAGGACACTGAGCATACACTAAGCATGTTGTACATGTGGTCTCGGTGATTCCGCTTAGTGCTTTCTTTGTGCACTTGGTTCCTTAGTGGTAAATCCGAGGCCATTTTTCACCACTGAGGCACTTAGGACACTGAGCATACACTAAGCATGTTGTACATGT
>CAYGTH010000105.1:13588-17811 GCA_964352745.1 uncultured Bacteroidia bacterium
GGTCTCGGTGATTCCGCTTAGTGCTTTCTTTGTGCACTTAGTTGCTTAGTGGTAAATCCTCTTCACCACTAAGGCATTGAGAACACTAAGCATACACTAAGTATGTTGCACATGAGGCTACGGAAACTCCGCTTAGTGCTTTCTTTGTGCCCTTAGGAATCTTCGTGGTAAATCCAGTTGCATACATTATGGTTGTCCTAATTACGGCAAGTGTTTGCAATTAGTTGGGGGGTAAATTGGGCAAAACTGCTACCGGACTGAGTTTCAGGGGAATAGAATTTCCACAGATAATCCACAATGTTGGGGATCGTTTTTGTGGAAAAAATGCCAGCCCCCGAACCTTTTCATTTTCCAACTTGTTGGATATTCGCAAATTTCCTACCTTACAAATAAGATGAAACGTACATACTTATTCCGCCCCTTTTTCTGGCTCTTTATCCTTGCCGTATTTGCCGCTTGTAATCAGCAACCCGATCGACCGCGTGTCGTGGGGGAAATCAAGAGTGTAGCAAAACTCGCGACGATGGAAGCCAAATTGTCCAAGATCGTTATCGGGACAAAGGAGAAAAAATACATGCTGGGCCTGGTTCAGCCACGGGACGCTGCTTTTTTAGCGCATTCAGAGGCTACTGTCAAGTTGGGGATTGACCTCGACAAATTAGAGGAGGACGATGTGTCCATTGAGGGAGCCCGTATTAGTCTGGTGCTCCCTCCTGTCGAACTGGTCAATTTTTCCTATCCCGCAGAGAAATTTGTGCCCGATGACTATTATTCGGAAGACAATAGTAAATGGAATCGGTTTTCCTACGCGGAGATGGACGACCTGTTTCGGCAATCAGAGACCGCCATCATGAAAAGCATTCCCTTTTTAGGGATTACGGAATCGGCAGAACAACGAACCCGCCAATTGATGACGGGATTACTCAAACGGCTGGGATTTGACGAAATATACATTCGATTCAAACCAGCTACTCCCCTGATTGCCGCTCCTTAAGCAAATGCCCGTATGAAATTGACAAAAACACTCTTACTCAAAATATTACCCTGGACTGCCGGGGTACTCTTGCTCATCTTCTTAGTGATTCGCTTCAATCCGCTGGGAATATGGTCGAGCAGCAAAATCAGCCTCGGAGATACGCCTACGGTGCTGGAAGAACTCAAAGAACTTGGTGAGTTTATCACAGCCGAATACAGCGGAGAGACCATCGAATCGTTGGAAGGTGCAGCAGCAGCGGAAAACCTGATTCGCCAAAAACTGGACTCTATGCCCCAGATATATGGCCAAATCAGGACTGCCTATCAGCTTATTGTTCAGCAGAACCGAAAAGATAAGCATAGAAAACGTGCCTGGAAAAATTCTATAGTTGCAAATAAGTATGAAGCTGAATTTGAGCTTGCGCGCAAGGCCTTGAAAATGTCTTCACCTGACCTGCTTGATTATATGATTCAGGAAGAATTAGATTGGCTCACTTTCTGGGAACGTCATGAATCGGAACTCATGGCAGAAGCAAATCGAGACCTCCTCGGCAATAACAAAAATGTCAAGGTTGCCTATATCGGCCGGGGAAGAGTCAAAGCCGGTTTTGATCTGAGTGAGGTGGACAATCCCATCTATCAGATTTCAATGAGTAGAAATGCTACCGGAGATACCATGCAGATTACCAACCTGGATCCGGAGATACTCGATGCCGATATCAATCCCTGGTATATTTATCAACCGGAAATCGGCCTTGAGATTCCCGGATATGAACTGTTTAAGCTGTCCCGCCCCAATAAGGTCGAATTTGAGGACATTACAGCGGTCAAGTTAGCCTGTAAAGAAAAACTGATTCATAATGCGCTCAATCAGCGTGATATTCTAGGATTTGCGATCGAATCCGGGCAGGAAACTTTCCGGGGATTATTCAATATGTTTCGGAAGGAGGGAGAGCCGGAATTGGCCTATGTGAAAATTATCCCGACTCCTTTCAGTCGCTTCAAAGCGGAAATCCTGGAAGACCAGCGAATCATCCCGGAAGAAGTGGCGGAAGTACGCCAGCAGCTTGCCCGTGCAGGCTTTCAACTTACAGACAAACCAGCTCAGGCACTATTGCTGAGCCTGAGCAAACATCAGGAAAAGGTGCTTGACCCTGCCCCCTGGAATTCTCTAATGGAGGAGGCTGGATTGTGAGATGAAAAAATAAAAATGATTGTGTAACTTAACACAGCTAACATTTTAATCCTCACACGCTATGAAGTCATTTTTTCCCCACTTTTGCTTGCTTTTCTTGCTCCTGGGCAGTTGTGCCCAGCAAGAAGAAGTCGTGCCAGAAGCCGAAAAAGTCCCTACTTGCCACTTGCAAAGTCTCGCCGTGGTAGAAGATCGTGTCGCCGGACACAATGGTTCCGAACCCTTTTTCTATGTAGCACTGTTAGATGATCGCGGCATCAAAACCGAAGACGTATTTCCCGGTACCTTGTTGCCTGCACTCAGGAAAAGAGGTCAAATCGTTGAACTCACCTATCACTTCAGCTACAGCGAAAAATTCTCCTATGTCAGCGCTTGCGGACCGGATGAATATGGCCAGCCGCTGATTGAGGTCATGCGGAAAATCCAGGTGTGCAAAATTGAGGCTGTTGGAGATTAAGTTCTGATCGAAGCAATCATTCCCCTTTTATATTTACTGTTAAGGATTACCACTATGAAGATTCGCAAAATCACCCTCAGCGAAAACGAGATTCCTGAGAATTGGTACAATATCATGGCGGATATGCCGAATAAGCCGCTGCCGCCTCTCCACCCAGGTACACGGGAGCCTATTGGACCTGATGCCTTGGCACCCTTATTTCCCATGGCCCTGATTATGCAGGAGGTCGCTACGGAAAAGTGGATTGAAATTCCGGATGAAGTTCGGGACGTCTATAAAATGTGGCGCCCTACCCCACTGTACCGGGCATATAACCTCGAAAAACTGCTGGATACCCCAGCTAAGATTTATTACAAATATGAGGGGGGAAGCCCTTCCGGTTCGCATAAGCCCAATACTGCCGTTCCGCAAGCGTACTACAATAAGCAGGAAGGCGTAAAACGGATTACCACTGAAACGGGTGCTGGCCAATGGGGCAGTGCGCTGAGTTTTGCCTGTAATCACTTCGATATTGAATGTGAGGTGTATATGGTGAAAATCAGCTATAACCAAAAGCCCTATCGCAAGATCATGATGAATACCTGGGGAGCAAAAGTATTTGCTTCTCCAACGGATTTGACACAAGCCGGTCGCCAAATCCTGGCTGCTGATCCCAATTCACCCGGTTCTCTGGGTATTGCGATTTCAGAGGCAGTAGAAGTTGCCGCGATGAATGAGGATACCAAGTATGCGCTGGGAAGCGTTTTGAATCATGTCCTCTTACACCAAACCATTGTGGGGCAGGAAGCCCTGGTCCAGATGGAAAAAGCCGGTGATTTTCCGGATGTAGTAATCGCTCCTTTTGGAGGAGGGTCTAATTTTGCAGGCTTAGCCTTTCCCTTTTTAAGGCATCAGCTCGAAGGCGGGCAAAAAGTACGCTGTATCGCCAGTGAACCTGCTTCGTGTCCGAAATTAACCCGAGGTGTATTTCGCTATGATTTTGGCGATACCGTAGGGATGACTCCGCTCCTCCCCATGTACACCTTGGGGCATAACTTCGTACCGGCTCCGGTGCATGCCGGTGGTTTGCGCTATCACGGTGCAGGGGTTGTGGTCAGTCAATTGCTGAAAGACAAACTCATTGAGGCAGTTGCCCATGATCAGTTGGAAGCATTTGATGCCGGGGTGAAATTTGCTCGGGCTGAAGGCATTATTCCTGCTCCCGAAGCGACGCATGCCGTCGCAACCGCAGTGAGAGAAGCCTTGCGCTGCAAGGAAGAAGGTCGCTCCGAAACGATCCTGTTCAATCTTTGCGGACATGGGAATTTCGATATGAAAGCCTATGAAGATTATTTTGCCGGAAAACTCGTCAAGCACGAAGTGACTGAAGCCGAAATAGCGGCTTCGCTGGCGCAATTGGATACGCCGATTCCGGAGTAATCCATGAGGTAAGTATCTCAATTAGCAGACACTCCGATTCTCTTGAAAGACAAGGGAATCGGAGTGTGTTTATTTCTGATACCTCATCGAATCAGGAGGCTATATAAAGTAAGGTTTACCTAAGACCATGTTTGGAACGCTAATTTCCTTAGAAAATCCTGCCTTCAGGAACCTGAT
>CAYGTH010000106.1:0-10179 GCA_964352745.1 uncultured Bacteroidia bacterium
TGAGGAGTTTGATTGCCATAAGTTGTGTCGGTGCAGTAGCTGCATTTTCAATGACTCCCATTTTTCGGGAAGCATCAAATCGAACAAAATCCCGCTGATCTGTATTGAGATTGGCATCGGCGTAGAGCCCAAGATAAATACTATCAATCTGGGTTGGAGTAGGGTTGGAAACGACATAGGTCAAAATCAGACCTTCGTCAAGCCCCGGAAACAAGGAAAATCCTACCAGGCTTAGCATATCAACATTCAGTCCTGTGGGTAGGGGGGCATTGGCATCATTCAGGCTGACATTGCCCTCTTCTTCAAATCCAGACACGCCTGTAGAAGTAATGATCAGAGGTGACAAGGCCTGGAAGTCCTGATCCTGTGCAGTCGGATTAGTACCTCGAATGCAGTCAGATACCTGGTCAGCACTAGTTCCCAGCATAAGCCCTGCTTCAAATAGTAAATTGACCTCATTATAGACATATCCCTGGCCAGCGGTGCCGACTGTGTCGAGCCAACCGATATTTCCTTCATTGGTGATGCTAATGGCAATTTGGTCGGTTGTGTGGGTGCGGACCTGAATGGGGATTGCTTCAAATGCCACAAAATCAAGGTCCTGATAAGTGCCTCCGTCAGTTATCTCCAACACAAAAGGGAGCCGATAGCCGGAAGTGATCAGGGAATCAACCACGACCCGAAAGGAAACAGCAGTATGTTGATCGGTTAAGAGTTGGGGAATCGTCACTGTACTTTGAAGGAGCGTAGTATGGGGGTCCACATCCCGAAGCGTCAGAGAAAGTCCGCTGACATCATCCAGGTAATTAACCATGTCAAACAGCAGATCGACAGTATCTCCCGCATGGATCACGCCATCATTCCCATTTTCAGTGAAGGTCGCTTCGCTAATGCGCACAGCAGCAGCGGGTTGGAGCAAAGCGCGTAATGCATTGATCCGGCCTTTGCCGAGCTGATTTGTGATCTGGGGATTGAATCCGCCTATGGGATCGCAGGTAACCCGAATGCGCTCGGCGAGTTGATCTGGGCTGAGGTTTGGGAGGTAGGTTTTGACCAATCCGGCCAGGGCCGAGACCATGGGAGTAGCCATAGAGGTACCTTGCAGAAAATCATACTGATTGCCGGGAGTCGTGCTGTATATCGCTGTGCCGGGGGCAAAAACATCGACACTGATGCCGTAGTTGGAAAAATCTGCTTTAATATCATCGCCACCGCTCACTGCGCCGACAGACAATACATGGTCAAAATTCGCGGGATAGAACGGGGCGAGGTCAATATTCTGATCGTCATTGCCCGCCGCCGCTACAACCAGTGCTCCATTGGCATGTGCAAATGCGACGGCTTCCCTTCCAAACTCTGTGTAAAAGGGACTCCCCCCACTTACGCTGATCACATCCGCACCATTTGCTGCCGCGTAAATGATTCCTTCAAAAAAATAGGACCAGAGGTCATCGACATTGGGATTGGCAATATTAATGGGCATGAATTTACAGTTCCAACTGAGGCTCGACATCCCGATTGTATTATGGGTTACACCAGCAGCGGTTCCGGCGACATGCGTCCCATGCCGGGCAATGTTTGGAGTCGAAGCCTGACCCGTCGGGTCGGGACTATTCGTAACAAAATTCCAACCGTGAACATCATCTGCATACCCATTGGCATCATCGTCAATCCCATTTCCGGGAATCTCATTGGGATTTGTCCAGACATTTGCCAGCAAGTCTTCATGATTCCAGTCTGTCCCTCCATCGATGATCGCGATGACGATATTTCCATTTTCTCCTTTGGCAAAATCCCAGGCCATCTCTGCTTGAATACGCCCAAACTCGGGCATAGAGCTATAAGCCGAATCATCGGGTATTGCGGTTGGGAAAAAATGATAGCGCGGCTCCGCATAGTTTACATGTAGGTCTCGCGCAAAAATAGTAGCTACTTCCGGCGGACTCTTGGGATGATCATACTGTGCATAATACACGCGTTCGAGTGTTTCGGCTTCAGGGAGGCTGGATCCTTTTAGGTGTGGAATGGCCGCTTCCAGGTGATAGACACCGTATCTCTCCAGTTTTTGATCTAAAGAGGCGATACCAGTCGGGAGGGAGCCGGTAAGGAGTGCCACATCTGAAGAGAGACTCAGGACGAATGTACCTTCCTGATAGGCAGGTAAACCTTTATAGGTTTCCCTGGTCGGCTGGCTATGCAAGGCCCATAGATTCACCGATAAACAAAGGAAAAGAAAGAGGCGAATACCGAGGCTGGAAAAGGAATATTTCATAAGCGAAAAGGGCTGGAGGAGAATAATTTTCTGGAAATTACAAAAATAGCGGTTCAGCAAACCGCTGAGGAAGGCCTTTTATGATAAGGCACTTTAGATTTATCTGCATATCTTTCTCCTGCCTCTCCTTAACACTGATTATCTGTATGAAACCTAGAAGTCTCTATTATTGCTTCGTATGGCTCCTGATGGTGGGAGCTTGCACACCTCAATCGACTGAAAATCAGCATCCTGCACCGACTTACCTCAACATCAGCGGGATCTATCCACATTTGACGGCTTACAATCAGCCCGAAGATTCCAGTTTGCTTAATAAGCATCGGGAATGTGGAATTGGAGTCGTCATACCCTGGGCAGATAAACTCTGGTACCTGACCTATCCGCCTCACATGCGTACCGGAAGCAATGACAAATTATATAGCGTCGATGAAAGCATGTCCCTCAGTATCCGGCCTGAAAGCATTGGCGGAACTCATGCCAATCGATTTATCCATCAGGAAAGTAACCAACTCATCATGGGGCCTTATGTGATTGATGCTATGGGAAATGTCCGGGGGGTAGATGTCCAGCAATTGGAAGGCAGAATGACGGCTACGACCCGCCACCTGACCGACCCGAAAAATAAGGTGATGTTTTATGAGATGGAAGGGAAGGTATATGAAATGGATGTACATGATCTGTCTGTGAATCAATTATTTGAAAAGCCAGTCCCCGGTTGGCATGGAAAAGGGGCCTATGTAGGGCAGGGTAGATTGGTGGTTGCAAATAATGGCGAGCATCCGGGACACTCGGTTGCCTATTCCAAATTATTGGTCGGAGGAGAAGCTGAGAACTGGGAAGAGGCAGGGGTGTTAGCAGAGTGGGATGGTGTCGAATGGCGAATCATTGAACGTAAAAAATTCACAGATGTAACCGGACCGGGTGGGGTATATGGCAATGCTTCTGATAGTGATCCGATTTGGAGTATGGGATGGGATAAACGATCGGTTATCCTGAAGCTGTTGGATGGGGGAGAATGGTACACCTACCGGCTTCCCAAAGGCAGTCATACATTTGATCCCAGGCATGGCTGGTTTACGGAGTGGCCCCGCATTCGGGAAATCGGAAAGGGGCGCATGATGATGGTCATGCACGGTACCATGTTTGATTTTCCGGCTTCTTTTTCTCGTACAAACAGCGGCGGGATTAAGCCCATCGCCACCCATTTGAGGTACATTCCTGATTTTTGCGAATGGAACGGCCAACTGGTCCTGGCCGCCGATGATGCCTCGACCCTTCAAAATCCGATTGTAGGGCAGGCGCAATCTAATCTCTGGTTTGGCACGGTTGATCAGCTAACTGAATTTGGACCCCGCTCTGGCTGGGGAGGGGTTTGGGTACAGGACGAAGTTGAGGCTGGAGTTCCTTCTGATCCCTTTTCCATAGCGGGATATACAAATCGGGTGCTGCACCTGGCCCATAATGCGGGGAGATCGGTGGAGGTGGAGTTGCAAATAGATCCGAATGGGACGAATGATTGGCAAGACTTCCACACCGTATCTGTGTCTGCTGAGGGCTATGCCTATTACGAATTACCTGAAACCCTGGATGCTCAGTGGATCCGGATGCGTACCAATCTCGCTTGTACCGCAACCGGCTATTTTCATATGGCATCACCGCGCAATGACGCGGAAGGAGAGGCTGATATATTTGCCGGACTTGCGCCTGTTTCCGAATCGGTAGGAACGGCCATTATTCGCCCTGCTGGCCACAACCGGAGTCTTCAGGTATTGATTCAAGATGAATACCGGGAAGTAAGCCTTTCGGCAGA
The DNA here is from genome assembly GCA_964352745.1 of uncultured Bacteroidia bacterium. Lineage (GTDB taxonomy): Bacteria > Bacteroidota > Bacteroidia > J057 > J057 > CAYGTH01. Next base: position 4,083 of record CAYGTH010000106.1, read on the forward strand.
CGCGACAGAGCTGCAATTTGAAAAACCAGTTTCCAGTCGTGCGGAAGAAGTACGAGAATTGGCGGCCCTGGAAAAAACACCTTTTGAGGTCGATAAGGCTTCCGTTATTCTTACTGATTATGACGGCAGGCGATTTCGACTACCTAAAGGCCCTGCTGCATACGATCAACCCGGCCCTGCAGGCTATCCACGCGCCTTGCGAGAAGTGCAGTCAGAGCGCTATCTCGCCAATATCCACGGCATGTTTTATGAAGTGCCCCGGGCAGAAGGGGCCAATAACCATGTGCCGGAGTATCGCCAGATGAAACCCGTCAGCAGGCACAATAAGCATATTCTGGATTACTGTTCCTGGCGGGGTTTGCTCGTATTAAGTGGCGTCAAAACAGGAGCCGTTCCTGACAGTAACACCTTTATGGATAGTGACGGTTTTGGGCTTTGGTTGGGCGCCGTAGATGATGTTTGGAAATTTGGAAAACCTACCGGGACGGGTGGCCCCTGGAAAGAAACGTCGATTCAGGCAGGAGAAGTTTCTGATCCCTATTTGATGACAGGATTTGATCAGAAGGAGATTGAACTCTCTCATGATGCGGATGGGGCGGTACGCATGACACTGGAAGTTGCGATTAATCACTTTGAGTGGCAGCAATATGAGACGCTGGAAGTTCCTGCGGGAAAGACAATGCAGCATCAATTTCCGAAAGGATTTCAGGCCCATTGGATTCGGGTTCGGGCAAATCAGGACTGTGTCGCTACTGCCTGGCTGACATACAAATGATCCCTTCTCACAACGAGATGTTTCTAATGTCCTGATTCTGGGGTATTTTAGACCTTGTTTGGCATATTCATTTCTGTAGTAAATCCCCTTCTATTATGAGAATTTCTTCGATTATACTTCTATGGTTAGTTTGTATGCATGGTATAAAAGTATTAGCACAGTCTGCTGATCCGATAGCTGCTGATTATCCCTATCTCGATCAGTTATACAAATATCTCCACGCAAATCCGGAGCTTTCTTTTTATGAAAAAGAGACCAGTAAATACCTGGCAAAGGAAATGCGTGAAATCGGATTTGAGGTGAGTGAAAATATTGGAGGGTATGGAGTGGTAGCTGTCCTGAAAAACGGAAAAGGACCCACCGTCATGGTGCGCACGGACACGGATGGCTTACCCGTTTTGGAAGAAACCGGTCTTGCCTATGCGAGCAAGGTAATCACTAAAGATGGCACGGGTAAGGACGTTTCGGTTATGCATGCCTGCGGACATGATGTCCACATGACCGTGTGGCTGGGTACGGCCCGGCAACTCGCCAATACACAAAAAGACTGGAAAGGAACCCTTGTATTCATCGCCCAGCCTGCCGAAGAACGAAGCGGCGGGGCGAAAGCTATGCTAAAGGAAGGGTTGTTTGAGAAATATCCTCAACCTGATTACGCACTTGCATTGCATACAAATGCGACCCTCCCTGCTGGAACGATTGGCTACTGCCCGGGATACGCGATGGCGAATGTCGATATGCTGGACATCACCGTGTATGGCGAAGGGGGCCATGGCGCTTATCCGCATACGACCAAAGATCCGGTTGTGCTGGCTGCCCGGTTAATCCTCGACTTCCAGACGATTGTCAGCCGGGAGATTTCTCCGCTCAAACCTGCTGTGGTTACAGTAGGGTCGATCCACGGCGGCGCGAAAGGCAATGTTATTCCCAATGAAGTTAAACTCGAACTCACACTCCGCTCCTATGAAATGGACGTCCGAAATGCGCTGATCGAAAAAATAGAACGGATTTGTAAGGGAGTGGCGATGTCTGCCGGTTTACCCGAAAGTATGTATCCCAAAGTGGTGGTGCGAGATGAATTTTGCCCCTCGCTATATAACAACCCAGACCTGACGGAGCGACTGGTTCCTGTATTAACCAAAACCCTGGGAGCCGATCACGTGCGGGAAGTATCTCCTGTAATGGGGGGAGAGGACTTTGGTCGCTATGGAAAAACGGATGAGCAGGTGCCCATTCAATTACTATGGCTGGGGGTGGTTGATCCGGCAAAAGTCGCTGCTGCTGAGCGGGGTGAAATTCAACTCCCCTCGCTGCATTCTTCCCAATATGCGCCTCTTCCTGAGCCCAGCATCAAAACCGGTGTGAAGGTCATGACTGCTTCCGTGCGGGAATTGTTAGGGGAGTAGATGAAAGATTTTGTTGACGGCAAATGGTCTGATTTCTGATAGCGCAGCGGTCTGACTTCTGACCCCTTTCTTAAAACCTTTTTTGGAATTTTCACGTTTCAGAGGCAAATTGAGGTGGGGATATGAGTATCTATTTACAGAAATATACAAACGACCAATCTCGGTTCTTAGTGATCGACAATGCCATGGTGCATTATCGGGACGAAGGCGAGGGGCCTGTATTGCTGTTGATTCACGGTGCTTTTTCCTCCTTGCATACTTATGACGGTTGGACGAAAATGCTGAAACGCGATTTTCGGGTTCTGCGGCTGGATTTGCCCGGATTTGGGCTTTCGGGTACGAGTGAAGATCATGAATACGGGATTGAGAAGTATGTGCACTGGATCAATTGTTTTTTGGATCGAATGGGCGCGGAAACCTGCCACATTGCAGGGAGTTCGCTAGGGGGCTGGCTTTCCTGGGAATATGCGCGAAAGCATCCAGACCGGGTAGATAAAATGATTCTGATCGGAGCAGCAGGCTATCTGGATTTGAAAAATATTCCCCTTCCCTTTAAAATGGCCCGAACCCCATTTGCCAGTAAACTCGCTAAGTTTGTGCTGCGCAAAAGTGTGCTGGAGGTATTTGTCAAGCAGGTGTATGGGGATCCGAGCAAAATTACCCCGGAATTGGTAGACCGGTATTTTGATCTGTTTTCGCGTGAAGGCAATCCCGAAGCTTTTTTTGCCCTGGTAAATGGGCGATTCAAGGATAATACCCGCCACCTCAAAAAAATTCAACAGCCGACCTTGATTTTGTGGGGCGAAAAAGATGAGTGGTTACCGCTGGATAATGCCTATCGGTTTCTTGCCGATTTGCCGCATGCCGAACTCATCATCTATGAGGATACCGGCCATGTCCCGATGGAAGAAGTGCCGGTTATTTCTGCAAAAGATGTCCGTAAGTTTTTGCGTCAGGAAGTGTCAGTTCCCCATTCTGCTCAATAAACCAGCTACGATACGCTGCTATTGAGTCATTTGAATTCCATACACATATTTAGAGTGCCGAGATTGCCGGAAAGGTATGTGCTGGGTAATAGTCCCGATTCGGGCATCATCTTCTTCCTCGTATTTGATTTCGAGCACAACCGCCGCATCTGTAATGTGGTAGGCGTGAAATCGCTGTGAATTAATCAAAGAATGGTAAGCGAGCGAATAGTCAATGGTGAGGCGGTATTTTCCATCCATTGAAATCAGATAGGACCGGCCGTATGAGTTGAGTAAAGCAGGTTGGAGGTGGGTGTCATACTGAATGAGCTTATTTACCTCCTGTGTTATGTCTTCGAATTGGTCGAGTTCAAATGCAGCTACCGGCGTTACTGTCTTCGTTCCGAGTTCACTGTGCTTCGACTTTACCTCAAAATTAGGCGACTCGATGGCTCTGATATCTTTTCCATACCAGCGAACCCGATATTTCTTTCGTTCACTATCTCCCCCTACATTTTGGTGGAAAGTGGTGAGGGTAGGGGTGTCGAAATAGACGTTGTTGACTTGCCGGTCGGGATAGAGGGAGCGAAAGGATGCCGGATGCAATTTGAGTAACTGCTTAATGGCAGGCACACTCATGCCTTCAATTCGGTATTTTCGTTCGTAGCGCATACGCCTGCAAACTTACGTATCCTTCCTCAAAAAGGCTGGAATTTTTTAACAATTGGGCACTAAAACCCAAGGAATCTGTGCAGTTGCGAGTTAAAACCCCGATGAAACGGCGGGCTGCCCCAGGTATATGTCATCTGGCGTGTAAGACTCCGGTTCCGTTGAATTCATCTCCTCGAGAGAGTCTGTGGGAAGGTCGTTTATTGTGGTAGTTGTATTTCTGGGAGATTGAAAGTGAAGGATAATCAACAGGGCTGTCAGCAGAATCAGGAAGCTGATGAGGATCCCATCAGCTCGTTGGCGAGCATGTCGAAGAGTAGATTGTTGGTCGTGAATAATCATTTGCGGATTTCAGCCTATGCTTACTATCGCAAATTGGCAAACAGGTATGACGCGATGTTTGCCCGGGAATTATCATTGGATTAAATCCCTTCCACTAGTTGACCCCTTAATTTAACTTCAGACCCTTTTTCGACCAGATGGAGATGGCGGACATTATGATCTGTGAAGCGATCGACCCAAAGTTTGGCGCCTCCATATTCCGGTTTTTTCTGATAGGCAGCAAAACCCGTTTGGCAATTCGACAGAGTCAGATTGTGAATGTGGAGGAAGGAAAGGTCTTTTGAGGCGACTCCGGTTACGGCCCCGTCGATTACTGCCGAAAGTACGGTTACCTCTGCGCGTTCGCCTACGCTGATGCCTTTATCTCCTGCTTGTGAGATGTGGCAGTCCTTGATCTCAATCGTACTGCCTGAAAAGTCCATCCCATCATTTCCAGTATGGTCAAACCGGGTGTTCACTACTTCTCCTGTACAGAAGTCTGCATCGAATCCATCAGAAAAAGTATGGCTGATCAGCGAATGTTTCAGCGAAAAAGTACTGCGAATGAGGTTGAGACCATCCTCACAGTGCGCATTCAGGAAAGAACAGTGATCGATCTCAATATCAGATTCATAGGCCGTTACAGCTCCAGTAAGTGCCCAGCCCTGGTAGTCAAAAGTATCGAGGTCATCAAATATGACATAGTGCATCCGGGAAAGGCCCTTTGCCTGCAAGAGCGTGAAGCCTTTGGCACTTTTGTCCGAGGAATAAATGCGAATGGGTTGTTCCGATTCGCCGATCATCTGGACGCGGGATTTGGAAACAAACCGTGCTTTGTTCGTCAGATTCAATTCTGTACCTGCTGGAAATTGTACGATATATCCCTCCGGAATCAAAATATCTTGTTTGATCTGATGACTCCCCGGATGAAATTGAATAAGAGAGTCGGAAAGGGTATAGAACTCCGTGTCCTTCAACTTAAGCTGGTCAAATAATGCCTGTGCTGGGGGCAAAACTGCTGCCTCGGGGCGTTTCCAGGCAGAAATCTCGGATTGGTAGATCGAATCAAGACCCGGCAGCTGGTAAAAAATATGCGTGATTCCAGCGGGGGCGATAAGCTCGCGTGAATGGGGGGAGGTGCCTTTCTGATAAGCCGGTAACCAGATGGGGGTATCGGAGTGCGATGTGATTTTCTGGCTGTTTTTCCCAAAGCCGACGACTTCAAGTGGGAGTACATGATAATTGGCGACACTCAGGGTTTGCTTTGTTGAGTTGCGGGTTTGTAAATAGGCTTGCACGCCATCCTGATTGATGGGAAAGAGGACAGCCCGGATTTGTTTGGCTCGTTGGGTGAGGGTCTCCGTATAAGAATAATTAGGGTACTCAACTTGCAGCGCCCGCTCCCGTGCCTGTAGTGCCGGTGCTATGTCCATTAGCAGGGTTTCGATATAGGTAGTTCGACTCATGCGTTCGAGTTCCTGTACATATACCCTGACAAAAGCAGGATCAAGAAAAGGATTGATGTGGAGGTCATTGTGGAAATGTCCACTTCGCGCATTGATGGCATAAGCGGAAAAGGGTTTGTTGTACAACTGGAAAATCCCTTCCTCAGTGAAGCCATCATAGCCAATGGGTTCGAGTTTGGAGATCACAGGATTGTAGTAGAACCGCTGATTGTGCCAAACGAGGCTATGATATCCTTGCGTCAGATCTGTGATTGCGTAGTAGCGGGCAAGGCGTTTGATGTCAAACACTTCGGAAATCGGACGCTCGCCAAACTTATATTGCTGTAATAATTGCTGCGCGATTTCAAATTGTCGTGCGAGGGCCGTATCGAGTTTTGTTTTTGATTCCCGAAATGGCTTTACCTGAGAAGCTTCAAAATTACTTAATTCATTCTCGATCGCCAGCCCGGGATGTGAGTCCATATTCCGCTTCCGGGAATTCCACACTCCTGTCTC
>CAYGTH010000106.1:10189-17794 GCA_964352745.1 uncultured Bacteroidia bacterium
CAAAAATACCTTTGGCTTCTCCGTTGAGTTCCAGCCGTACAAAATCATAGCGCGTGCTGAGGACGTCTTCCCGTTTCATAAACTGATGGTAGAGCCATTCACTCAGATAATGCCGCACGCGGGGATTCTGGATAGAAAAGGTAAGCATCTGATTCCAGGCATGTGGGGTTTTTGCACGAATTCGGAAAGACCATTTATCGCCGAGGAGGTGGTCCATCCAGTCGCCTTTCAGTCGTAGCTTTACCGGAATTTTATCCGATTCTTCCATAATAGCCCCCTTTATCCAATCCGCATCTGTGCTGACCAAAATACCTTGTGCAATGGCATCCCGGCGTTTGGCTTCTATTTTTTGGAAACGATTGGGTTCAATGCGCAGGTCGATCCTGGGGAGCGTCGTATCTGATAGTACCTGATCGAGGTATCGGTCTTTGGGGATTTTTTCAACTTCAAGATCATCGAAATATACGCCATCCCGTCCCCCACCATAGACATAGATGGCTACCTTCCCATTTCCAAATCCCCGGGGAATCGAAAATAGATATTCGATTTTTACCCAGCCCGCTTCATCAGTTTGGATAGGCTCCCCTTCCTGGCGGTAAAAGGCTTCATCTCCTGTGATATTGACAGTGAGGTAGGTGAATGGATTATTGTTTCCATAGCGCCATACACTGATACGATAGCGATCTTCTGGTTGGGGGTCTGGAATTTCATAGAGCATCCCAAATCGATTCGCTTCATCCAATCGAGAGGAATACCTACCTGAGCGCGCGCGTTCAGCACTCTGGCTATTTCCATTTCGGAACTGCGCGCCATTACTCATGAAAACCAGTTCGCCATCTGCTCTTTCTGTTGCTTCGGCATCACAATACACCTTGAATTCATTTGCCGGATACGCTGCCTGATTCTCCCATCTTCCCATAAACCGACCCACAACGACAAGCATTACACACCCAAATACTCCCCACAAGAGCCAGTTGGTTTTGCTGCCGGAGATAGAGGAGGACGTGGAATGGTCTTTTACGATCATAATGAATCGAAACAGTGCGGATTAATTGTTGATTTGAAGGTTAATATCTTTAGCCTATACGCTTAGATACTTTCTACTTGGTTTCCAGCCAGGCTCAGGCTTGAGTTTTTTTCAATGATATGTAAATATTTGACGGCTTCAGCTTCGTATGAATCTACGGTAATGATACCTCCGCCAAACTCTGGTTTTTTCTGGTAGGCGGCAAAGCCTGTTGTGCAGTCTCTAAGGCTGATTTTTCCAATCAACAGTTTGGAGAGGTCTTTGGCTGCTACACCGGTTACAGATCCAGAGATCACAAGATTATTGGCGCGTATGGTTGCTTCTTCTCCGGCACTAAGGCCCTTGTCGCCTGCACCGATTACTTCACTATCCAGTACCTGAATGACACTTCCGGAAAAATCCATGCCGTCATTTCCCGTGCGCAAAAATCGGGTGTTTTCTACCTTTCCGGTACAAAAATCAGCATCAAACCCATCCGAGTACGTATCACTGATAACCGAATTGGAAAGACTGAATTCACACCTAACCAGGTTGAGCCCATCTTCACAATGCGCTTTTTGAAATGCACAATGATCTATCTCTACGTCGCTTTCATAAAAAGTAACAGCTCCAGTCAGGTTCCAGCCTTTATAGGAGAGAGTGGTCAGGTCGGTAAATGAGACATAGCGCATCTCTGAAGGACCAGCCGCCTGGAGTATCGTGAACCCCTGCCCACTTTTATCGCTGGAAAAAATGGCAATGGGCTGATCTTCAGTACCCAGTAACTGGACGGGGGACCGGGAAATAAACCGGGCACCTTTTGTGAGGTTCATCCGGGTACCGGGGCTCATTCGTACCACATAGCCCTCCGGGATAATAATGTCTGTATCCACTACAATCTCGCCCGGTGCAAAGCGGATTTCTTTTTGGGTGATGCGATAGGTGTTTTCCGCAGGGAGCCTGAGTTCCTGAAACAGTTCCTGTGCGGGTGTCGATGCTGTCGGTGTCTTCCAGGGGAGCAGTCTGCTTCTGTACACCTGATCGATACCAGGTACCTGATAATATACAAACCGGGCCTTCAGGGGAAGACTGATCTCGTGGTAAACAGGAAGCCGATTGGATTCGTAGCCTGGGAGAAAGACAGGCGTTTTGAGGGATTGATCTGCTCCCTGATTACTGGTACCCCAGCCTGTAACCTGTAGCGCAGTCAGGTGAAAATTGGAAAGCCTTATTTGCTGCTGCCCATTGTTTTTTGATTCTGTATAGGCAGCAATTGCTGCATCTTCTACCGGCTCCAGCAGATGATGAATATCTTTTGCATGCTTAACCAGAAACTCCCTGTCATATGTATAATCCGAAAACTCAATCCGGATGGTTTTTTCTTCCCGCTGAATCTCCGCTTCCAGATCCATCATGAATTCATTGATGTAGGACTTGGAAGTGAAAGTATATAGGTAGTGGTAATACTTTTCTGCGAATACCGGGTCCAGGAAAAGTGAATTGATTCGGTCGCCGATAAATTCTCCATTGGTGCGGGAGACCCGACTGCCGATAAAAGGTTTTTTTATCCAGTTAAAGACGCCTGTGGCCGTGTACCCATCAAATCCGATGGGTTCGAGCTTGCTGATTACCGGATTGTAGTAGAACCGTTCATTGTGCCAGATGATTCCGTGATAGGCTTGAGTCAGGTCTGAAATCGCATAATATTTTGCCAGCAGGTCGATATCAAATAATTCGCTGGGCGGGTTTAAGTTGAATTTGTGTTGATGGAGTAGGTTTTGTGCAACTTCAAACTGTTGGATGAGCGCAGAGTCTCCGACTGTTCGTTTTTCATCAAAGGGTTGGATGCGTGCGGCCTCATAGCTTTTCAGCGTTCGTTCCCGAAACCCCCAGTCTTCCTGGTAATCACTCGCTTGCTTGCGTGCGAGCCATACCCCTTCTTCTTCCATTCTGACAATGGGCCCTTCCCGCCGGGATTTATATTCCGGAAGCTGCTTGACAAAATGTTCTTCACAGGCATATACGCCGAGGTTTTTTCCATTTACCCGGAGCATGATAAAACTATACCGGGGCGTCAGAACCCCTTCTTTTTCCAATAGCCGGTGATACACCCATTCCATCAGATGTGCACGTGCAGTAGGCGTATGGACCGAAAAGGTTGTCATTCGGTTCCAGGCATGCGGGGTTTTCACCTTGATCCGGAAAGACCATTTTGATTTGGTGATGTGATCCAGGAGGTCACCTTTTAGACGCATTTTGATGGGGACGTTGCCCGTCTCTTCCAAAATTTCGGCTTTGACCCAGTCGTCCTCTTCTGTAACCAAAAATCCTTCCAATCGGGCATCCTCTCTTTTTTGTACCAGCTTAGCCCAGGCATCGGGCTCGATTTTTAGGTTGAGCACACTGACCTGGCTATCAGTAACAATGCTAAAATCGTCCGTACCTTCGACCTTCTCGATTGTTAAGTCGTCGAAAAAAACCTGATTTCGGCCTGATCCAAAGATATATGCGGTTATATTTCCCTCCTGATAGTCGGGTGGAATTTGAAATACACGCTCCAGCAGCCCCCAGCCTTCTTCGTCAGTTTTGCTGGAAATGGCTTCTTGCAAATAAAAGGGACTATTACCTGTGCCCTGGATAATCAGCGCACCGCCGTCGCCACGGTTTCCATACCGCCAGACAGATACCTTAAACCGCTCTCCCGGAACCGGGTTTTCAAATCGGTAGCCTATTCCGAATTTATTCTGCTTATCCAGCATAGAGGAATAAGCGCCAGACCGGGCCCGCTTATCAGAGTGTGTCTGTCCATTGATAAATAAGGTTTCTCCCTTGCGAAAGAATACCCCGTTTTCCGTAGTGTCAATTGATTCTGCATCTCCCAGGACAAGCGGAAAAGGAGTGCTTGCCTGCTGGGTAGGACCGATCAGAGCCTGCGCGCCCCATACAAGTAGTATGGCTCCTATTGCCACTACTGCTGCATATAAAAATGCAGTAGCTCCAAGTCCCTTACGTATTCCCTGTTCCTTAATGATCATAAATACTTCTATTGACAAGCAGGTACAACATCCAGCAAATCTACAAATTTCCAATCCAGTGTTCGTGCACTGGGATCATGTGTCAGGTAGAGGAGTTTGTCCCGGGGTAATAAGGCTCGTTCTTCCCGGTCCCATACCTGGCTGTTATTGATTCCAGAAGCCAAAAACCAAACTCCTTCCTGCGTTTGATATTGGTAGGATTTTGCCTTTTTCCCAGCATCTCCTGAAATGACCATCACCTGAACTCCCCGTTCCTGTACTTGTTTGAGCTTAGGCCAAACGGCATTATCAAATAATCGGGGGATGGTGCACTGAAATTGAATCCAGGGGTTGGGAGCATTGGCTACTTCATGGGCATTCATCCCCGCTTCTACAAAAGACCATACGACAAGGTGGGTCAATATGATCAAATGGGAAGACTCACTGATGGTATCTGTAACCGTTTTGATCATTTCAAACTGTTCCTCAAGTTGTTGGCAATCAGGTTCCCGGCCACCCAGCGAGGTGTTGAGTACCATAATCGTCAGGCCATCCTTGTGATGGGTATAGAATGAATTCCGGCCGGTAAATTCCATAATCCATTCCGGATGTCCATTGTAGAGGTCGTGATTGCCGAGGGTCCAGTGTGTATCTTCACTTCCCAGATCAAAAATAGCATCCAGGTATGCCAGCGTTTCGTACTGCTCACTTGCCTTAGCGGTCATATCACCGCCCATCCAAATTTGATTGAATCCACTGAAGTCCATGCGTTCTAATCGCAGGTCTATTCGCTCTGTATAGTCAAAGCCCCATTGGTACGTATGGCCTAAAAAGAGAATGTCCTGGGGCTCAGGACTGGGTTCTAGTAAACAGGCTTCAGAAGGATCCTGGCATGCGGAAAAGAGAAACAGCAGGCACATGAGGTATCCCAACCTTCGAACTTGTCCGGAAACCCGCGTGAGAAATATAATGCCGTTTCTAGATCGTTTCAACTTCTTTTCCATTTAGCAATAAGACTGACCCCTTTTCGATCAGGTGTAAATGTTTGATTTGCTTAGCGTTGGAACCCAAGACAGTGATTCGTGCCCCTCCAAATTCGGGCTTTTTTTGATAGGCGGCGAATCCTACTTCGCAGGCCTCAAGCTGAATAGATTCAATGTTCAATTCTGAGAGGTCTTTTGCAGCAACGCCGGTTTTACTGTGTTCAATCCGTAATCTGTTCGCCTGAACCCGGGATTCCTCGCCTACACTCAATCCCTTGTCTCCTGCCTGTTTTACTGTGCAATTTACGATTTCAACCCGGCTTCCGGAAATATCCATGCCGTCATTTCCGGTATGCGAAAATTGGCAATTAAGGACTTTGCCTGTACAAAAGTCAATATCCAGCCCATCTGAAAAAGTATGATTGATTTGGCTGTTTTTCAGACTAAAAGGAGAGCGGACCAGGTTGAGGGCATCTTCAGAGTGGATATTTGTAAAAATACAATGGTCGATCAATACCTCAGATTCATACAAGGTAACCGCTCCTGTCAACTGCCAACCTGCCTTTTGGGGGGTATTCAGATTTTCAAACGTGACGTAATGGAAAACGGACTTGTCCCCGGCCTGTAAGACTGCCAGCCCGCCACCGGTTCCGTCCGAGGAATGAATTCGGATGGGTTCGTCTGCGGTTCCTAACATAGACAGAGGAGAATAGCTGATAATGGAAGCCTGAGCTTTCAGGTCGAGCGTAGTTCCCGCTGCAATATGTACCTGGTAGCCACCGGGAATGACGAGTGGTGTATCAAGCTGTAAGGCTCCCATCCGAAATCTGATTTCCTTTCCTTCGACCCAAAAAAGGGCATTCGAAGTAGGTGCGGTAGTGGTTAACATTTCCTGAACAGGGCTTCGGTATTCGGGAGCTATCCAGGGGGAAATCGAACTATAAAACAGGCTATCATTACCGGGCAAGTGATAAAAAATAAACTGTGCGGACCCGGGCGCGGCTATCTCCTGATAAATAGGCAGGTTTTGCTTGTCATGACCATTCATGTATATTTCTTCTTCGGCGCGATGGGTCATTTTCGATTGGCTGGTTCCGAATCCGGCAACGGTTAGGGGAAGAAAATGGAAGTTCGCGATTTTGAGGGTCTTGTTTTTGCCCTGTGCCTGTTGCGTATATGCCCTTAGGCTTGCTTCGCTGATCGGGAACATGGTGGCGCGGATGCGGAGCCCTTGTTCGTGGAGTTCGTCATCGAATTTATATTCCGGAAATTCCTTTTGCAGGTGTTTTTCGAGTGCCAGACGTGGAGATTCCCAGGTAAGAAGAAAGCGATCGAGAAAACTTTGTCTGCTATATTTTTCCAAATAATGTATGTACCGGGTCATTAGCCTGGGATCCTCGAAGTCGTGCCAGTGTTGGTCCAGTTTAAAGTCTCCCCGCATTTTCCGGGTTGCCATACCAAGAAACAGCCGATCCAGCAAGAGGCGACCACTATCGGTGAACCCATCAAATCCGATGGGTTCCAATTTTCCCAAAACGGGATTGTAATAGAAACGTTGATTGTGCCAGACGATCCCGTGATATGCCCGGTTGAGATCGGTGATTGCATAGTATTTGGCCAAAGCTTCCACATCGAAAATATCCGACGCCGCTTGTAAGCCATACCGGTATTGATTCAGTAGTGTCCGGGCAATCTCAAACTGAGTTGTTAACGCAGGATTTGTTAGCGTTTCTGCTTCCTTGGATGGTTTGATCTCCGAGGATTCAAAGGTCGTATGTTCATAGGACATCCCGAGGCCACCAGTATATTGCGTAGTGCCTCGTTGTATTGCGTTCCACATGCCTTCTTCGGCGTATCGAACAATTGGGCCTTCTCTTCGGTTTTTGTGTTCGATCAATTGCTTTTCAAAATGCTCCTCATAGGCATAAATACCGAGTGCTTCTCCATTCAGGGAGACAGTCGTGAAATCATAGCGAGTGGTCAGTACATCTTCCTGTTCCATGAACCGATGAAATAGCCATTCGCTCAGAAAATTCCGGGACTTGGGATTGTGGAGCGAAAAGGTAAGCATACGATTCCAGCTGTGGCCGCCTTTTACCTGAATACGAAACGACCACTTTTTTCCGCTGAGGTGATCGACCCAATCTCCTTTCAGCCTTAATTTGATAGGGAGTTCCCTTGTTCCGTCAAATAATTTCCCTTTCACCCAGGCATCCTCTCCTTGTATCAGTACGTCCTGGGCCAGGGCTGTTCGCCGTTTCTCTTGTAATTTCGATAGGCTATTTGGAGAAAGTCGAATATCCAGATGATTCAAACCAGAATCCGCCGCCAGACTGTCCAGTATTTGGTTTTCGGCTAGTGGCATCAGGGTGAGATCGTCAAAGTAAGTTTCTTTTAGTCCGTTTGTATAGACATAAACGCTGATCTCCTCTCCATCGTAGGATAAGGGAATCATGAAACTCAGCTCCAGTTGTCCCCACCCATGTTGATCGATCTGTGAGGTTTTCTGGCTTTGCCGGTAAAACCCATTTTCCCCTTTCATGCGCGCCACGAGAAACCCGGACGCACGTTTGGAGCCGTAGCGCCAGACGGTGGCTTTGTA
>CAYGTH010000107.1:0-17765 GCA_964352745.1 uncultured Bacteroidia bacterium
ACAATGATCTGCTTTTTTGGCGCGCCCTTCTCTCACATTTTCGCGGTTCACACGTCTCATCCGCTGGCACAACCGGACATAGACAAACTCGTCTGGCTTTTTGGCAACCAACCGCTGCTTGAACAGCGAGAATTGCCAGGCCCTTTTATCGGGCCGAGGGCTGCGATGATCACCCCATGGAGTACCAATGCGGTGGAGATTACGCAAAACATGGCCATTGGTGGTATTATACGGATCGAACGATTTATGCCCAGCAGGGAAGGGGAAGAGTTCGATCCCATGCTCTTTCAGCGTTATGATCAGCTCAATCAGGAGATTTTCACCATTGATATCAGTCCCGCTCCGATCCATGCAGTGGAGGACATTTCCGCTTATAACCAACAGGAAGGACTTTCACTCAGCGAAGAGGAAATTGTCTATTTGGAAGAATTAGCACAGAAAATAAGTCGCCCCCTCACCGATTCCGAAGTATTTGGCTTCTCTCAGGTCAATAGTGAGCACTGCCGCCACAAAATATTCAATGGCACTTTTGTAATTGACGGGCAGGAAAAACAGCACTCTCTTTTCAACCTCATCAAATCAACTGCGAAGGCTCATCCCAATGGGATTGTATCTGCATACCGCGACAATGTCGCTTTTGTAAAAGGTCCGCAAGCCATCCAATTTGCCCCAAAAAAAGCAGACATCCCTGACTGGTATCAACGTACGCCGATCGAGACCGTCCTGTCGCTCAAAGCCGAGACACACAACTTCCCCACAACCGTAGAACCGTTTAACGGAGCAGCCACGGGCTCAGGTGGAGAAATCCGCGACCGGTTGGCGGGCGGACAAGGTTCCTTGCCCCTTGCCGGAACCGCAGTTTACATGACTGCCTACTCACGCCTGGGGGACAACCGCCCCTGGGAACAGGCATTCCCTGCACGCCCCTGGCTGTATCAGACGCCGGTCGATATCCTCATCAAAGCCTCCAATGGAGCTTCGGACTTTGGCAATAAATTTGGGCAACCCCTGATTAATGGCTCAGTCCTGACCTTCGAACAAGACACGAAGGACCGTCAGCTTGGCTATGACAAAGTCATCATGATGGCAGGCGGTATCGGCTTTAGCAGGGCCGAACAAGCCCACAAACGCATCCCCAAAAAAGGTGATCAGATTGTCGTGATGGGAGGAGACAATTACCGAATCGGAATGGGCGGCGCTTCTGTTTCCTCTGCTGATACAGGAGAATTTGCAAGCGGGCTGGAGCTCAATGCCGTACAGCGTTCCAATCCGGAAATGCAAAAACGAGTGGCCAACGCCATTCGGGGAATGGTAGAAAGTGCAGTCAATCCCATTATCTCCATTCACGATCATGGGGCAGGCGGACACCTCAACAGTCTCTCAGAACTGGTAGAAGAATCAGGCGGTGTCATCCACCTCAACCGTCTTCCGGTCGGTGATCCGACCCTTTCAGCCAAAGAAATTATTGGAAATGAGTCTCAGGAACGCATGGGCTTACTTATCTCTCCCGAAGATCTGCCGACCCTACAGGCGATTGCCGAAAGAGAACGCGCTCCCCTCTATGTGGTTGGAGAAGTTACGGGCGACATGCGATTTGCCTTTGTTGATGAGGAGACCGGTGAAAAACCCATGGATCTTGCCCTGGAAGATATGTTTGGCAGTTCTCCCAAAACCATCATGGAAGATCTCCAGATAAATCGGAAATACGAATCGATACCTTATGAATCCAGCGAACTCCCTCAATATCTGGCGCAGGTCCTGAAACTGGAAGCGGTAGCCTGTAAAGATTGGCTGACCAACAAAGTGGATCGCTGTGTAGGAGGGCTGGTAGCCAAGCAACAATGTGCAGGACCGCTTCAGCTTCCCCTCAATAACTGTGGCGTGATGGCCCTCGACTACGAAAGCGGACATGGGCTGGCCACAGCAATTGGCCATGCACCCGTAAGTGGCTTGATAGATCCTGTCGCAGGATCCCACAATTCTGTGGCGGAATCGTTGACCAATCTGGTCTGGGCACCTTTACAAGATGGACTTAGTTCGGTATCTCTTTCTGCTAACTGGATGTGGCCTTGCCGCAATGCAGGGGAAGACGCACGACTTTATGAGGCCGTTAAGGGCCTCTCTGAATTTGCCATCGCCCTTGGAATCAATGTGCCCACCGGCAAAGATTCCCTGTCCATGAAACAAAAATACCCGAACGGCGAGGTCTTAGCACCGGGTACGGTGATTGTCTCTGCTACCGGCCATTGCGATGATATCAGCCGGGTCGTAGAACCCGTCCTTCAGCCTGATGGCGGCCCGATATACTATCTCCCTTTAAGTAAAGATGCATTCAAACTGGGAGGCTCCTCCTTTGCACAGGTTCGCAATGCCATTGGAGCTCAGACTCCTACCCTCCTGGATCCGGCCTACTTCGCACAGGCATTTGATGCCGTGCAAACCCTCATTCGGGAGGATTTGATCCTCGCAGGCCATGATGTTTCTGCGGGAGGCTTGATTACCGCACTGTTGGAGATGTGTTTCGCAGATCCAACAGCAGGCTTAAGCGTAGAGTTGACTGAACTGGAAAGCCCTGACCTCATTACGATGTTGTTTGCTGAAAATGCCGCCTTACTGATCCAGGCAACACATACAAATATTGAAGCCAGGATGCAGGAATTGGGAATCACTGCACACCGAATCGGGCAGCCTGATACAGCGGGTCAGCTATCTTTGACCTATGGAGCAGAACAGCACAACTTCGATGTCGCTGAGTATCGCCAACATTGGTACGAAACCTCCTGGTTACTCGATCGCCGCCAAACTACGCCCAATCTGGCGGATGAACGGTATCAGGATTACATGAAGCAGCCCCTTAGCTATACGTTTCCTACCTCCTTTTCTGGCAAAAAACCTACCCGACATACAACCCGTCCCAAAGCCGCTGTCCTTCGGGAAAAGGGCAGTAACTCCGAGCGCGAACTGGCCAATGCCTTATACCTTGCAGGCTTTGATGTCAAAGACGTACACATGACCGACCTGATTTCGGGCCGGGAAACCCTGGAAGACATCCGATTTCTGGGCGCTGTTGGGGGCTTTTCAAACTCAGATGTCCTGGGTTCAGCCAAGGGATGGGCAGGTGCTTTCTTATACAACGACAAAGCCAAAACAGCACTCGACCGGTTTTTTGCACGTGAAGATGTGCTCTCAATTGGTATCTGTAACGGCTGCCAGCTCTTCATGGAGCTCAATCTGGTCAATCCGGAACATAAGCAGCAGGGCTTCATGCACCACAATGATTCGGGTAAACACGAAAGTGCCTTTACCTCAGTCGAGATTATGCCTAACCATGCGGTCATGATGCAAAACCTGGCAGGCGCAAGACTGGGGATCTGGATTTCACACGGAGAAGGAAAGTTTTATCTTCCTGAGGCAGAAGAAGCGTATCACATCGTGGCGAAGTATGGATTCGAAGCCTATCCCGCTAATCCCAATGGAAGTGCCTTTAACACAGCTATGCTTGCCAGCGCTGACGGCCGCCACCTTGTAACCATGCCGCATTTGGAGCGGTCAACTTTCCCATGGAACTGGGCCCACTACCCCAAGGACCGGCAGGATGAGGTTTCGCCCTGGATAGAAGCTTTTGTGAATGCAAGGGAGTGGATGTAAACGGATAAGTCATTCGTGAATTTGAGGTAGATTGAACGCAAAGGCAGAAAGAGGCAAAGAACCTACGGCCAGGGCAAAGCCCTGTTTCCCAGCGGGAAACAATATTTGTAGCAATATTGCCCCCTCCCTTTTACTGTCGAGCGCTATTCAGCGCTCAATCCCATAATAAGAGGGGCGGATGGTTCTACAAATATCCAGCCGCTAAGCGGCTGGGCCCCCGGCCTGATATACAACATCAAACATTGCTCTACCTCAACGAGGTGTAATAATTCAGCAGGTATGCTATTGGACAATCACTTCGTTTTTGTGGAGCTATGGAATTGGCAAAAGTCCATGTAAGGAACTGTTTAAGAACACCCTACCTATGAAAACCTACGACCATATTATCGTCGGCACAGGGCAAGCCACCGGCACATTGCTAGGCCGCCTCATTCCCACAGGAGACGCCATTGCGGTGATTGAAGCCGCTAAAGTCGGCGGCAGTTGCGTCAATTATGGCTGCACACCTACCAAAACGCTGGTAGCAAGTGCCCGGGCTATTCACCTGGCGCGAAGGGGCGATTATTTCGGCTTTACAACCGGCCCTGTTGAACTGGACTATGAAAGAGTCAGGGAACGGATGAACAGTATCCGCAACGCAAGTAGCGATAGCCTGACCAACTGGATGGAGGCCACTGAGAATGTGGAGCTGATCCGGGGCACAGGCTCGTTCACCGGCCCCAAAACGATCTCAGTAGGCGATCAGGAGATTGAGGGGAAATACATCTATCTCAATGTGGGAACCCGGCCCAGCGTACCCCATATCGAAGGCATTGATCAGGTTCCGTGGATGGACAGCGCCGGTCTCCTCGACAAAAAAACGCTACCCGAACACCTGATCATCGTAGGCGGCGGTTACATTGGGGTAGAATTTGGGCAGGTCTTTCGGCGATTGGGTTCCCGGATTACCCTCATCCAGCGATCCACACAGCTCATGCCGCGAGAAGACCAGGACGTCGCCGATGCCATTCAGGCATTTCTGGAAGAAGAAGGAATCGAGATTATCTGTAGAGCAAGTGCGCAAGCGGTATCGGAACAAAACGGGCAAATTCAGTTAACAATTGAAGTAGATGGCCAAACCCAAACGATTACCGGATCTGATCTCCTGATTGCCACGGGCCGAATCCCCAATAGCGATACACTTAACCTCGCGGCCACCGACATTCAAACTAACCCACGTGGCTACATCGAAGTGGATGAGTATTGTCGCACCAGCGTAGCAGGCGTATTCGCAGTAGGAGATGTAAATGGACACGGAGCCTTTACGCATACTGCTGTCAATGACGCCGAAATTGTGCTGGATTTCCTATTTGGAGGGGAACGTACCCTTTCCACCCGCAAACTCGTTTACGGACTGTTCACAGACCCGCCATTAGGCCGGGTAGGAATGACGGAAAAAGAAGCCCTCGCAAGCGGTAAGAAAGTATTAAAAGCCACCCGTCCTATGGCCAAAATCAGCCGCGCCAAGGAGATGGGCGAAACCAAAGGATTTGCCAAACTGCTTGTGGATGGAGAAACGGACCTCATCCTCGGTGCATCCATTCTCGGTATCGGAGGAGATGAGATCATCAACATGTTTGCCGCCATCATGCACAGCGAAATCCCCTGCCGCAATTACCGAAGGGTTGTCCTCGTACACCCCACCGTTTCAGAACTTATGCCCTGGATATTGGATGGTATCAAAGAGGCGCGGGAGGATTTGGATCAAGCGTAAATGGTTCCGAAACCTGTTGCAAATTCGCATTAAAAATCGATCTCAAAATCATATTTTTCATGAAGGTCCTATCGCTCGATTCCAATCAAATCTCTATGCTGCCCTTATATTTCCGACAATTCCTCACAGTCGTTTTCGCCTGCTGCCTTATCGCTTGTACGACTGGTGAACAAACCGACACCCCTACACAAGTACCAGTAGAAATCCGAGGCGTTTACGGAAATCCCAAACCACTATGGGACAAAAGTCTCGCACTTGATGAATTGGGAGTCAATGCCATCTTTGTCCACAGTGGTTCCATCACTGAGGAGATGGTTCAACAGGCTCGATCCGAAGGCGCCAGGGTTTTTGCAGAGTTTGCCACACTGAATGGGAAGAAATACGTTGAAACCCATCCCGAAGCATGGGCGATCAATGAGCAGGGAGAACGAGTGGAAGCCGCCTCCTGGTTCATGGGCGTTTGCCCTACCGAGCCTGGCTTTCGACAGTACCGCCAGAATCAACTTCGGGATTTGCTGTCACGATTCGA
Organism: uncultured Bacteroidia bacterium; assembly: GCA_964352745.1. GTDB lineage: Bacteria > Bacteroidota > Bacteroidia > J057 > J057 > CAYGTH01. The sequence continues at coordinate 5,931 of CAYGTH010000107.1, forward strand.
GTTAGACGGCGTATGGCTGGATTATATACATTGGCATGCACAATTCGAAGAACCGGAACCCATTCTTCCGGAGACCTGTTTTTGCGATCATTGTATGGAGACCTTTGCAGCAGCAAGGGACCTCCAACTCCCTGAAGGAAATACTCCGGAACAAGCAAATTGGATCCTCACCCAACACGATCGCCAATGGCGCGACTGGCGGTGCCAGGTCATTATCGAATGGGTCAAAGACATGCGGCAGATTCTTAAGGAAATGCATCCGCAGGCCCTGCTCGGCCTCTACCATTGCCCCTGGAACGACGAGGAATTTGAAGGAGCACGACGGCGGATACTGGGTTTGGATTACGATATGCTGCGGGAATTCGTCGATGTATTTTCTCCAATGGTTTATCATGGAAGGATGGAGCGGAAACCTGAATGGGTTGCTGAAAATATTACCTGGTTTTCTGATCGAATTAACGCTCAGCCAGGAAATACCCCCAAAATATGGCCTATCGTTCAGGCTTATGATGATCCTGAACCCATCTCCCCTCAGGAATTTGAGCAGGTACTCCTGGGAGGGTTAGCAGGGGCATCAAGTGGCGTGATGATGTTTACGGCCACTGCTGTGGCTAAGAATAATCCTAAAACAGAGATGATGAAAAAGGTTTATAAGGAGCTAAGACCATGTTTGGAACGCTAATTTCCTTAGAAACTGGCGGCTTCCAGAACCTGATCTGCACCATTTCTACTCGAAATAGCTCGCTATTTCTGCGCAAAATGGCTTGTCAGAACCCGAAATCCACCAGTTTCGCTAACAAATTTCCTGTCCCAAACATGGTCTAAGAGAAACCTCGACTCAATAAGCAAAACATCCTGTAGATATCTTGAGTATTGATCTATATCGACGAAAATCAGTATCTGTTAATCCGGTTTCATATATAAACTCATGCCCTGGATATTGGATGAGATAAAAGAGGCGCGGATGGAAGAGTAGGCCGTACGCTAACTGATAAGAAAGAGGACAGATTACAGACATCAGACGAAAGACTGTAACCTTCTGTTAATCACAAAGTAATTTTGATATTTCAGATCAGGCCGAAGGCCCAGCCGCTTAGCGGCTAAATATGGGTAGCACCGATCCCTCCCCCCATTTTGGGGATCGAGCGTCATTGACGCCCAATACGTGCGGAATTGAGATTGAACTTGAAATCCAGAAATCAGGAGCTTGAGAATTTGAGATGCAGACAAAACCGGAATCCCGAATTTCATTCACGGCGTAGTTCTGTTTGACCGTTTGAATGTTTGGGGTTTGAGTGTTGGGAATAAACAATCGAACCTACCTCTTACGCGATCAGCACCCGACAACAAAAAGTAGGGAGCCGTTATTGCTACACATATGGTTTCTCAATGGGAAACAGGACTCCGCCCAAACTGGAACATCCCTCCACACAGGCAAACCTCCCTTGAAAAGGAGGCCCACAAGCCTTGTCTTCGACAATGGGGCAGCGCAAAAATCCTTTTGAAAGGAACCTGCCCCATACTTGATAGGGGCTGCAGCCAGTACGAGCGGGAATGTCAAGCAGCTACATAAGGGTAAAAACGCCCCGGGTTGTCTTAACATTAAAGACGAATAGTGAAATGAGAATTATTTCGTTTTTAACCTTAACAAAACAATGATGAAAACATCATATTGGTCATTTATTGTAACCCTTGCTTTTTCGATTACGCTCTTCTCATCTTGCGAAGAAGACCCTATGCCTGCACCCTCAGCCGCACCGGAAATCCCTCCTACAGAAATGTTCAGCATCCCCACCGCTGTCATGGACCACTCCAGTACAGATACTACCAGTAGCCATGCTACCTATCATAATTGGGTTCATGCAGGAATTAATTTAGTGGTTTGGAATACGATTATCGTAGCAAATATCAGCATCCCTACCGCAGCATTTGCACGGGCGCTGGACGAAAACCCTGTCTATATTGGAAATGGAATCTTTGAATGGTCATATCAATATGTGGCTCCGCCGATCCTGGGAGAAGAAACCTATGACATAAGCCTGACCGGTGAGTACATCAATAATGGTCAGGACGTCCGCTGGATCATGACGGCTTCACAAGTAGGTGGTTTTACCAATTTTGAATGGTACAGGGGAATCGTTGCGACCAATCATACAGAAGCGAATTTTACGGTGAATCATCAGCCCAACAATCCGGCACCGTACATAAGCATTGATTATCTAGGCGACCCATCGACTTCTGACGAGTCTATCAGGTATACCAATATTAATCCTTCCAGTAATGAGATCGGAGGATATATTGAATATCGGGTTGAACCAGGAAATTCATTTAACCGGGCATTTGATGTAAACGGAGGCCCTAATAATCCGGGAAGTTTTCTGGAAATCCAATGGCTTGATCCCACTATGGAGGGCCGTGTAAAAAATCCCGATCATTTTAATGATACAGATTGGCATTGCTGGGATACGAACCGGGAAGACACTGCCTGCTAATAACCTTGATCGAGCATACCAATGTCGTCGTAAACCTGAGAAACTGGCTCCCCTACAAATAACGTATTAATCTATTTCGTCGAGCATTTTCTTGATTTCAGCTCTCTTGGCCTGGATTTCCTCAGGAGAACTCCCTTCAGGCTCAGAAAAGAATTCGTAGAGGGTATCAAACAAAGCCGCCCTTAGGCCCCCTTCGTTTTTGGGATTCAATCTGTATTCAGCAGATCTGGTGAAATCCCTTGACGTCAGCAGAACGATGAGGATACCCGCGACAAAAATCAACAAAGAGAAAGCCAGAATAAACGTGTTGGTATCCATTACTTACTCAATTTTAAATAGTTCAAAAACCCTAATAAAGTAGGTGCCCAGATACCGACAAAAATAGCCTTCAGCTCTTGGCCGCTGAAGAACAGATATTCCGATACGATGATGATCATCAGGGTGACAATTAATCCAATGATGCCCGCCGGGCCGAAGGATTTCAAATATTCTTTCATGTTAAAACTTATTTCAGGACATCAATACTTGATGTCAATGATGTGAGAAATCTGAGGTAGAAGTAACCTTGCATGTATAAACAAAAAACACGCTTGTCATACTATTGTTTAATTTTTTTGATTTAAGTTAAATAAGAAGACGGATTACAGATGCCAGGGAAAAGACAGCAAGCTCCTGTTAATCAGTGGATTAATCTCCTGAAAATCACATTCTACTTTTCCCAAGTACTTAATTCTACTTTGTCAACTTGCTTTTTCGACAGGGAGTGGTCAGGCGAATCTAAATCGCCTGACCACTATTCATTGTTGTAATGGGTATCTCAAACTTATGCGGCCCCTGGGCACTCAAGTGATTACGGCCCTTTTCGGCCAACTTGACAAAGTAGAATTATAGATGAACATATGTAAGGAAGTCGGTCCTTGCGGAAGCAGAACCCTCAGACTGGAATGGTTTGAAAACTGGGGGGGCTCCTAACAAAAAAACAGACAACCCATCGGCTGTCTGTTTTTATTTGAATCAAATAGTAAAGCTAGCGTAGTGAGCATTTCGCCCCATCTTATGTAGCGATAGGGCTCGCTGAGTACTCTCTAGTAGCCTGCCTGCTCGCGGGTATCTTCGGCATCGCCGAGTTCCATGAGCGCAGGTTCTACTTTCGAGATATAGTTTCTTTGGGTTGTCAGTACATCGGTTACTTTGCGCGTGGCGAGAGTAGCTGCGTCGAGAGGATCGGCTCCTCTTACCTCATCTATTTTAAGGATGAATACTCCATTTTCCCCGGCGATAGGCGCGCTTTGCTGTCCCTTCTCCATTCCGACGGCCGTTCCTACAATCAGCAGGTCATTGCCTATTCCTGGAATCGAGCTGCTGGAAAAATTAATTCCTTTAGCAGAACTCACAAAAGCTCCTGCCCCGTATGCTTCTTTGATCGCATTGAGATCACTTCCACCCGAAAGCTTTTCCATGATCATCGCTGCTTTCTTTTCTTTCAGCACCTCAGCAAGCACACGGCTTCTTACGGCCGGATTAGTGATTTGCTGCAATCCCTTTGATACGCGATCGGTTACCTGACCGAATACAAACGTTTTATCAATATCGTTGTTGATCTCAATGATCGTAGAAAGGTCTCCTTCACTTGCATCTATTGCCCAGCGTACCAATTGACGTCCTACCGGAAGTCCTTGTACCTGCTTCGTAGAACGTGCAAGCCCGTTGCTTTTGACTGCAGTTACGCCTACTTCAACTGCCGCTGCGTCCAGGTCGCCAGAAGCAGTTGCTTTTTGAGCGAGGCGGTTTACATCATTATACACACTGTCGCGGGTATTATCACTTGGGTAAATGATTTGCTCAATATTCGCAATCGAGAAGGTCTTTCTTGTCTTATCTACTACCTGTACAATGTGGTAGCCCTGGTTACTTTTGATCGGCCCGATCACACTTCCAACGGAAGCCTTGCTGACGGCCTTATCAAAATCTTCTCCATAAGTCGTGAATTTGCGGTACCAACCGATTTTTCCTCCATTGGTACGAGAGCCAAAGTCCTGTGATTTTTCTGCTGCTACTTCTCCAAAGTTTCCAGCCGTAACATCCCTGCGGATCGCCCGTGCATCAGCCAGTGCTTTAGCCGTATCGGCTGCGGTAGATCCGGCAAATCGAACGAGGATATGGTTGATATTCGCGAAGTAGTCAGCAGTATCCTGCACTTCAACAACCTTGTATAAGCGATAGTAACGGCCTTCGAGGATCGGGCCGAATACCTCTTTTTCTTTTGCATCTACCAGCAAATCCTTGATCCCGGCTGGTACCTCACTGATCGGCTGGGAAACCCCTGGAGAATAAGGGAATCGCGTACGAGAAGCCGTGTAGATAGAATCAGGAGAAGTCGTTGTAGCAAAAGCCTCTTTCATTTTCGCCAATTTGTTGTAGGCAGCTACAGAATCCTTTTTGCTGGGATTCACATCGTAGCGTACAAAACTCACGAAAGTTTCTTCTTCCTGCTCAAACTCTTTAGCGTGGCTGGAGATGTAGGAGCGAAGATCACTATCACTCACGTTCACAGTCGAATCTGGAATCTGGCTATAATTAACACCTAAGAAGGTCAAGTCAACTGCCTTGGTCTGCTCTTCATGCTGTTGAGCCGCCATTTGTGTTGAACCTACATACCCACTTTTGAAGGCATTTTGATACTGCTCAATGCTCCGTACCTGTACGAGGTAATCTTCAAATGCTTTCATCTGCTGACGAGAAGCACTCTCCGGATCCGGATCATCCTGTACTTGCTGAAGGAAAGTTTTTACCTGATTCACATCGTATTGATCAGCACTGGCAGCAAACTGCTGGATGACAATCGGAGAAATCTTCTCTCCCACAAACATATCCAGGACTTCTGCTCCACTGATCGATACCCCTGCATCCTCCAGTTCTTTCTCAAAAACAATTTCGGAGACGAGAGAATTCCAGGCATCATCTTCTGCCTGGTAGCGTTGGGTAGGCGTAAGGCTGCCAAATTGGTTTTGGCGAGATTGTACATATTGATCAACCCGCTCTGCATAGCGATCCCTACTGACCTTCTGCCCCGCGACCATTCCTGCCTCAGAGCTTCCCTGAAACGCGCCGCCGGAGCGGTTGGCGCTGGAAAGCAGGTCAGTTAGAATAAACCCCAGTAAGGAGATCCCGATGATCACCGCTACGAGGCCTATATTATTGCGAATCATGCTCAGTGCCGACATATCACAAATTTCTTAATTGGAAAAGGTGTTAAAAATTTTGGAATGACAAATTACGCGCTTTCCGGCCGATTTTCCAAAATGAAGAGAGCCGATCAGTTTGTCTCGTCTGTATCTCCCTGATCCAGTTGAATGGCATCGACCTGATTCTCTTTCACCAGCTGGTTCAACGCAGGGATTTTTTCTTCCTGAATAGCCTCCCAGGCTTTCAATTGATGATTGATGGCTGTGGTCATTTCAGATTCAACCGCCAGCGCTTGCTGCGTAGGGGGCGCATCCCCTACTCCACTCAGGGCTGCTACATGAGCGAGTTTGTTGGTGAGGCGAATCGGGAAATTAAGGGGATCCTGGTTACTGCGATTTTTTGTTTGGTAGAGGGCTTTTTCGATTTCCGTCATTTCATTGACCATCGAACGTGCCATTTCCGCAATTTCGGATTGTGTACTATCGGCCTTTACTCGCTTGATCACGCCTTCGACCTGTGTTTTGGCATCGCGAATCCCGATTATCGCTTCGTGGCTCTCTGTGAGCTTGTCCCGAATGCGCAAGAGCTGTGCAAATTGAGCCTGCAAGTCCACAGGTTTTGCTTCAGAACGAGGGTCTTGTACAATCTCAAAGGAAACTTCCTGCACCGTTTCTCCTACTGTCAATCGGGCTTTGTAGGTCCCAGGTACCGCCTTTGGGCCACTCATTTGCGCCCACCACAGGACCATTCCTTCAAATTCCTTAGCTGCTTCATAGCGCATATCCCATACAAAGCGATTCATGCCTGCTTTGGGTTTCCATGTATGGGCAGCTCCTTTTTCTTTTCCGGGAAATGCTCGAATGAGCGTACCCCCTGCGTCCAAAATTTCGAGTTGGGTTTTCACTGCTGAATCGGGTTGTTCGGCCAGGTAGAAATGGATCATGACGCCACCGGGATGATTGGTGCCTGCATTTTTCGCCTTGCTGCTCCCTCCTGCCATCCGATAACCCGGCATGGGCGCATACAAGTGTACAGGACTGACAGCAATCTCAGGACTCAACTCATGAAAAGGCGTCAGGTCATCCAGTATCCAAATGCTCCGCCCTTGTGTGGCTGCAATCAGGTTATCGTTCTTTACTGCCAAATCCGTGATCGGCACAATCGGCACATTCATCTGAAAAGGCTGCCAGTTTCCCCCATCATCAAAGGAAACATAAAGCCCCGTCTCGGTCCCGGCATACAAAAGCCCCTTCCGCTTGGGATCGGCCCGTACCACCCGGGTAAAATGGTCTGTTGCGATCCCATTTGTGATGGTTTCCCAGGTAGTTCCGTAGTCATTTGTTTTGATGAGGTAAGGGGTAAAGTCTCCCATTTTGTAGCGCGTACCAGCGATGTAGGCACCGCCTTTTACAAATGGATTGATTTCGATGCTATTGATCATCATCCATTCCGGCAGGTCTTTCGGAGTTACATTTGTCCAATTATCCCCTCCATCTTTTGTCAGGTGAATCAATCCGTCGTCTGATCCGACCCAAATGAGGCCTTCTTCCTGTGGAGATTCGGCAGCAGCGAAAATGGTGCAATAATATTCCACCCCGGAGTTATCCTGTGTAATCGGCCCTCCTGAAGAAACCAGCCGGGCAGAATCATTGCGTGTCAGGTCCGGGCTGATGATTTTCCAGGAATCACCCCCGTCCTCACTCATGTGCAGGTGGTTGGAGGCCGTATAGAGTTTTTGGGAATGATGAGGCGAAAAGAAAATGGGGAAATTCCACTGAAACCGATACTTCATTCCTTCCGCTCCATAGCCCATGGGATTATCCGGCCAGACATTGATCGCACGGATTCCACCTGTTCGATGATTTTTTCGGGTTAGATACCCGCCATAACCGCCGCCATAGACAATTTCATTGTCAGTAGGATCCACTGCCAGGTGTGCGCTTTCAAAACCTGCCGTAACATCCCAATGCTTTTCGGTAATTGAATAATCATCTGTGCGATGCTGAATCCGGATCGCAGAATTATCCTGCTGTGCGGCATAAATCCGATAGGGAAAATGGTTGTCGGTCGCCAATCGGTAGAATTGTGCGGTCGGCTGATTTTCATAAGTAGACCAGTTTTCGCCGCCATCAAAACTCACCTGTGCTCCCCCATCATCAGCAATGATCATCCGATCCGGGTCTTCAGGTGCAATCCACAGATCGTGATGGTCTCCATGCGGCGCCCGATGGCTTGTAAAGGTCTTGCCCCCATCCGTGGATTTGTGGTAAGAGACATTCATGACATAGACTTTTTCGGCATCCTGAGGATCCGCATAAATCCGGGTGTAATACCAGGCACGTTGGCGGAGGGCCCGGCTGTCATTGATTTTTGTCCAGGTATCTCCCCCATTCTCCGAACGGAATACGCCCCCGTCCTTTGCCTCTACCAGCGCCCATACCCGCTCAGAATTGGCCGGAGACACTGCGATCCCAATTATTCCCAACGGGCCTTTAGGAAAGCCGGGCTTCGCCGACAGTTCCTCCCAGGTATCGCCAGCATCTACACTTTTCCAGATTCCGGAGCCCTCGCCTCCACTCGAAAGACTATAAGGGGTTCGGCGGATTTTCCAGGTAGAAGCATAGAGAATACGTGGATTGTTAGGGTCCATTACCAGATCGACTGCTCCTGCATCTTTATTCGCAAACAGCACACGCGTCCAGGTTGCGCCTCCATCCTGGCTTCGATACACACCACGCTCTTCACTTGGCGCAAACAGGTTCCCCATCACAGCTGCATAGACCCAATCAGGATTACGGGGATGGATGCGAACCCGTGAAATATGCCGGGAATCAGCAAGTCCGATATGTTTCCAGGTCTTCCCTGCGTCCACACTCCTCCACATGCCGTATCCATAAGAGACGTTTCCGCGAACGGTTTTTTCGCCACCCCCTGCATAGATGACATTGTTGTCATATTCACTGACAGCTACAGCACCTACTGAGCCGCCAAAAAAGCCATCCGATATATTTTCCCAACTTGAACCCCCATCGATTGTGCGCCAGACGCCTCCCCCTGTTGCTCCAAAGTAAAAGAGATTCGACTTACCGGGCACCCCGGTTACCGCCGCAGATCGTCCTCCCCGATACGGTCCAATAGACCGCCATTCCATTCCTTCCCACAGCTTCTCATCAAATTGAAGTACCGGGGACTCCAAAGTTGACGCCTGCTTTTTTTTCTTTTGAGCGAACAGGTCTGCAAATGTGAATAGCAGCAAGAAACATGCTGCCAGCGTAAGGAGTCTCTTAATCTTCATTCGTAACAGGGTAAAGGGGTCTATCAATTTATCTTCTGATTTAAGGTAATAAACTCGCACAAGCGCGCCACATACTCATTAAATAGTGCGCTGGAAATCCGATCTTCTTCCCGGTATTCGCCTGCCCAGGTCTCTCCCGGAATAATTTTCCGGAAACGATCCTGAAAACTAATCCAACGCCCCTGCTCATCTTGTGCTGCAATAATCGCCTCTATTTGGGGGCTCAGGGTAGTTAACCTCCTTAACATTTCCTGCCTGGAAAAGTTATCGATTTCATAGGGAAAGGAACCTATTTCAAGTTGCGTTATGGTTTCATATCGACTTTTTGCCTGCTCGATTGAACCCGACAAATCCACTTCATATCCGTAACCTGTTCTTCTTTCAATCGAAAGCTCTTCCAGGGAATTGACCCGAATACGGCCCCGATCATAATACAGGGCTTTGTTGGTTCCCAATTCCAAAAAACGCCCCCATTTTCCATTAGGGAGTTGGGACGCTTCCAGCCAACGCAAGGCATCCGGGATCGCTTCGAGGTATTCCCGATTACCGGTGTGCAGATAGAGATCGATGAGGCTATGAAGATTCCTGACCGTTACAGACGGACAAACGGCAGGCGGTTCAAAGGAACGCGCCCAGGCGGGTTGTAAATATTCATTGTACTGCTGCGCCCAGCCCGGTTGAGGTGGGGGGAGTTGGGAGATCATGAGGAATCGGCCTGCCAACCGCAGGCTTTTTTCATAGGCTTCGATTCCATACAATCGATGCGCCTCCATCATGACCCGAATACAGTCATTAATTCCCTCATCATTGAAGGTCGCATAATCATGATAATTGCCTTGCTTGGGATAACGATGTGGCCAGGCACCATTTTCCCATTGTGCAGCCTGCATCATTTTCAGGGCTTTTTCAATCGCAGCGGTGAGTGCAGGGCGATCTACCTCCTGATCCAGTGCCATCAAAAAAGAAATAGCACTTTGGGTCTGGTCGTCATCAAAACTGACTCGCTTACCCAAGGGCCGGTTGAAATGTATTTTGTGCTCCCAGCCCCCCAGTTCATTTTGCCCGCGAATCAGGGCATTGGCGGCAGCCTCCGCAGCCTGGAGAAAATCAGGATTTTGAGTTACCTGATAGGCACGCAGAAAACTCATCCCTACTGCCGGAGTGCCTGGAGGTTGTACTTCTATCGTATGATCATCGGTTTTTCCTTCGCCCCATTTCTCTTTCAAATCCAGGGAATAATGATACACATAGCCCCCCTCAATCGCGATAGAGTGGAAGTAGGCAATTCCTTTTTCCAGGGCAGTGTTTGCTTGCTGAGATAAATCATCGAATGAAATAGCATTCTGAGCGAAAGAAGGGTGGCTCAACAGCGCGAGCAGGAGCCCCAAAAAAAAGTTGCGGAGCATAGTAGTAGAATTAGAATGGATGTTATTTTTTGCTTCGACGAACATTATAAGCCGCCCTTCCTTCTGCCAGGATTTCATCCTGATCCGGATGGTAGGCCCGCATTCGGGTTTCAAGGACTTGTTTGAGATTTTCCCGGGTCAGGTCAGTCATAGAAAAGAGGCGGTACGTTAGAAAACCTTTATTGATAAACCAGTTCCTCCTCGCCTATCAGGGTCAATCGATTTTGTGCTGCGGATTCACATTTGCCAATGATCTTTCCTTCGACACCAAACTCTGCAGCAGTCTCAATTACAGCTTGTGCGGTTTCCGGATTCGTATAAATCTCCAGTCGGTGGCCCATGTTAAAGACTTTGTACATCTCCTGCCAGGTCGCTCCGGAAGCAGCCTGAATGAGTCGGAAGAGTGGCGGGGTATCAAACAGATTATCCTTTATCACATGAATGCCTTCCACAAACTTGAGACATTTGGTCTGCCCGCCGCCTGTGCAGTGAATCAGGCCATTTATCTGGTCAAAATGCTCTCCAAGCACTTTTTTCATAATGGGCAAATAGGTACGAGTGGGACTGAGCAACATTTTACCGACTGGCAAAGGCATGTCTTCGCGAGTTTCGGTTAATAAATGCGGCCCTGCATAAGCGAGTTCGGCAGGCACATTCGCACCATCATAAGATTCGGGATATTTCCGGGTATATATCTTTGAAAGCACATCGTGGCGGGCATTTGTCAGCCCGTTACTGCCAATACCGCTGTTGTATTCTTCTTCATATACCGCTTTTCCACTACTGCTCAGGCCTACAATTACATCTCCGGGGGCAATTTTCTCATTGGTAATGACGCGGTTGCGCGGCATACGGGCAAAAGCTGTCGCATCAAATATCAAGGTACGAACCAGATCTCCTACGTCTGCTGTTTCCCCGCCGGTATTTTCCGCTTCAATGCCATAGCTCCGCAGCATTTCAAAAAAGGTCTCCATCCCGTTGAGAATTTCGGCCAGTACTTCCCGCGAGATATGAAAACTGTTTCGCCCAATGGTATTGGAAAACAGAAACCGATCTGTCGCCCCTACGCAGAGCATATCATCGAGGTTCATGACGATTCCATCCTGGGCAATGCCTTTCCAAACGGATAGGTCTCCGGTTTCCTTCCAGTACAGATAGGCCAGAGAAGCCTTGGTTCCGGCTCCATCGGCATGCATGATATTGCAGTAGTCAGGATCCCCGGCAACCCGATCGGGCAGCACTTTACAAAAAGCTTTAGGATACAGGCCCGGATCCAGGTTTTGGATGGCAAAGTGAACGTCTTCTTTTCCGGCAGAAACGCCGCGCTTAGCGTAGTTATCAGACATGGTATATAGCTTCAAGTCGCAAGCTACGAGCTATGGTCTTTATCCGCAAATCAAAGGTAGGTTACCGATACGCAAAAAGCCTCCGGGAGAAAATCCCAGAGGCTTTTATT
>CAYGTH010000108.1:0-3745 GCA_964352745.1 uncultured Bacteroidia bacterium
GCCAAGCTGTATCTTTACGGCGAAAGAAACCCCGCATGAAGAGCTTTTGTATCTTGGTTATGGTTTGGTGTGTATCGCTTGGGGCGATGGCACAAGTCTCCGAAGAAAGAACAGCCTATTTTCAGGTTCGAAAAGACCTGGTTGCGGCTGACAGTATGCTGCGATATGAGGGGATTCCACCCTTGACGGCTCGTGAGCAGGAACTGGATGCGAAACTGGAAACCCTTCAGCGGGAAATGCTGGCCGACTATAAAGCGAGGCATTTCTTTCCTCCTGCCCGCTATTTTTCTCAGTCCAAATCTCATATCGAATCCACGCCTTTATTCAAGGTATTCCAGCAAATGCCCAAAGGCGGCATTCACCATCTGCATGTAGCCGCTGGTGGAGATGCGCGCTGGGTAGCCAATCGGGTATTGGAGACACCCTCTGCTCATGTGTATTGGGGCCCCGCCTCAGACCAGTTTATCAAAGGACAACTTCGCTGCTTTTTTGAGGAATCGATCCCGGAAGGATTTGTACAGGCGGCGACTTTGCAAGAAACCGTTCCTCAGTTGGTCGATTCCCTGGTGGAAATGCTGACCTTTGACGAGTCAATTGATGGAGACTCGGTCGATATCTGGATGGAATTTGAAAAGGTGTTTCAGCGCATGTATGGCTTCATCAGTTACCGACCCGTATTTGTGGAATACACGACTGATGCCCTGGATCGCCTGGTGGCCGATGGCATTCAGCATGCAGAAATGCGAATGTTGCTGGGCGCGCGCCTCTATGATGAAACCCATCGGCAAGGAGAAATTCCCGTAGATACCCTGCTCGCAGATTTGGAAGCCATTATTGCGGATGTCAAAACACGAGATCCCGCCTTTACGGGCATTACTATTTACACCAACCTCCGGTTTCGCGACCTTGACTATCAGTGGCAGGATCTGCAAAAAGCATTCGCCCTTCGCAAGCAATACCCCGGTCTGGTAAAAGGCTATGACCTGGTAGCAGAAGAAGACAACGGTAACCCCACCCGCTATCACCTGAATAATTTCCTCCGCCTCGATTCCCTGGAAGGAGAATATGGGATTGAGATGCCGCTGTATCTGCACGACGGCGAAAGTGATTGGGCCTCTGTCGATAACCTCTACGATGCTATTCTCCTGAATACCCGGCGGATCGGTCATGGCTTCAACCTCTTTCGCTTTCCTTCTCTGATTCAGGAAGTCAAAAAACGAAACATTTGTCTGGAAATAAACCCCCTCAGTAACCAGATGCTGGGCTACGTTCGGGATTTACGCATGCATCCCGCCAGTACCTATCTGGCCCAGGGGGTACCCATTTCGATCAGTTCTGATGATCCCCTTATATTTGATTATGCGGGTTTGAGCTATGATTTTTGGTCCATCTACCTGGCCTGGGAACTGGACCTGAGACAAGTCAAACAACTCTGTCGCAATTCCCTTACGTACAGCGCCCTGAATGATAGCGAAAAGGCGCGCGCGCTGGCCATCTGGGAAGCCCGCTGGAAGCAGTTTATTGAAAGAACCCTCGTCAACTGGGACTACTACCGCAACGACTAACGATTAACCTGTTTGTTCATGAAAAACCTATTTCTCCCGATCTGTCTGCTGGTGTTTATGGTATCCGCTTGTCAGACACCTGTGGCAGAGGCCCCTGCTAAAATCCCCATCAAAGTAGTCGTTGTGGCCATGTTTGAAGCAGGGGAAGACGAAGGGGATCGCCCTGGCGAGTTTCAAAATTGGGTGGAGCGAATTCCGCTGGCAGAGCGGATTGACTTCCCACAAGGATACAGAGACCTGCGCTATAATCCTGAAAAAGGAATCCTGGGAATCGTAACCGGAGTCGGCAATACCAAAGCGGCGGCATCCATCATGGCCCTGGGCATGGATGAGCGATTTGATTTGACAAAGGCCTATTGGGTAGTTGCCGGAATCGCGGGCGTAGATCCCGAAGATGCCCCCACTGCAACAGCAGCCTGGGCCGAATGGCTGGTGGACGGCGACCTCGGCCATGAAATCGACCCGCGCGAAGCACCAAAAGACTGGTCAACGGGCTACATTCCCCTCCGTAAAACAGAACCCTATGAGCAACCTGTTCCGGAAAACAACGAAGGTGCTGTGGCACGCCTCAATCCCGGTTTAGTCGATTGGGCTTATGAGTTGACAAAAGACATCGACCTGGGCGACAGCGAAGAACTCCAGGGCATGCGCAAGCAGTTTAAGAACTACCCCAATGCACAGCAGCCGCCCCTCGTCATGAAAGGCGATCAGTTGGCTGGGAGTACCTATTGGCATGGGAAATTGCTCAATGATTGGGCAAATGACTGGGTGGAATACTGGACCCGTGGGGAAGGTAATTTTGTTACGTCAGCTATGGAAGATATCGGCACCCATCAGTCATTGACCTTCCTGGCAAATGCAGGAAAAGTGGATGTCAACCGCTTGCTGGTACTGCGTACAGCGTCCAACTTCACGATGCAGCATGAAGGCATCACAGCCGCTCAAAGCCTCGCAGGAGAAAAGCTAACCGGTGGGGGCTATTCGGCTTATATCCCTTCCTTGGAATCCGCCTATAGTGTCGGCAGTAGGGTAGTGGAGGAATTAGCCGGGAATTGGGAGCAGTATGAGGATAAACTGCCGGGAGAATAAGAAAAAAAGCACAGCTTCGCGGGATTTGCAATTCCGCTCACGGTGCCGTAAGAATTCGATGGGCCGGGATTACAAATCCCGGAGAGCAGATAAGGGGAATAAGAAAAAAAGCACAGCTTAGCGGGATTTGCAATCCCGCTCACGGTGCCGAACGAATTCGATGGGCCGGGATTACAAATCCCGGTGAGCCGTAAGGGCGATCGAAAAAAGCACCGCTTCGCGGGATTTGAAATCCCGCATCTCATTTAATACTTTCATATAATGCGTCGCGATCATCCCGTTTTTGAAGGGAATACCTATTTCCTCACCCTTACAGTAGAAGGCTGGATAGATGTATTTTCCCGCCCCAGATACCGACATATTATTGTGGATGCCCTCATCTATTGCCAACAGGAGAAGGGACTGATTGTATATGGCTGGTGCCTGATGAGTAATCATTTACACATGATTGCAGGTGCAGAAGAAGGATATCACCTGAGCGATACCCTTCGGGATTTTAAAAAATTCACTGCTAAAAATATTGTAGCAGCGATTCTGGAAACCGGAGAAAGTCGTCGTGAGTGGATGATCGCTTCTTTTTCAGTAGCAGCAGAGAAAAGTGCAAAACACAAGAACTATAAATTTTGGAAGGCGGGAAACGCACCTAAAGTGATTTATAGCCTTTCCTTTTTTAAGCAAAAACTCACTTACATTCACCAAAATCCCGTAAAAGCGCAAATTGTAACTGAAACTCATCACTATGTATATAGTTCTGCAGCGAATTATTCAGGCATGTCTGGGCTGATACCTGTTGAAGTGGTACTGGTTTAATCCCGCTTACGTTGCTGCAAGGAATTCGATGGGCCGGGATTACAAATCCCGGTGAGCAGTAAGGGCGATCGAAAAAAAGCACAGCTTCACGGGATTTGCAATCCCGCTCACAGTGCCGTACGAATTCGATGGGCCGGGATTACAAATCCCGGAGAGCAGATAAGGGGAATAAGAAAAAAAGCACAGCTTAGCGGGATTTGCAATCCCGCTCACGGTGCCGTAAGAATTCGATGGGCCGGGATTACAAATCCCGGTGAGCAATGAATCTATCGCTCAAGAGC
>CAYGTH010000108.1:3845-17614 GCA_964352745.1 uncultured Bacteroidia bacterium
AAAAAAACAGGCAGCCGCATTATACGGCTGCCCTCTTTTGCAATATCATAGCTGGCCTAGAAGGAGTACCGTACCCCTACCTGACTGAACCAACGGTTGCTGCGGAAACCGGAATTCACACGGTCCCAAACTTCACCGGAAGGAGCTTCGAATGCGAAGGTCGGCTGATTAGTACCTGGCTCAAAGCCTACGAAACGGATCAACTCGTAGTTACCGCGGTTACCCACGAAGTACTTTGATCCCCAATTTGGGTTGATGAAGTTGGCAACGTTGAACAAGTCAAAGGAAAGCTGCAGGTTGTGCTTCATTCCTCCGGCATTCACGTAGAAGTCCTGTACGATTTTCATATCGATCAGGGTTTCAAACGGCGTACGTGCATGGTTGCGATCCATGTACTGCCCGCGATGCTTGCTCAGGTAAGAATCGTTTTCAATGAATTCATTCAAAGCAGCCCACTGTGCACCCGCAGTTGCAGGATCTGCAAATACGATGTCGGACTGGTTTTCTGGAATGTAAATCATGGTAACCTGAGGCTGATCATCTTCGTTTTGAAGCTCTTCTCCGTTCTGGTACACATAAGAGTACGGTTGACCCGACTGGCCATTGATGAAGAAAGAGACGGTAGTAGCTGCGTTGTCAGAATAAGCAAAACGCTTGGCTACAAATGCACTGATACGCGTACCTGCGTCAAATACAGTACGGGTAAGTTCGTCGTTTTCTTCAATACTGTTACGGCCATTGATCGCAGAGTTTTCACGCCAGTTGGTGGAGTTGATAAATCCAAATCCATCAAACAGTGCCTTGGCACGGGTGAAAGAGTACGCTAAACTCGCAGTCCAGCCATTTGAAAACGGCTTTTGGATCTGTGCAGAAACATTGGTTGTGAATCCTTTTCCAGTATTGTCTACAAGGGTAATCCGGGCATAGGTAGGATCGATGGGATCCGTATAGTCAAAAATCGGACGATTGTCCGCCCCTTCCAGGGTGCCAATGCTCGGCTTGAGGTTGACATTTTTCAGATTTACATCATTGAGGGTCTTGGTGTAAATTCCTTCAACGGTTACGATCCAGCCATTACCGATTTTGCGGTCTAAGCCGAGGCTGGTCCGGAAAATCTGAGGGTATTTGAAGTCTTCCACAAACAAATCCACATCACCAGACGGGCTGTTCAGGTTCAGGAGATTCGCTCTCCACTCTTCAGGAGTAGCGGAAAAAGGACCGAATGTTCCGGCAAAACTGGAGTTCAGGCCATTCCGGATAAACATACCTCCGGGCCATACCCATGGAACACGGCTGGTAAATACACCCGCACCCCCACGAAGTTGCATAGACTGATCGCCTTTCATATCCCAGTTGAATCCGACACGAGGAGACAACATGATAGAAGTACCAGGAGCCTTACTGGCCTGCGCGCCTTTAAGGTCATAGAACCCTTCAAGCAGCGGAATGGTCTCAGTGTTGAACTGTGTATTGTTCAAGGGAGGGTCATCGGAGAAAATCGGAATATCTGCACGTAAACCATACGTCAACTTGAGGTTGTTGGAAATGGAATATTCATCCTGTGCATAGAAGGCCAACTGCATTGCGTTGAAGGTGGGACCGAGGTTTTCGGCTTCATCTCCAAAGCGAACACCAGAAGCATCCCCAGGAGTAGTCGGTAACTCATGACCAAATAAGGCAAATCCCGGAGCGCCGCTCATGAATACATCCAGGCCGGTTTGGGTAACATTACCCAGTGAATCCAACTGGTTATCGTAAAAATAACGTGGCGTAGAGAAGATCGTAAACAAGTTCTGAATTTTGAAGAACTCATTGTGCGTACCTACTGTGAAAGTGTGCTTCCCTTTATTGATGGTCAGGTTGTCTGTTACGGTCAAAACGTCCTGAAATACAATATTGGAATAGGAGAAATTATCCGTTCCAAAGATGACAGTAGCATTTCCGTCTTGCGCCTGAACCTGTGGGAATGGTGAAGCACCTAAGATATCACGATCATCCCGTACGGTGGTAAAACCTACTGTCAGGTCATTAAACAAGTTGTCAGAGAATACACTCTTGAGTTCCAGCGCACTTGAATTCGTGGTAGAAGGAAAGTAAACCCCTGAATTCCGGAAATACACTTGGCGGCTGTTAGAGCGCGGTGCATCTTCCTCAACTCCACGTACATAGGAGTGGCGAATCGTCAAATTATGGTTATCATTGATATTCCAGTCTAGTTTCGCAAGGAACTTTTCACCTTTACGAGTGGAAAGGTTATCCAGATAATCTCCGGGGTCATAGCCGTAAGTAGAACTCAGGTAGTTGGTCAATTCAGCGAACTTCGCAGCATCTCCCAATCCATCATAGTCATTGAAAGAGAAAGGCTTAGGCTCTTCGTCGCGCTGAATTTCTACATTGGTGAAGAAAAAGAGCTTGTCTTTAATGATTGGACCCCCAAGACGGAAACCGTAAGTTCTGGCAGAGAAGGGAGCCAATTTTGCACGGGCATCATCATCAATCTCATCTCCGGGTGTTTTACCGGCAAGGTTTTCATTCCGGAAGAAATAGTATGCTGATCCCTCCAAGGTATTGGTACCACTTCTGGTTACAGCATTGATTCCACCGCCGGCAAATCCACCGAGTTTTACATCAAACGGGGCGAGTACTACCTGCACCTGCTCGATTGCATCCGGACTGATAGGCGTAATACCTGACTGACCGCCATTGGTACCGGAGTTAGCCAGACCAAAGACATCATTGTTTACCGCTCCATCGATATAGATCGCGTTGTAACGGTTGTTGACCCCAGCGATAGAAATACCACCGGAATTGGAACCTGTTTGATCAGTAGAACTGGCACGAGGATCCAGGCGTACAAAATCTTGCAGGAAATCACGATTTACAGTAGGTAGTGCAGCAATGGCCTCTTCTCCTACATAGGTTTCCGCACCTGTACGGTTACCATCAAACACATCTCCTCCTGAAGCTGAAATGACGACTTCTTCAAGGGTTGCATTTTGGTCGCTCAATTGAATATTCTGACGGTAAGTTTGTCCAAGTGAAAGGTAGATACCTGTGGTTTCACTTTTCTCAAACCCTACATACGTTACCGTTACGGTGTAAGGACCACCGATGCGCATGTTTGGAATAAAAAAGTACCCTTCTTCATTGGAAAGGGTTCCATATTTGGAACCAGTTGGGGTGTGGACGGCGATTACAGTAGCTGAAGATAATGCAGCGCCTGCTTCACTCGTTACCTGCCCATTCATCGTTGCGGTTGTGCTTCCTTGCCCCAGTACCAGGGAAAAGCTACAAGCCAGACTGATGAATAACAAAAAGGAGTGTAATGTTCTTCTCATATAAACAGTTTTTGTAAAGTGGAACAGTTATTAACAATTAATTAGGGCCAAAAAATAAACGCAACCGGATGGATAAGTGGGGTTGCGCATCTTGATATGACTAGAAAGGGAGAGACTAAATAGAGACGGTTCGATATTGTCTGCAGGTTATGGGGCCTGAAGCTATGCCTGGAAAACGAATGGTGAGTAGTTAACTTATTCATCACCTGTATTCGTGCTTGTAACGGAGCCAAACTGTTAAAAAATTGCTACCGATCTCTCTAATTAATTTGCAATATGGTAAAACTTTGCAAGAAATGAGGCCTTTTATAGCATTTTTGCAAAATTCTTGCTCATTGAGTGAGAAAAATACATTTCTTTCACCCGCTTTTCCTATTAGAACGCTATTTGTACAAAAGGCGCTTATGTATACGGAAATAGTTATCCACTACTGGTGGAAAACTATTTCAATACCTTCGGTTTTCTACTGGTATGCTCGATTTATTTCCCTATTTTGATACCTGATTCCAGGCAGAAAACAGAGATGAACAACCTGTATAACCAGCATGAAAAGCATTACCTGGCTGTTGATAACATTATTTTCGGATATGCGGAAAAAAATCTGAAAATCTTGTTAATCAAGCGCAATTTTCTGCCCGAAAGGGGGAATTGGTCCCTTATGGGCGGTTTTGTAAAAGGAGATGAGTCTCTGGATTTGGCTGCTGCACGGGTTGTGAAAGAACTTACGGGCCTTGATGCTGTATTTATGGAGCAACTCTATACCTATGGTAAAGTAGACCGGGACCCAGAAGCCCGGACAATCTCGGTAGCCTACTATACTTTGATTCGGGTTGATTTGTATGATTCGGATCTGGGCAGCCAGTATGGTGCGAAGTGGTTTTCAGTTGAAAACCTTCCTCCCTTGATTTTTGATCATCGGGAGATGGTGCAGCAGGCGCTGCAGGTACTCAGACAAAAGACCCGGACCCAACCTATTGGGTTTAACCTGCTTCCGGAAAAATTTACCATTCCCCAGCTAAAATCGCTTTACGAAGCCATTCACCAAAGAATACTCGACCCTGGGAATTTTAGCAAAAAAATCAAAAAAATGAAGCTCCTGACCCGGCTAGATGAAAAGGATAAATCCCAATCCAAAAAGGGAGCCTTTTATTATCAGTTTGATAAAGACCGATACGAAGAACTTCGGGAAAAGGGGTTCTACTTTGACCTCAATGGATTCCTCAAAAGAAGAAATACTACAGAATAAGGCCCCAATTACGGTGGAGGATGGAATCCCTGAGAGAGGGTTTGGGAATACCAGACGGATTCTTGATATTTGTTGGTATTATTAAATGTAAATAGTACATTTATTTAGGCATAAACAATTTGGATCACATGGAAAAAGGACTCGTCATAGGCGTTGATTACGGTACGGATTCCGTTCGGACCGTTTTGATAAATGCTGCGGATGGCAAGGAACTGGCAGCAGCAGTCTATGAATACGCGCAATGGGCAAAAGGGGCTTACTGCGATGCTGCGAACAATCAGTTTCGACAACATCCCCAGGACTATATAGAAGGCTTGTCTCGCACGACTAAGCAAGTGCTGGCGACAGCGGGACCTGATGCAGCGAGGCAGGTAAAAGGAATTGCAGTAGATACGACCGGTTCAACGCCTGTGGCAGTAAATCGGCAAGGTACCCCCCTGGCCCTACTGCCTGAATTTGCAGAAAACCCGCATGGGATGTTCATCTTGTGGAAGGATCACACAGCGATCAAAGAGGCTACTGAAATCAATGCCCATGCGGCAAATTACCAACCCAATTACCTGAAATATGTAGGAGGAATTTATTCTTCTGAGTGGTTTTGGGCCAAAATTCTCCGAACTCTCCGGGTAGATGATTCGGTGCGGGAAGCGGCTTATTCCTGGGTAGAACACTGTGATTGGATTCCTTTCTTGTTGACAGGGGGAAATGATGTACATGAAATGAAGCGCAGCCGATGTGCGGCAGGTCATAAGGCCCTCTGGCACGAAGAGTTTGACGGACTGCCTCCCGATAATTTTTGGACAGAGCTGGATCCTGTTTTGCAGGGTTTACGAGAACGGCTGTTTTCGAAAACAGATACGGCAGATACCTCAGTCGGAACCTTGTCAGCAGAATGGGCGGAACGATTGGGCCTCTCTACAGATGTCGTAGTAGCGGCGGGTGCATTTGATGCGCACATGGGAGCAGTAGGAGGCGAAATACAGCCCTATGCCCTCAGTAGGATTATGGGGACTTCTACCTGCGATATATTGGTTGCCCCCTCCGCCGAAATGGGCGACAAACTCATACAGGGGATTTGCGGGCAGGTGGAAGGTTCCGTAGTGCCGGGAATGCTGGGAATGGAAGCCGGACAGTCAGCTTTTGGCGATGTCTATGCCTGGTTCCGAAATCTTATAGCATGGCCCATCGAGCAGCTGTTGCCTACGGATGTACCCAATCGGGATGCGATACTGGGAAATATGGTAGCGGGAATCATACCGAAACTGAGTGAACAGGCCGCCGCACTCCCCTTAACTGAAAACAGTGAGTTGGCGCTGGACTGGATGAATGGTCGCCGGACCCCTGATGCCAACCAGGCCTTGAAAGGCGCGATTTTTAATATTAACCTGGGCAGTGATGCCCCCCGGATTTTTCGGGCTTTGGTGGAATCGACCTGTTTTGGCGCACGGGCGATTGTTGAGCGATTTGGCAGGGAAGGCGTACCCATTCGCGAGTTAATCGGCCTGGGAGGGGTCGCCAAAAAATCCCCATTTGTGATGCAAACCCTTGCCGATGTGTTGAATATGCCCATCAAAGTAGCTCGTTCTGAGCAGACCTGTGCATTGGGTTCAGCTATGTTCGCAGCAACTGCGGCGGGTCTATACCCCAATGTCTCGGCAGCACAAGCAGCCATGGGGCAGGGCTTTGAATCTGAATATCAACCCAATCCCGATCGGAAAAGCTACTACGACAAGCGATACCAGGCATATCTCGATGCGGGTACTTTTGTGGAAAAGAAGGAAGATAGAAGATATTAGAAAGAAAATATGAGACTCGTAACTCAAAACTCGTAATTCCCAAATCGTAACTCGTAACTCGTAAATCCTCCCCATGTCATATACTTCTATCAAACAAGCTGCTTACGAAGGCAATATGCAACTCCCCAAACTGGGCCTGGTCTTATACACATTTGGAAATGTAAGCGTGGCTGACCGGGATGCAGGCGTATTTGCCATTAAGCCGAGCGGAGTGCCCTATGATCAGTTAACGGTCGAAGAGATGGTCATTGTGGATTTTGAGGGAAACGTCGTCGAGGGCGATAAACGGCCCTCTTCAGACACTCAGACCCATGCGGTTTTATATAAGCATTGGGATTCTATCGGGAGCATTGTACATACACACTCTACTTATGCCACCGCCTGGGCCCAGGCGCAATGCGATATTCCCATCATGGGGACCACACATGCTGACCACTTGACTGAGGATGTACCCTGCGCACCGGTGATGAGTGATGAAATGATCCAGGGAGACTACGAATACGAAACCGGATTTCAGATTCTCAATGATTTTAAGTTGCGAAACCTGGATCCGACAGAAGTCGAAATGGTATTGGTCTCCAACCATGCGCCTTTTACCTGGGGCAAAGATGTGCACAAGGCCGTCTATAACAGCGCTGTCCTGGAAGAATTGGCGAAAATGGCCTGGGTAAGTCTTCAGGTAAACCCGAATGCCCCGCGACTCAAGGATGCCCTGATTCGCAAGCATTATGAACGCAAACACGGCAAAAATGCCTATTACGGGCAATAGGAGAAAGCGAGTATGCGGGATATTGATTTGCGGGAAAGAAAATACGCTCCCCAGGGTTTTCATTCCCGACTCTCAAACCCCGAACATTCAAACGATCAAACAAATCAAGGCCTCGAATGCCATTCGTTAATCTGGCTTGTTCGAGATAGATTGAAGGTTTCCCAACTCATTACTCTTCATTTTTAACTTTTAACTCCCCCAAGCGCGTGTCCCCAAACTCCCAAACTCCCGAATTCCCGAACTCCCCCACTTATGAAGTCTGGCTGGTAACCGGAAGCCAGCATTTGTATGGCGAAGAAACCTTGCGCCAGGTCGCAAGCCATTCTCAGGAAATAGCAGCATCTCTGCATGCAGAAACGCATATTCCGGTAAACGTTGTGTACAAGCCTGTCCTGACGGGGCCGGATGCCATTCGACGCCTGTGCCTTGATGCAAATGCCAGTGATACCTGCGTCGGACTGATTACCTGGATGCATACTTTTTCACCGGCCAAAATGTGGATTGCAGGGCTAAAGATCTTACAAAAACCACAAGTACACCTCCACACGCAATACGGACGGGATATTCCCTGGGCTGAGATCGACATGGACTTCATGAACATGCACCAGTCCGCACATGGGGGGCGGGAATTCGGATTCATCAATACCAGAATGCGGCTCGACCGAAAGGTGGTGGTGGGCCACTGGCAGGACCCCGAAGTCCGGGAGCGATTAGGCGTATGGGCCCGGGTAGCAACTGCCTGGCAGGAAATGCAGCACATGAAAATCGCCAGAATTGGAGATAATATGCGCGAAGTGGCCGTTACGGAAGGGGATAAAGTCGCCGCTCAAATGAAATTTGGCTACTCAGTCAATGGCTACGGGCTGGGGGATGTATTGGCCTGTATTAATGAAATTGAAGACAGAGAATTGGACGCCCTGACTGCTGAATATGACGATACCTATGAGATGGCTGCCAGCCTGCGGATAGGAGGAAGTCAGCGAAGTGCTTTGCGAGAAGCTGCCCGGATTGAATTGGGACTACGCGCCTTTCTGGAATCGGGCGATTTTCAGGGATTTACCGACACTTTTGAGAATTTACACGGCTTTCGGCAATTGCCCGGGATTGCAGCGCAGCGCCTGATGGCAGATGGATATGGATTTGGAGCAGAAGGCGATTGGAAAACAGCAGCCCTCGTTCGGACGATGAAGGTAATGGGGCAAGGACTTGAAGGTGGCAATTCCTTTATGGAAGATTATACCTACCATTTCAATCCGGCACGCATGCAGGTATTGGGGGCGCATATGCTGGAAATATGTCCTTCTATTGCACAGGGAAAGCCTTCCTGTGAAATCCATCCTCTCGGAATTGGTGGCAAAGAAGACCCCGTCAGGCTTGTATTTGATAGCGCAGCAGGTCCTGCACTCAATGTATCTCTCATTGATCTGGGGAATCGCTTTCGCTTGCTGGTCAATACCGTGGAGGCCGTAGCGGTACCCGAATCCCTCCCCAAACTTCCCGTAGCCCGCGTACTCTGGGAGCCGCATCCCAACCTGAAAACGAGCGCCGCTGCCTGGATTCTGGCCGGTGGGGCACACCATACCTGCTACAGCCAGTCTCTGACCCCCGAATACCTCGAAGATTTTGCAGAGATGGCCGGTATCGAATATGTTCTCATCGACTCAGAAACCCGCCTTCGGTCTTTCAAACAGGAACTCCGCACCAATGAACTCTATTATCACCTCTCCAATGGATTTACGGGGGGATAGGTAGGGGATAAATTTTACAACAGAAACGCTATGCGTGTCATTCAATTTAGAAGTCCCGATGATACAATACGGGTTGCTATTGTGAGGGATCAGGAGAAGGTAGCAGCCTTGCCCGACGCCCACAGTTTGTATGCCCTCGCGATGCAGGCAATCGCTGAAAAGAAGCCTTTGGCATCCTTGTTAGCTGAGTTTGAAGACCTGGAACGCTTCTCATACAGCTCGCTGATCGAGTCCGGATCAATTCTGCCGCCTATCCTGCACCCTGATCCCGCCCATTTGTTGCTCACGGGTACGGGCCTGACACATCTGGGGAGTGCGAGTACCCGAAATCAAATGCATGAAGGGCATCAGGAAGCTGTTACCGACAGCATGCGGATGTTTCAGTGGGGAATCGAGGGCGGGAAGCCCAAAGACGGAGACGTAGGGGTGCAACCCGAATGGTTTTATAAAGGGGATGGGGCTAGTTTAGTTGCTCCTTATCAGCCGTTAAAGAGTCCTGATTTTGCCCTCGACCAAGGCGAGGAACCCGAGATAGCCGGTGTGTACGTGATTGGGCCAGACGAGAATCCCTATCGTGTGGGATTTACGCTGGCAAATGAATTCTCAGACCACATTACCGAAAAACAGAATTACCTCTATCTGGCTCATTCCAAATTACGCAATTGCTCCATTGGGCCGGAACTTCTGCTCGGCGACCTGCCCGATACGATACAAGGCGAAGTGAAAATTATCCGGGACGGCAACACGATTTGGGAACAGGAATTCCACAGCGGAGAGGCCAATATGTCTCACAGCATCCGCAATTTAGAATATCACCATTTTAAATATGCGCAATTCCGGCGGCCAGGAGATGTGCATATTCACTTCTTTGGAACAGCGAGCCTGAGTTTTGCAGCGGGAATAGCGGTGCAAGCGGGGGATGAAATGGAAATATCAGCTTCCGAATTTGGCAGAGCCCTTCGCAATCGGGTAGAGATCGCTCCGGCGGCCGATTGGGAGTTGTGCTACCTCTAAGGCTTTTCGGCCTTGCGCACGTAAGCATATCACTAGCGGTTTGAAATTTTATTTTGGGTAATGGTCCGTTGTCGGCTGCATCGGTGGCGATCCACCGCTTCGCTTCGTAGTGCCACATGCTTGGTTTTTCTACCCGTAACCCTTTTGCGCCATCGCCGGAAGCTACTGCTTTTCAATTCCTGGCGCATCAGCCTGATCACCGCTGATTCCGACAGCTTATATTGTTGCTCAATGGCTCCAAATGGCGTTCTGTCCTCCCAAGCCATCTCGATGATACGGTCAATATCGGTGTCTGATAACGTATTTTTTTTGTTCATACAGGATACTAACCCCATTTCAGCTCAAAAGTTGGGCAACCCAAAGCCCAAAATTGACTAACTTTCCCTCAAACATCTTGTTTGAATATGAATGTGCCTCATCCGGATCATTTTTATACAGAATTGCCCTTACACGACTTACCGTTGAGCCGTTTGCTTGTGGAGGCAAATTTGTTTGAGCAGGTTCCCGCGGATTGGCATGTGGTCATTACTGATATTAAGGGGTCAACACAGGCTGTACTTGCCGGATTGCATGATCGGGTCAACCTCGTTGCTACGGGGAGCATCATTGCTGCGATCAATCTGGCCCGTCATGAACAAGTGACGATCCCCTTTTTTTTTGGCGGAGATGGCGCGACGATGATGATTCCGAATAGCCTGCTTCCCGGGCTGATGGCAGCCCTCATGGAACACCGCGAAAATACGAGCCGCAATTTCGGGATGGACTTGCGGGTGGGTTCTGTTGCCGTGAGCCAGGTATATCGGGACGGCTTTCAATTGAGCCTCGCCAAAGCAAAAATGAGCAATCGGTTTTCGATTCCGGTTGTGCTGGGCGGTGGTTTGCAACACGCTGAATTCCTCATCAAAGGCCGCGACAAACAGGAAACCGTAGCCGAAGCATCTGAACCTCTGCTGGATTTGGAAGGCATGGAATGCCGGTGGAATCATATTAAACCCCCGGAAGATCAACAAGAGGTTATCTCCCTCTTAGTTGTAGCGCGGGAAGATGACCGGCAGGGAGCCGTATTTGGGGAAGTATTGGAAATGATTGACCGGGTCTATGGTCCCCCTGAAAAACGTCAGCCAATTTCCGTCAATCGCCTGCGCCTCAAAGCAAGCTTTGAGAAGATTGGAGCAGAAGTTCGGACCCGCTTAGGGCGAATGAGCTTCGGATCCCTATTGAAAGGTTGGGTGGAGACCTTGATTGGGAAATGGTACTATTTCGTATTCGACAAATCCGGAAAGGCCTACTTGCAAAGTTTAGTGGAGCTTGCGGATACCCTTGTCATGGATGGCCGGATCAATACAGTGATTACAGGGACCATTGCGCAGCGGAACGAACTGCGGAGGCAGCTCAATGAAATGGAGGAGCGTGGCGATATCTGGTACGGGCTGCACGCGAGCGAAGAGAGCGTACTATCGTGTTATGTCCGCGACCGGAGAGATCAGCATATTCATTTTGTAGATGGTTCTGAGGGAGGCTATACCCAGGCTGCCCGAATACTGAAAGAAAAACTGAGGCGCTGATTTCTGAGAGGCATGAGGAATAAAAAAATCCGGAGTCTTGCTAATTGCAATGGCTCCGGATCGAATCAAATGAAAACAAATTAACTTTCTATTCGAATAACGGTACTAAGGATGAATCAACTGTACTGTAGTGTCCCGAAGTTGGGGCTTTTTTTGAAAAAAAAGGAAAGATCAGGTGATTGTGGCTAGAAATGGTCGGTAGGTAATTGGGGGGTAAGTTTTATGATACAGGAATCTCCTGTTGGCAACCTGATTAAAGCAGGATCACAGGCTTTATCGAGTACAAGGGAATTTAAATTTATCGAGATACCAAAATCCAGGATTCACTATTTGCCTAAATGAGGTCAAAGAGAAACTGAGGATTGATGTACTCGTGAGATGCCCTGATTTATTTGTATTGAAGCCCATTCAATTATACATCTTGACTACATCATTTCGCCCATTGGGGGCAAACAGTTTAGATTTCCTTATATATTAGATTGCTCACATCGCACGTCAAGCTAAACTGCTGGTGCACAAATGTTCTATTTGTTTTTTGACCTGTTGATGCATTTCGCTTGGAATGCATCAATTGGATACAACTAATTATGACATAAGCTAAATTTTCCTTTCACTCAATAATTCTGTGTTAATCTCTAACTATGAAACGAATTCTTCTACTACTACTCACAATTAGTTCAACACTGGCTTTTGCTCAAACGCCTGCGCAGATCGATCTGCCGGTAACCTTTGACGATACCGCTAATGTTGACTATTCCCTAACCGATTTCGGTGGGAATGTATCTGTACCTGCAACAGCTGATCCAGCTGGCGGGACGAACCTGGTAGCGATGTCTACCAAAACCAATACCGCCATGACCTGGGCGGGTACTACCATGGGAACCGCTGCTGGAACTGGTTTTGCAACACCGGTACCTTTTACTGCTACTCAAACCAAGATGAATGTCATGGTCTACTCACCAGATGCAGGCATTCCTGTTCGTCTGAAAGTGGAAGACAGTAACGATGTAACCCATACGGTAGAGACAGAGGCGATGACTACGATGGCGAATACCTGGGAAATACTGACCTTTGATTTCAGCAATCAAGCTCCTGGAACTGCAGCCCTGGATTTGACTTATACCTTCGATAAGGCTTCTATCTTCTTCAACTTTGGTACCGATGGTGTTACTGCTGGAACGAAAGTCTATTACTGGGATGATGTGAAGTTTGGTGCCGGACCGAATTCTCCTGCACAAATCGATCTGCCGGTAACCTTCGATGATACGGCGACCGTTGATTATTCCTTGACTGATTTTGGCGGAAATGTTTCTATGCCTGCAGTAGCTGATCCCGCTGGCGGAACGAATCTGGTAGCGATGTCAACCAAGACTAATACTGCCATGACCTGGGCGGGTACTACCATGGGACCTGCTTCGGGAACAGGCTTTGCGACAGCAGTTCCTTTTTCTGCAACCGAAACGGAAATGACTGTTATGGTCTATTCTCCAGATGCAGGGATACCTGTTCGTCTGAAATTAGAAGATGCCAATGACAATACCCACACCGTAGAAGCAGAGGTAATGACCACCATGGCCAATGCCTGGGAGATGTTGACCTTTGATTTCAGTACCCCTGTTATGGCGACGGCAGCTCTGGACCTGACTTATACCTACGATCTGGCTTCTATCTTTTTTAACTTTGGTACTGACGGCGCTACTGCCGGAACAAAAGTGTACTACTGGGATGATGTAGAGTTTGTTGGCGGGGGAGGTACAGGGGGTACGAATTCCCCATACTGTAATACACAGATATACCATTTGGGAAATACAGCCGACTTAGCTTCTTCGATCTACATGACGATCAAGAACATAGGCCCCACTACTACAGAAGTAGAAATTGAGTCCGTTGATGCAGATGCAGTTGACTTGTTGATCGTACTCAATGGCACCGGAGCGACAATTTCTCCGGAAGACTTCTCCACTCCTGGAAAAATTAGCCGGACGCTGACCTGGGCTACTGCACCAGCAAACGCTGAATTAAACGTATTGTGGAGTAAGGCTTCTTTTGGCGGCAACTGGCAGTTGAGTGCAAACGATGTGTCTATTCCTTTTACCGCAACTTGTAGCGGAACTACTCCTGTATTGGCTCAAATCGACCTGCCGGTAACGTTTGATGATACCGCAACCGTTGATTATTCCTTAACTGACTTTGGTGGAAACGTCTCTGTTGCTGCATCGGCTGATCCAGCAGGTGGAACGAATCTGGTAGCGATGTCAACCAAGACCAATACTGCCATGACCTGGGCGGGTAC
>CAYGTH010000109.1:0-9798 GCA_964352745.1 uncultured Bacteroidia bacterium
GCTGGAGCAGGTGACTCCCCACTAATCCTGTTGCACCTATTATCAAAGCGGTTTGTGCCATGTGTTTTAGGGAATTAAAACGGATTTGGGAAAACTCGATCGGCCTATTGAAAATGTGCTATTATTGCTCCAATTCCTGAAAGGGATCGCCACCTGATGCGAGTTCGCTTAATTTTCCACCTTTGACCTCTTTTATATTCAAGGTTAATAAGCCAGCATGCAAGGTAGCTATTTGGGCCCCTGTCGAAATGCGTATCCAATTTTCCCATGAAGACTCAAAGCCTCCAACCGGGATAATTTTCACCCACATTTTCCAGCTTTTTGGCAAGCCATTTTCGTCCAATATCCATAGATAAGAATCTCCCGGCGTAGCGCCTCCGGTAGTATAGGTAACCATCAGTGCCTTCTCTCCATTTTCCAGGTCGACGATGCTTCGCTCCGTTCCATTATCAAACGCTTTGGTTACCGGGTTTAGCCAGAATGAATCATTTGCCCACTTGTACCAAGCCTTTTGGACCAGTTTATCTCCGGCATCTCCCGACACGATCTGCCCATTTGTACGAGCCACCCCAGTACGTTCATTGATATTAACTAATACCACATGATCCCCCCACTTTACCTGCGCAAAATGGCGGTTTTTATCCCACAAATGCGAGTTCATATCACTAAAGTTCCAGCTTACGGCCTCGGTTGTATCCCAGGCTGCCCCATCGACTGCATGGATCATTTTACGAGCTAAGTCATCCGCTTCGGAACTTACTACTCCCACCGGGCGGGATTCATGCATGATCAGGCCAGCTATCACGAGTAATGTGAGTAAAGTCCCCACAATGATTCCAACAATTTTTAAGATTCGTAACATAAACAGAGGGAAAGGTGAAAGAATGAAGATGAAAGATGCCAGAGATTAGTAAGCCTACGTTTAGCTCAACTCAATTTTCCAGCTAATTGTTCCTGCAAATGAATCAAGGCAACAGTAATCCGATTGCGTTCCAGCATTTCATCGGGCTTGGCAATCAAGCCTGAATCGACTTCTTTTTTGAGTTGGCATAAACGGGAGTCCAATGCAAGAATTTCTTTTTCTGACTCCGTATCCCCTTGCTTGACCGCTTCGGCCTTCCTCAACTCCATTGCATCATTTAATTCTCCTGCTTCAATCAAGGCTGCAACTCCTAAAGTGCCTGGCTGGGAAGAGTTTGTAAATTGCATTTCCTCAGAATTTCCCAACAGAGGCGGGCCTGGGTCAGAATTCAATTCTGCTGAGCTATTCTCATCTGATTTTTCTCCGCCAGTTTCTGTATCATTCTGTTGGGTTTTATTATCTGTCTTTTCATGCGACAGAATTATCGGACTTTGCTTGTCGGATTTGCCTGGATAAAATCAACAATCAATGATGCCCATTCTTCTCCTTTGTCTTCTTGCAAAAAATGGCCCGCTTCTGTGATGATGGTATGTGCTTGTCCTGCTGCGCCGGGCACTACTTTCTGAAAATACTTTTCGCCACCGCGCATAATCGGGTCGCTATCACTAAAATGCGTAATAAATGGTTTGGTCCATTTTTTGAGTTTCACCCAGGCTTCACGATTGGGCTGAGCAGCAGGGTCATCCGGACTTGTGGGTACCAGAATCGGAAAGGCACGGGCCCCTGCTTTGTAGCTTTCGTCGGGAAAAGGAGCGTCATAAGCCGCTATTACTTCTTTCGGGATTCGGCTTACACAGGTTCGCGCGATGATTTTCCCAACCGGAAACTCTGGCACTTGTTGAGAATATTCTTGCCAGCTTCGAAAGGCTTCATTTGCCTCCAAATCGCCAGTAGCTAAGAAAGTATTTCCAATCGCAATTCGCTTAAAGCGGTCCTCCATTTCCGTAGCCAATCGCAAACCGATTAATCCGCCCCAGTCTTGCCCGACCAGCGTGATGTTCTGTAAATCGAGGATCTCGATAAATTCACGCCCCCAATCGATGTGTTTTTGATAACTATAATCACCTACTTCGGGAAGCTTGTCTGACTTCCCGAATCCGATCAAATCCGGCGCGATGACCCGATATCCAGCTTCCGTCACAATGGGAATCATTTTTCGATACAGGTAGGACCAATCTGGTTCTCCATGTAGCATGAGCACGGTTTCAGTAGGATGTTCCCCTTCATCTACATAGTGCATACGCATCCCATCAATCTCCACATAGTTAGGCGCAAAGGAATATCCGGGCAAGTTGTCAAATCGTTCGTCTGGAGTTCGGAGGATCATAGTTGGAGAGTTAGAGAGGTTGGGCGGGAGTTCGGGAGTAGGGGAAGTCGGGATTGAGGGAAAGAGAGGAATTCATCCTCTCTTTCTTCTTCCATCTAATATCTTTTCTCTTCTTCTTACCTCTTCAAGCCCGCCAGATCGAGCAACTGACCATTTCGGGTATCTTCCGACTGGTAGAAAGCAGCACAGTCAGCAGGATTTTTATAAGACAGATTGAATCCGGAGCGTGAAAAAGCATTGACCAAAGCAGTATCCTGAATCGCTGCTGCGATGGCATTGCCGAGGGTCTTTTCTACTTCCGGGGCAAGTCCTGATGGAGCAGCTACCGAAACCCAGCCGCCCAGGCTCCAGTCGATTCCCTGTTCTTTAAGGGTAGGAATGTCGGGAAATTCCGCAAGTCGTTCTTCAGCCATGACCGCCAGGACTTTTACCTGTCCTGCCTGACGAAGGCCATCGACTTCTGCAAGAGCAGCCGTTACGACATCTACGCCATCGGCCACTAATTCCTGCAAAGCAGGGGAAGCGCCTTGACTCGGCACCCAGGGCATCGCAGATTCCGGTAAGTCAACTGCCTGTAAAAAGCCAATTCGTGCCAAATCCCAAATCCCGCCTTTGGCAGTACCGGAAGCTTGTAAGGTACCCGGATTCGCCCGAATTTCAGCGACCAACTCTTCGACAGTATTCCAGGGGGCATCGGCCCGAACCGTAATAGCGGAAGCATTATTACTTAACAGCGAAAGAGCTGTGAATTTTTGATAATCCAGATCGGTCAATCCCTGCCAGTGCATCATGGTAGATTCAACCGTAACTGCTCCAATCGTATAGCCATCAGCTTTGGCCTTAGAGAGGGTAAGGTGTCCCACCACGCCTGAACCGCCTGTCCGGTTTACCACATTCACAGGTTGGCCGAGTTTATCCTGCAAAACAGCAGCGAGTACGCGGGAAGACAAATCCGTCATACCGCCGGGACTCCAGGGAACCAGATAGGTAATCGGCCGGTTGGGATAGGGCTTTTCAGGTGAGGGTTCGCAGCCGTTTATTCCCAAAACAGGGAGTACCAACAATAGGATCAATAATCGATAAAAAAGAGGACTAGGTTTCATCAGCTAAGTTTTAGGGTTGTGGGCCAAGTTAATCATTTCTACCAGTTTGTGTAAGAGCCATCCGGGCGGCGCAACTGAGGGACCGGGCTTGCATGCTCTGTAACCTCAAGTAGCAGTTCTGCCTGACTGGGATCAAAACTTACGCCGATTCCATATCGATCATTGGGATAGACTTTCCCTTCCCTGAATTCCAGGTGTTCTGGCAAATGGGGTTCTACCTTAGGCTTTTCACCCCGCATTTCCATCATCACAGGCCCAGAGGAGGAACCCAGGACATGTACCAGTGCAGCCGTAGCAATGGGACCCGTAAAATGTGGAATCAGGCCCACATAATGTGTTTCACACATCGCCGCTATCTTTTTATATTCAGATATCCCACCTGCATTTGGCAAGGTAATCCGGCAATGATCCATCAGGTCCTCTTCAATCAATTCCCGCACATCCCAGCGGTCACTAAAATGCTCGCCTACCGCTATAGGTACATCCACCTTGTTACGGATCATCCGATACTGGCTTTTGTTTTCAGAACGAATCAAATCCTCCACAAAAATCGGATTCAGGTCTTCTATCAATTCACATAATCGAATCGCTTGTGCCATATCCAATCGGGTATGAAAATCAATCGCCCAATCGCCCTCCTCCCCTACTCCTTCTTTGATTTCCTGACAGGCTTTGTAGGTCCAGTCAACCGCTCTATGTGGGTCATACCCTTTTCCTTTAGGGGCATCTGCGCCATGAAACCGATAAGCGCGAAAGCCGGCATCCATGCAGGCCGCAGCTGTCGATTTGTGGCTTCCTTTGCCAGGAAAACCCGTAGAATAGCACTCGATATGATCCCGCGTCAATCCTCCCAGCAACTCATAAACCGGTACTTCCAGTGCCTTGCCTTTTATGTCCCACAAGGCCATATCCAATCCTCCTTGTCCATGTATTTTTTCGCGGCCCGGCGGATAGAAAAAGCCCCGATACATCACCTGCCACAAGTGTTCAATCCGAAATGGGTCTTCCCCAATCAGCATGCCTCCTAATTGACGGATCATATCAGGGGTTCCGCCTTCCCCGATTCCCATCAAGCCACTATCGGTTTCAACCGTAATGATGTGATTGCTTTGGTTAAAGGTAGGCGAATGGTTGGGAGAACGATAGAGCCGGACTCGGGTGATTTTCAGATCAGACAGCGTCTCTGTTGGATTCGCAAGCAGAGGCATGCCACCGGCCAGCCATCCTGCCCCCAGCAGGGTAGATTTGAGAAAGTGTTGGCGATTCATAGGAGTAAGATTGTGTGAAAATAGTAGGGCTTAATAATAGGCATTTTACGGCAAACAATCTGATTAGATAAAATTTGCCAGTTTCATGACTTTTCACTAAATTAAAGTTCAGTTTTCCCTATACGGTTTTTTCAACAAAATCGGGCAAAAGGTACGTTTTCTATCAGAAGACGTTCTTTTGTTTTTTTGGGAGGGGGAGATGGGGTTTCATTCAATGAGAAATCTGAATCTTCTGGCTATCCAATAATTGTCCGCGCCGATACCGCTGAACCAGGTACATCCCGGCAGGCACCACCAAAGAGATATTAGCTTCATGGGTACCTGCAGAGATATCCTGCTGGTACACTTCGCGCCCCATCAAGTCCAGGATTTTAATATGAGTTGAAGCTCCTGATGATAGTTTTTCTTCCCAGGAAAGGCGAAAGGCTCCGGTGTTGGGATTTGGAAAGGCAAGCAGGCTTGTCGCTTCCAGCTCGGGTTCCACTCCTACCGCCAGGCAAATGGCTTCAGCCAGAATACCGCGTTGGCACATATAAAAGGTTATGACCTCGCGATTGGCTTCGCCATTCAGAATGGAATCAACTTCGATGAGAATTTGGGCAGCATCCGGCAAGGTCATTCCAGAGTAGTTGTAAAACAACTCTTCCAGGACCAACCTATCCATTAGGGTATCTCCGATTTCACTGCGAATCTCCATCAGTGTCGAATTCCAGATTTCTCCGTATTCATAAATACTGGCATTTCCGACTGGGGGATAGGTACTTGAGGTGGCTGCTGTTCTCCCAGGCCAATATTCATTATGCCCGTCCCAATTAAATACCATATCCCATTGAAAGAGGCTGGATTGCTGCGAATAGGAAACGGCCAAATAATCTCCGATTCCTTCATCCAGTCCGCGGCGCTCTGTACCTGAACGGGAGTTGGGCGATGCTGCGTCCGAGAGGGCATGGCCATATTCGTGGATGATCACATCGGCGTCTTCTGCATCGTCAACACCGCCTTCTCCATATCTAATAAAAGAATTAACGCCATCTGGAACAAAACTTGAATTATCACTATCTCCGTGTCCATGTGGATCAAAACGGAAAGGACGGTTTTGCAGGTTGGTATAACCCAATGACTGGACATATCGTTGAAACCGGTCGATGTGATAATAGACCATTACATCCTCAAAACCGGGCATATCCCGTGTAAAAAAGAAGTCGCCGTTTGCGGAAGTAGCCGGAGCAATCGTATTGGGAGAAATATCTTCTATTTTAACAAAGGGGCCTTCCAGGTGAAAGGTATTATTCCGCCAGTCAATATCCTGTAAGACAACAGTATCGAGCAGCCCATCAAAAACCGCTGCATGGGCATCATCATCATCGGTAAACAGATCCCCATATGCAACCTCTGCCTTTGTGCAGGGATTGGGGATAAACACTACTGCCCGCCCGGAGGTATCTGAACTCACCTGATCCCGTGCGAAAGCGTCTCGCACTTCCCGGCTGAGTTCCTCCCCAGTTTCAGCATCTATAAGGAGTTCGTAAGAGGCAGGGGTTGTATGGGCAAATGTGATAACCCGGTAGGCAGGTCTAAGTCCATTTTCAGATACAAGCCAGACCGGGGATGTTCTGACTTCATAAGCAGAAAGCTCGACCTGGAGTTGATTGTGAATCTGCGACTCAGGCAAGGAAAAATCTCCCAGGGGTTTGGGAGAGAATTCTACAAGACTTGTCATACAGGATACAATCGTCGACTGATGCACGTGTGCCAATATACCTGCACCCTGGATAGGAATGCCTTGAAATTGCTGATTAAACCGAAGGTGATGACCCGTTTGGCTGACACGTTCAACTGTTAATGCCAATTCAGAGTTACTCGCTCTCACTTCCGGAAAGGCCTGATACAAAGCGGTTTTCACATCCGGGTTAGCATGACGTTCAGCCAGTGAGATGCCTAGTTTTTGATAGTGGGATTGCCCACTCAATTCTATCAAACTTACTATCCATATAATTACGATCAATCCACGCTTCATCGACATCTGTTATTCCTGAAAATTAGCCTTTATTCCGCTCAAAGAAAATCGGAAATCAGGAGATTACTTTCACTTGATACCCCGCAGTTTTCAGTACTTGATTTAATTGTTCAAATACTTCCTCTCGAATAGCTAACGTTTGCCGAACTGAATCGGTGTACACCGCCTCCACAACTTCATACTCAAAAGGATGAAGAATCCGGCTGATTTCTGAGGTTTGCTCATAGACATAGGCCAGTTCAAAAGTGATTTGGGGAATGATTTCGATCCGTTCATTCGTTTCTATAGCGGCAGCCGCAGCTGCCCGGTAGGCTTCTATCAACCCCCGAATCCCTAATTTTGTTCCCCCGAAATACCGAACAACGACAATCAATACATTGGTGAGTTCAGCTGAGCGGATGGCAGCAAGGATGGGAGGCCCTGCACTATTGGAGGGTTCGCGGTCATCTGCCGCGAAACTCTTTTCGCCCCGCTCCCCCATCCGATAGGCATAACAATGGTGGCGGGCATCATGAAACCGCTTGCGAAGTGCGGTGAGGTGGGCTTCTGCTTCTGCCAATTCTGCTACCGGAAACGCAAACGCATAAAATTTGGAACCCCGGTCTCGAAAGAATCCTTCGGATTCGCTTGTCAATCGATAAAAACAGGATTCTGAATCTGCCATTTATGCTACTTTTTCTGCAAGATACAGGGTATTCCAGATATTTTTCTGGGATTCATCCCTCTATTTTCCTATCATACTGATATGTTTTGCTCTTTTTACCCCAAGATTATGCGTACCCTCGTTTTTGCGTTAGTGTGTTTTTGCCTGGCCTGCCAGTCGTCTCCAACAGAATCTGATTCAACGATTCAACAGCAGTCTATTGAAAAAATCGACTTCCATACCCATTACCGGGTTCCGCAAGCCTATCTGATGGAGATTCTGGATGAATGGAATATGCAGGCTGCATTAATCGATGTAGTCCGAAATGACAGCACAGGCGAACACCGCTATTGGCCGGATATTCTGAAGCATCAACAAGCCTTTCCCAATTCATTTTTTGTGTGTTCGGGGTTTAATGCTTACGGAATTGATGAACCGGATTTTGCAGACCGCATCATCAGTCAAATAGCGGAAGAAGTTAAGGCAGGTGCACGGATGGTCAAAGTATGGAAAAACATCGGAATGGTGGACAGGGATGCATCCGGCGCATTTGTACAAATTGACGATCCCCGATTTCAACCGATTTGGGAGTATCTGATCGCAAATGATATTCCTGTTCTGGCTCACATAGCGGAACCCATTCAAGCCTGGCGTCCGCTGAAAGAAAGCGATCAAAATCCCCATTTTAATTACTACACCGAGCATCCGCAATATCATGCCTATCAACTCCCCGAAATTCCGCGCTATGAGACCATCATAGCCGCGAGAGACAATTGGCTGGCCAATAATCCAGACCTTATCGTCGTGGGTGCCCACATGGGGAGTATGTCCCATGATGTGGGTATGATTGCTGAGCACCTGGACCAATATCCCAATTTTCATGTAGAACCCGCTGCCAGGTTCGGAGACCTGGTAGGACAGGATTCGGATAAGGTGCGACAATTTTTCATAGACTATCAGGATCGTATTTTGTACGGAACTGACTTGGGCACCAGAGATGGGGATGAAGCAGCACAGGCGGCAAATAAACATATGATTAGCCGTATGATTGAGCTGCATTGGCAATACGTGAGTGGGACAGATTCGCTGTATTATGATAGCCCCATGATCTCTTTTCCACTCTCCACTCATAGCCTCTCCCTGCCTCGGGAAGTCCTGGAAAAATTTTACGGAGCGAATGCAAGAAAGATTCTCCACCTTAACTAATTTACATCCCGCACATCAATTCATACACCCCATAAGTTCATTCACGCATTATATTACTCAATAAAATATTTTTTCAGGCGGATGATCCACTTAGGAATGATAATTGCGACAAACGCTAATAGGTTAACAGAGATAGTCGCAACCTTCATCCACATGGATGCCAAGTACAGCTATCGTTAGTTTGGGGAATAAATGAGAAATTTTCTACGCAGATTAGTGACAATCAGTGCAAATGGACATTGGCAAGTCAGGCCAAGGTTATATCCAGCCTTCCATAGCAGAATTGCTTCCCCTTTTGAGTTAGATGATTCGGGCATATTTATGTCCAAAAATTTGTATTGGTTGTTTTTCGATAAAAACTCATCAGGATGGACTTGAATCTGTCAATAAGTTTGCTCGATCGGGATAAGGTTTTACCCTATTTAGGGATTCCTGTAATTGGGATCAGTCTCATGAGGCTGATGGTTTATCTGGCTGTAGGCGATTCCTACATGGCCAGCCTTTCCGGCATCGCTATTCTTGCCTTTAGCATTCCTCTGGTTCTCCATATGTTAAAGGAGACAAAACTCGCCCAGGTTCTGTTTTTTGCCTTCTCGGTATTGGTTCTGACGGTCTATTCTATTCTTCTGGGCCCCGCGTCTGGGCTAAATAAATATATTCTGGTTCTTATTTTTATCCCTTTATTATTCGCAGCTGACAATAAATCAGCTGGTATTGCAGTAGGGATTTGCCTGTTTGCCTTTATGCTTACCGAGCTGAGTCATCTGATGGGTTGGCCCACTCCGATTCATACCCTCTCACAACAGGATACCCTCACCTCTCTGACGCAATTATTTGCAGTCCTTACCTTTTTCGGGATCATATTTGCCTATCGACAGCGGGAATTTGCCCACTTCCAACAGGTAGATGAGCAAACACATCTCCTCAAAGAAGAGAATCGGTTTTTACAGCATATCGGCTATCACATGACGCATGATTTTGGGCAGTCTATGCGGATCATTACCCAGCGGTGTCAATTGCTTTCTGAAAAATACAAGCACAACAAACCCTATTTCTCATCGCTCGAAACGGAAATCAGTGAAATCGAAGCTAATTCCCGCAGGGCACATGACCTGATCACAGAAATGTCGATGTATCTATCGGTTCAAAAAGGACACCGCCCATTCATTTACACCGACCTCAATCAAGTCATGGAAGAAGTCAGGGATGCAATGCTTCCTCAAATTGAAGCAGCTGGCGCGCGCGTTTCTATCGTAGGTCCCATGCCTGTGGTCAAAGCAGTCCACTTCGAATGGACCTTTCTATTTCAAAA
>CAYGTH010000109.1:9898-17602 GCA_964352745.1 uncultured Bacteroidia bacterium
ACCAGTTTCTTTATCACGATTCCCAAACCTCCTGTTTCTACCCAAATAGCCTAGAATAGATGGGTAGATTAAAGGTCGAAGGCCGCCACAGTCACTGCCCTTCGGGATTTGTAATCCCGAATCCCTGGTTTCCTGTCGCAGATTTTTGAAAGCTTGTAGCGGGATTGCAAATCCCGCTAAGCTGTTTCTTTTATTTTCGCTACTCTTCTCACTGCTCTTCGGGATTTGTAATCCCGAACCCGCATCAACCCAAATTCCTAAATTCCTAAATTTAGACTGGTCTCATCTCTCTCAATTTCCATACAAACGATTTCCCCTTTGCGTGCGTACCAATCCTTTTCTGTACTTTTCCGGGTAAATAGATACTACTATGAGTTTAGAGCAAACCTGGCGCTGGTATGGCCCTAATGACCCCGTAAGCCTTCAGGATATTCGTCAAGCCGGAGCAACTGGCATCGTGAACGCACTCCACCATGTGCCCCCTGGAGAAGTGTGGGAACTAGCGGAAATCCAACAACGAAAAGACACCATCGAGGCAGCCGGACTTACCTGGTCTGTCGTAGAAAGCGTACCGGTTCACGATGCGATCAAAACCGGGGCAGCTGAGCGGGATCTATATATCGAACGCTACCAACAAAGTATCCGAAACCTGGGGGCCTGTGGGATCGATACCATTTGTTACAATTTCATGCCGGTCCTTGACTGGACCCGAACTGATCTGACCTACGAAGTTGCAGATGGCTCAAAAGCGCTTCGGTTTGATGCAACCGCTTTTGCCGCGTTTGAACTGTATATTTTGGAGCGGCCCGGTGCGGAGAGTTTGTATTCCCCCGAACAACAAGCCAGTGCCCGTACCTATCTGGATAGCATTTCTGAAGCACAGGCGCATCAGTTAATTCAAAATATTATTGCAGGACTGCCCGGCTCGGACGGAGGGTATACCCTCGCAGAATTTCAACAAGCCTTAGATGCCTATGCAGCGGTAAGTGAATCTGACTTGCGGGATTCTCTTGCCCATTTTCTGAAAGCGATTGTTCCGGTAGCCGAGGCTGCTGGCGTGCAAATGGCTATTCACCCCGATGATCCCCCTTTTGCACTATTGGGACTCCCTCGTATTGTGAGTACGGAAGCCGATGCACAAGCACTCCTGGCAGTTGTGGATTCTCCTGCCAATGGACTTACTTTCTGTACAGGCTCTTATGGAGTCCGGGCCGATAATGACCTAGCGGGCATGGTAACCCGCCTGGGAGATCGGATTAATTTCATTCACCTGCGAAGTACGCTCCGGGATGCTGCTGGCAACTTCTATGAAGCCGACCACCTCGATGGAGATGTGGATATGTACGCAGTCATGAAAGCCATTGTGTTGGAACAGCAAAAACGCGAGCAAGCGGGTAGAACAGATCGAAGGATGCCCATGCGCCCAGACCATGGACACCTGATGCTCGACGATTTGCATAAAAAAACCAATCCAGGCTACTCAGCCATTGGGAGATTACGAGGGTTAGCGGAATTAAGGGGATTGGAGCGGGGCATTATCCGGTCTCTGGCGGAGGAGGAGTCTAATAACTGACGCCTTCCTGGGTCAATGGCTGGATTCGGAATTTTATCTCCTCCCAGCCGATGAAAAAGTGCTGAATTTCCTTAGCCTCTTTGCGTGTAGCAAAAGCGCCATAGATTAAAGAGAAGGTTCCTTTCCGATTGCGTTCAATCCATATTTGATCTCCCCAGTTTTGGCTGAAGTTCAGGGCAAGATCACGCGCAGCATAATAGTCAGGCGCGCTCTGGATTCGCAACCCAAACTCAGGAGTATCTTTTGAATCAGAGGCAGTATTTGACTTTTGGGGCTCAATACTCGGCTTCCGATCTACGACAGGCAAAACCGGGATGGTTGCTGCCCGGGTAGCTGATCTCATTTGCTGGGCAACCGGCTCCAATTCTGAGAGGCGGCTTTTAAGTTCGGCGGCACTAATATTCCCCGTAATCCGGAGTAGTTCCTTGCCCGCCGGATCTGTAACCAGAACGGTCGGAAAGGTGTGAACATCATATTGCCAGGCCAGATCCTGGCCTCCCTTTTTTGTATCAAATCCATCGACCTTATAAGGATTGAAATATTGCCGGATATATCGAACCAATTGCTTGTTCTTAAAGGCACGTCGATTCAATTCTTCACACGGAAAACAATAGTCTGTGTAAAACTTCACCAATGACAATTTCCCAGGCTCTGGCCCTTCATCTGCTAAAGCAGAAATATCATTTGTAAAGAGAAATTGGTCAGGCATATCCTTTTCCGGTATATCTGAAGGAGATATTACATGGGCACAATAGGCATAACTGCCTAAAAACAGCCATATAGCCAGGAAAGAAAATCTGCAAAAATGCAGGCCAAAACAGGTGAAAGAATGACAAATAGCGGTTGAGGAGATGTTTGCGTTCATCTGTGAAATGACTAAATCAGGATTCAAGGCATTAGGGAATGTAAGGATACCGAAAACTCCATGTAAAGTATGATCAAAAAAATGGAAAATATTACATCGAAGGCTTTGGCGTGAATTTCACTTTTTTAACAGGTGAATACTGATCCTGCCTGTTCAATCGACATTCTAAGGACGAACCGCCCTGGCATTCTCCATTTTTCTAAGCGTTTTCTTACGTCTAAGTCTTACTGGCACGCGAAATATCCTTATTCCCATATCAAATTCCGGATTTGACACCATATTCAGCTGAATGCTTTATACAAATCCAGATTTTCCTTTACACTTCAGCCCGGCAACCTTATCTTAGCAGATAAGTATATAACTCTGTTTGAGATGCCTGTTTCTGGCTTGAAGCTATGAATTGCTTCTAAGCAGAAAGGCAAAATTCGGAGTGAGGTGTAGAACATCAGATGACTCTCCCCTGTTGGCATTAATCAGGTGGTCAGTCTTTATATAAGCAGATCAAAACATGTCAGAATATTCATTTGACGAACAGATAGATACTTCCAGCGAAACCTTTACGCCTGAACCCGACAATGAGCCCAAGGCAAAACGGTTTTTCAGTCCTGAATTTAAGTTGCCACGCACCCTTCTATTGAGTTTTATAGGTCTTGGTTGTATCGCGGTCTTTGTTTTTATTTTAGTCGTTACGAGCGAACTGCCTCCTTTACAAGCCATTGAGAATCCACAATCTGATCAATCGACGCAGTTGATTTCTGCGGATGGGGTAGTCCTTCAGAAGTTATACTCCCGGGAAAATCGGGTAAACCTTAGCCTGGAAGAGATTTCGCCCTATGTGATAGATGCTTTGATCGCCACTGAGGATGTACGATTTTATGACCATCCCGGCATTGACCCCAAATCGTTTTTCTCGATTTTGGCGGGCTATGTCAGAAGTGGCCGAACCCGGGGTGGCAGTACCATCACCATGCAACTGGCCCGCAATCTCTATGATGTGGTAGGCAAGGAAAGGACTGCCATTCGGAAGCTGAAAGAATTTTTTGTCTCTACTTATATTGAGCGTTTTTTTACCAAAGAAGAAATCCTAACCGCCTATCTCAACACAGTCAATATATATGGAGAATCCTACGGGATTGAAACAGCTGCAAACAGACTATTTGACAAACCCGCGAAAGACCTGACGATAGAAGAAGCAGCTCTGATCGTAGGCATGCTCAAAGGACAAGGCGTATATAACCCATTCAGACACACTGAGCGAACCGAACTCAGGCGGAATACCGTCATCGAGCAAATGGTCAAATACGACAAGATTGATCCTGCTGTCATAAATGTTGATTCCATCAAGGCTATTCCATTGGCTGAAACCCTGGCCAAACAAGGAGCAGAACATGTGAGAGGGATCGCCCCTTATTTCAGGGAGCACCTGCGCCGGCAATTGCAGGAGATGGTCGTTGACCTCAAGAAAGCTGACGGCAGTCCTTATAACATCTATACAGACGGATTACGGGTCCATACCACTCTTGATTCCCGGATGCAGAAACATGCAGAGGCAGCTGTAAAGGAACACCTCACCGCGCTCCAAAAAGATTTTGACCGACTCATCAAAGGTCGTGAACCTTATAAAGAAAATCCAGAGATACTGAATCAATGGATGAAGGCTTCCCGAAGATATCAGGTAGCCAAAAAAGCAGGCAAATCGGATAGAGAGATCACAGCTGAATTTCGGGAAAAGATCAGTATGAAAATTTTCACCTGGAAAGGGGAACAGGAAGTACGGATGAGCCCGCTGGATTCAATCAAACACCATCAGCAATTCCTGGAAACAGGAATGGCTTCTATTGATCCCAGAACCGGCCATGTCAAAGCTTGGGTAGGTGGAATTGATTATAAACAATTCAAATATGATCACGTTGCCAAAGGTCGTAGACAAGTAGGTTCTACCTTCAAGCCTTTTGTATATGCGGCAGCAATTGAAAGAGGCTGGAAACCTTGTGATTATTTACCTAACCAATATATTTCATTCCCAACTGGAGATGGTAAGCAATGGAAACCTCTCAATTCGGGGGGTGAAATTGGAGGATTAATTTCCCTCAAAAGAGGACTTGCAACTTCGGCCAACCTAATTAC
Source organism: uncultured Bacteroidia bacterium (assembly GCA_964352745.1). GTDB lineage: Bacteria > Bacteroidota > Bacteroidia > J057 > J057 > CAYGTH01. The sequence goes on from CAYGTH010000109.1 coordinate 14,464, forward strand.
GGCACGGCTCATGTATGAAATAAAGCCGCCTGCTGTTACTAACATGGCCTACAAAGCAGGGATTCACTCAACACTCGACGAAGTGCCCTCCTTATGTCTTGGCACAACAGACCTGAGCGTATTGGAGATGGCAGAAGCCTACAGCACCTTTGCTAATAACGGTATTCATACGACTCCGCTATTTGTGACCCGAATTGAAGATCAGTTTGGAAATGTCCTGAAAGAGTTCATCCCCAAGGCAGAAGAACGCATCAAACCCGAAACTGCCTATACCATGGTGCGAATGTTACAAGGCCCAGTAGATGAACCCGGCGGGACTGCTCACCGACTTCGGTTTCGCTATAATTTTCAGAATGAAATTGCGGGAAAAACAGGCACCACACAGAATCAATCAGATGGCTGGTTCATGGGCTTTACGCCTAGCCTCGTTACCGGTGTATGGGTCGGCTGTGCAGATCGGCGTATGCGATTCAAATCCATCAAATATGGCCAGGGAGCAAATATGGCACTTCCCATCTGGGCATTGTACATGAAAAGGGTACTTGCGGATGAAGATATAGGCATGACGGCTGAAAGATTTATCGGTCCGGAAGATTATGCTGTGAACTTCAATTGCAGCCCCACTGAAGAAGCCCCCACCGAAATCCAACCGGACGGTCTGGACTTCAACTAAGCCACCAAACAAACAGGATAATTCCCCCTTCTCAACGATCTTGTTGGGAAATCGACTTGGAATCAGGAGAAGAAATAGGGTAAAAAAAGGAAAATCTGTTCGGAAGGTCGAACAGATCAGGTCGCAATTACAACCATTCATGTACCGGAAATGACTCCTTACATGCAGGAACTGCTTGTAAGAGAATCCTAAAGTTCGTATTTTCGTTTATACTATACAGAGCCAACCAGCAACCTCGGGTTACCTTACTCTCTAAACGGTAGATCACATTTGGCCCTTGCACGCCAAGTTTATCGCCTTACTTGCTTTATCATCAGATCGCCAGAGAGTATCTAACACACACATCGGGAAAACGGTTGGCTCTTTTATTTCCTATCTATTTTCTAAGCCGGTAGTCTTCCACTGATTTCAGATAATCTCTGTTTGGATTTTCGGGTGCGACAAACATGATCGATTTCGGCTCAGTACTCAGGTAGAAAAATTCAAATATCTTATCTCCCGTCTGGTACGAAACCTCACCTTTCTCTTCTACTTCAATTTTCGTGCCATCCCACAACAAAGTATCAGTTCCAATCGATAAATTTGGCAAAATTGATTCGTGAGAAAAAAATTCATAGCGATGGCCGTGAATATGAAGCTGTATTTCCCCGTCTGACTCAACTGAATTCGGTATGGGAATCGTATCTCCACCTCCTACCCAAAAGTATCGATCGCGCCCCCAACCCTGATTCAGTTCTACTGAGGTTTCTGCATATCCGGAATCAGAAATACTGATCTGAAATACGCCATTCTTTTCAGGAAAAGGTCCTGCATCCGGCCAACCGTGCTTGATACTCACCCAGCCTTCATAGCCTTTGGGGATATAATAATCTTTATTGTTACGCTTGAGCATAAGCCAAAAAATGATCATAAACAGGGCGAATGTTGTAGCTGAAACGATCAAAATCTTATCTAACAGGCTTCTTTTGGATTTACTCATCGAATCCGGGGCAATTATTTTAGGAAGAATACAGATGAAAGACACGAGAAAAAAGATTTTGCAAATTACTAATTTTTCACGCTTTCACATGCCCTTAACACGCTTGATAAATTCGGCTGGCAAAGCCAAACGTTTTTCCCTTTATTAGAGTAGAAATAACTGTTGGCAAACGGGACTCAATGATAAAAAAACTACGATTATGAAAACCAAGTTATCTTTCCTCATGCTCTTCAGCCTTGCCTGGTTCTCAGGATTTGCAGGCTTGAGCCTCGGCGATATCGCAGATGGCAGGTCCTTAGACGTGCATAAGGAAGGCCTGAACATGGAACGTTTAATCAATCCAGATCTGGATCAAGCTGATTTCGGAGACGATTGGGGAGATGATCCTTATTATGATGATTACGATCAGTATGACGATGATTTTCATTACTCCCGTCGCCTTCGTCGTTTTCATGCTCGCTCCAGAAGGAGCTGGAATTATTACGACCCTTACTACTCAAGCGATATCTATTTCGCAATCGGAACTCCTTACTGGAACTCCTGGAATGCTTCTTTCTATCGCCCTCGTCCACGACGCAGCGTGATCGTACAACGCACCTGGTTCTGGGGTCTTTTTGGCAGCACGCGGGTCTATTCCAATGGATGGGATCCCTATGGATATGGCAACTTTTCAAATAGCTGGTTTTGGGGAGGATATTCCTACTTTGCGCCTTCCTATTACGCCCCCACATTTGTATACGCACCTACATTCTATGGCGGTAATTTTAACAGGCGGGGATGGAACAACGGCTATTTTAGAGGTTTTAACCGGGGATACTGCGTAGGCTATGGAAATGGCTACAGAAATGGATATGCCAATGGTTATAGCGATGGCAGTTTCTATGGTAACAGATACAACAATAATGATTATGGGAATCGTCGCGGCTCCTCTCGAAATGGCGGAGTAGGTCTGGCAGGCCGCACCTCACGCAATACGCCTTCCAACCGGACGCGTAACACCTCCATTCGCTCTCAATCCCAGAATGATGTAGCACCAACCCGCACAGAATCTGGAGGAGCACCCATTTCTCGCAACACAGGAAGACAGGCTGTAAGTGGAGATGTTAACAGAGATGGTGGACGAGTTGGCTCTGGCAGTACCATTAGTCGCAATGAACGCCCTACCTATAACGTACCTCAGTATGAGCCCAGAAATCAAGGTTCTACTATAAACCGGGCAGAATCCCGCAGCGGAGTACGCCCAGGAACAACCTCCGGTACTGTTCGCAGAAATGAGCCTGTCGTCTCTGACCGGAATACCGTTCGCACCCCGACAAACCGGGATACCTATACACGACCCAGTCGGTCGACAGATTACCGCACGCCGAGCAGATCAACCAGTCCTTCGCGACCCAGTTCTGTAAATCGTGCGCCGAGCAGAAGCAATGATAGCTACCGCACGCCGAGCAGATCAACCAGTCCTTCGCGACCCAGTTCTGTAAATCGTG
>CAYGTH010000110.1:0-17579 GCA_964352745.1 uncultured Bacteroidia bacterium
CCATCTTTCTATTCACCCATCTTTCGCTAAATATAATCATACCGAATGAATAGGCACAAACCTACTTCTCTGGATTTCGTTTATACCTGATAGATGAAGACAAATCGCTCCCACCTCCTTTCCAGTATGGTCATTCCGGCCATGATTACTGTTGTCTTTTGGATAATTGGCATCGCTGCCTATTTCACAGGCTGGGAAACAGGAAGTCTGGGCATTTTCCCTCGCACTGCTCATGGAATCACAGGCATATTCACTTCCCCTTTTCTGCATGGAGATTTTGGCCATTTGTTTGCCAATACTTTCCCATTTTTCGTCTTAATGACGGCTGTGCTCTATTTCTATCGCCCCATTGCTTTACGCGTGCTCCTCTTGCTGTATATCTTGCCGGGGCTTTGGGTCTGGGTCATAAGCCTTCGCGGTCCCCATATCGGTGCGAGTGGCGTTGTGTATGGCCTGGCTTTCTTTTTATTCTTCAGCGGGGTCTTTCGGAAACATCTGGTAGCCCTGACCGTGGCTTTGGTGGTCGCCTTTTTTTATGGCGGGATGGTCTGGGGGGTCCTACCTACTGACCCTAATATTTCCTGGGAAGGGCATCTGCTTGGTGCAATTGCCGGAGTGGTAAGTGCTTATTTTTTCAAAGACAAAGGTCGACTCCCTCGAAAGAAATATAGCTGGGAGGAATATGAAGAGGAAGATCCGATAGAAGCCTGGAACTACAAACGTCATTTTCCTCCACCAGAAGGATTTTCCTATCCCGAGGATAAATAAGATGGATTCGAAAACAAAAACGACCTGCATCAGGCAGGCCGTTCGTATAGCTAATCTTATTAATTTTTTCAGGCAGAATATTTCCCGAAAGCCAACAGTGGGACTTGTAACTCACGAGACATCTTGCGAGTCAGGCTCTTGTCAGAAAAAATGTCGCTCCAGCTAAACCGTTTCCGATTTATCATCGCAACCACATTGGTATCATTGAATTGGACAAACTTCTTGATGCCCGATACCGTATCTGCATGATCAAAGAATTTATAAAATACTTTAGGATAGTCTAAGGTATCTGTAATGGTTCGCTCCAGGCTACTCAGGTATTGTTCCTTTTCCACTTCCTCCTGAGGATTGACATGGGCGATCGTAAGCTTTGCATCAAACATAGCTGCGATCCCCTTTACCTGCTGAATAACATGCGGGTCGTAATCCGTCAAATCAACCGCATAGGTGATATGGCCAATTTCATCATACCGAGTGCCTACTGGCACCAGGAGTACCGGGATATTTACCTCTCCGATCAACCGGGAAGCGTAGGCACTTTGCACATAGCCTCTAATACCAGGCGAGGTACTTGTTCCCATTATCAAGAGATCGTATCCCGTTTCACTTTCCATGACCATATCAGCCACAGTACCTCGTGAAACATGCAGAAAGTCATATTTGATTCCGTGGGCACGTAACGTCTTCAACAGGGAATCAGTACGTCCCTTAAGAGAAGAATTTCGAATCAGATCAAGAAAGGACTGGTCACTTTCCTCACATGCGTAAGTATAGTTACCTGCCTGCTTCAGGAAGCGACGGCCACCTGCGTAATAGACCACCATGCGTGCATCAGAACGTCTCGCAACGGCAATAGCGTAATCGATTAAGTTGGAAAAATCAGAGCGAAGATCAATTGGAACAAGTATCTTTTTCATAGAGTAATGGAATTCAGCAATCGGCACGTAATGAACTCCGATAGGGTTATTGGGTTTGGGTTGTACATATAAGATAACGCAAAATAGCGGGATTGAGTTGCTTGAAAAAATCAAAATATAGTGCAATTCTACATCTTTTTTCCTAAAAGGTTTTCCTCTTGGGCATTTGAGCGAAAACAAGGGTAATTTTTACTATTTTACGACCAATACTTACATTTGGCATCTAGTTGTTATGGCAAGAGGAATTATTTACAGGATCAATACTTTCAAATCTCAAAACCAGATAATTCCTTTACATGGTATCGCTCCAAAATCAAGTACCACCCTCAATTAAATTGAACATACATACCTGATTACAAGTTACTTATACCAATGTATTGAGTTCTGAATAAACCTCTCTGGTGAGCGTATCCCTTCAAGCAAATCATTCAACCTGCCCTCCTGAACCTAATGCGCTCCATGCCTAAAACAGCACAAGATCCTCAGTGGATAATCAATCCTTTCAGCGAATTTCCGCTAAACACATATTTTTTAGCATTTTTTCACAAAATCTTTCATCTAAAGTGATTTACAGAATTTATATTTTTTATACAAAATGCTACATAATGTTATTTCGTGACATAATAATATATTGTTACGAATTTAAGGGCCGTCTATTTCCAACCATCTACAGCAGGCATTCCCAGACACAAAGAATAAGGGTAAGAAAACAGCGTGGTTGTTTCAGGAAGAAAAATATTTAAGAGAAATTTCTCCATTTTACAACCAAATTGATTCTACATAGTTAAATATCGTATGTAAGTTTGCAGGAGCAGGCTATTGCCTCATGGCAAAAAAGATAAAAATTATGAAGCAGGTAGGCGTAATACTCATGAACCTGGGCGGACCGAACAACGCAGGAGCTGTTCAGCCATTTTTGTACAATTTATTCATGGATGATGACATCTTCAAGATCCCGATTAAGGGAGCTACCCGTCGGGCGCTGATGAAATTCATCACAACCAGAAGGGCAAAGAGCGTTGTTGAAAAGTATAAAGAGATCAATGCCTGCCCCAAGGGTTGTCTCGGTCCAAAATCCTGCTCCAACCGCCAGGACAAAACCGTATCCACCTGCTGCTCAGCAACCAACCCCATTACAGAATGGCAACGGCGGGATTTGGAAAAGCGACTCAATCAGGAGCAAAGCGATATTCAATATACTGTACTTACCGCCATGCGGTACTGGAACCCTTCTTCTGAGGCAGCGATAGACGAGCTCCTGACAGGTGATTATGACGAACTGGTTCTCCTGCCTTTGTATCCACAATTCAGTCATACCACTACTGCTTCCAGCTTCAATGAGTGGACCCGACAATTGGCTGCAAAATCGCTGGAGGGTCGTTGGAAGACCCATATGGTTCAGCACTACCACCGTTATCCGAAATATCTGGCTTGCATCAATCAGCGAATCGATGAAGGTCTTAAGCAGTTTTCTGATGAGGTGAAAGATGAAGTTCACCTTCTTTTCAGTGCGCACGGTACGCCTATTTCCTTTCGGGAAGCAGGTGATCCCTACTCTCACCAGATTGAAGAAACAGTAGAGGCGGTCATGGAAGCCCGCGGCAAGGATTACCCTCACTGGCTTTCTTATCAAAGCCGCGTAGGGCCCGTAAAATGGATTCAACCCAATACAGAAGAGTTCCTTCACGTATTGCGTGGATATGGCGTCAGGCATATCCTGGTAATCCCAATTGCTTTTGTAGGGGACCATATCGAGACCTCACACGAGATTGACATCGAGTTTCGGGAAATTGCAGAAGAGATAGGAATTGAATCTTTTTACCTGACAGAGGGGCTCAATAATATGCCCTTATTCATCGACACGCTTGCAGACCTCGTAGAAGAGCGAGTCGCTTCCAAAGCGCATGAAATAGCCTAAAAGATTCCCCTCTCACTCCTTATGCCCCTTCAATAGATCCCGCAAGCTGTCAAAATCTTTTTTATAGAACACTCCGATCCCAGTCTGATTGGTGCTATTGTATTGTACATCCAGTTTTTCCCGGTTAAAAACCTCCAGTACCAATTCACTGGGTCTCCGGTTATAGGTACTGCTCTGGCCGGAAGGGAGTAATTTGATCATAACACTGATATTGCCCAAGGTTACGCCCGACTCTGCATTCACCAAAGCTCCATCACGTTCAATGGTTACGCGATCATTAAACAATTTGGCCGAAATAAGCAGATTCACATCCTGCAGATTATTGGTCCCCACTGCGACATTGAGGTTATCATTCATCGCCCGGGAGAGCCAGTAGTTAAGTTGATTGGTGAATAATTCCGAAATACTGGTAGAGACCACCCCATTGTTATCGGTTTGATCGGTACCCAAAAACCCGCCCACTGGTGCAAATCGATTGAAGACCATCAGACTAAAGACCTGTTTGTTCAATTCCTGCTCATCGTACTGAACAGCTCTCAGCGCTGATACTACCCGAATCGCATCTTGCCCATCCAGATTAGGGAGTTCAATTCCGGGAATAATTTCTGGTTTTTCAAGCGACCCGCCCATCTTCATGATAACGTTTACCGGTACACGCACAGATCGATCGAGCTGCACCAGATCCTTAATATCAGCATTGAGGGAATACACAGCATCGAGATCCAACTCCGCACCGTAAGGGTCGCCATTCCAGCGAATTGTACCGCCCCGGCGTACACTGAATTTTTTATTCAGGATATTCTGAGAGGTAAATAAGTAGTTCCCTTTGCTGATTTCATATTCCCCCGACATCGAGAAATCACCCTCCTCATTGATAAAGATGCTAAAGTTGCCATTTCCTCTGCCTTGGATGATGTCCCCCACCTTGTCATCAAAAATCAATTCAATATCGGCTTCCTCTGTTGCAAGGATATTCATTCGGATATCAAACCCCTGTAACCCCGTATTAACTGGCCCATCGGATAAGCCATCCTCTCCGGTAAACGTAATAAAATCGGGCCGACCGACCTGCCCTTCATCTGTAACCGGGATTTTCAGACTACTGCCTGCCCCGGTCATCGCGAATGCTTCTATATCCAGTTTCTCAAGATTGCCTGCTACTGAAGCCACTCCTGCTTTGACCTTTAGCGTCCCATAAAAGACTCCATTGTCCTCCTTTTTAGTTTCCATCACCAAAAAGTCTTTTACCCGATCGAGCTGTAAGTCAAAATCAAATTCCCGCATACCCCGATGTCGGATTACGCCATAAAAATCAGCGTGATTTCTATTCTTGTCATACAGCCGAATAGGTGATCGTTGTGGGAAAACAATCCGATCTGTATCAAATTCAATGAGGCCGTTGAATCGGTATTCGGTTTGGAAATATTCCACCCCAAAACCAGCGTCTACAAACTGACCAGTGCCTTTTACCACTAAATCTTCAAGGCTTCCCTCCACCCGAAAAGACCGCAATTCCACTCGCCCCTGAATTCCAAATAACTGGGTCTTAACAAATGGGGAAACGTAATTGAGTGGGAAGCTCTTTTCTGTTGTAATATCAAAATTCAGAGGCGATGTCACTTCTCCGCCCAGATAATAGCCCACCATTCTCAAAGTTGTATCCGAATCCGTCCCTAGTAAGCGGGCATTGAGGTTCATTCGTTCTGCTTCAGGATTCCACTCAGAGTTGAGATACACATTCCCATAATCGAAGTCATCCACTGAAAATCCGATGATTTCACCATTGGTTTCCATCACAGGTCGTTCCAGTAATCCACTCAGGCGTACAGATGCATTCAGGATTCCTCCGGGCTTATACTGCAAAGGGTAAAGACGATCTATGAGTTCCAGTCGTATTTTTTGCAAATCAAGCGTCAACACACTGGTCGGATCTTTAGAAACCCCTCCTCGTACCAATAGATAGCGTTCGCCATTTTCAAATCGCAAGCCCCTTACAGTCAGGCTTTCATCATCATATATCGCCCGGTTTCCCGCCCGGATTCGCAGCGTATCCTCGCGGATTTTTATATAAGAGGCTTTTTCGTTAAAAGAAGCTGACAAGCCGCCCCGTTCCAATAGATTTGCTTCCAAAACCAATTGTAGCCGGTTTCGCTGAGCTACCTGATCAGCCAGGATATCCAACTGTATCGTATTGTCTGATCCGGAAACATTGCCGAGCCCAAGTGCGATATTTTCCAGCAACAAACGATCCCCGGAATGCAAGCTGTCCACCTTGAGCCCGCCAGCCGAGATTACCATATTTCGATCACTCGCTTTAATAAGTTCCAGGTCCAGGTCTACCCCAGCAAAGCGAAGGTTATCATATTGGACCGAGTCGATTTCAGATCGAATTTCAACCAACTCAAAGGGACCGGATTCAATTTTACCCGTTAGTAGTGAATTGGCCGAGATCGTCAAGGGATACCCTAGAAATTGGGCAAGATGATTCAGGGTGTCATGGGGAGCAACTGCAAATTCCAGGCTCAGGCTTGTGGAATCAATCACCTTGGTCGCATAATGGGCTTCGATCAGGCTATCCTGATTAGTAAAAAACAGCGCAGTTTCATAAAACAAGTTTTGCACGACTTTTCCCACTTTCCCAAATGCAAATGTCCCCGTCAAATCAGCATCCAGCACAGAACTCTTAATATTGATATACTTATTATTCCGGGTGTTATTGAAGGACTGCAACCAGATTCTCGGAATCTCCAATTTTTCCCCACCCTCCTTTTTCTGTAAGATGATCTTCCGCAAATCTACTTCTCCATTAATTTTCTCCAGTGAATCGCCACTAAATGAAGCGTTAAGGCCCGAGCTAATCCTGAGGGGAAGAGCTAACCCATATCCATATGCAGCTAAATCCAGGCCTTTCAATTGGCCCGTCAAGTTGTATTCCGGTATAGCCCGGGCGTATTCCGCCCGAATGTTCATATCTACATACCCTTTCGGATCACTTAAGTGAACATCTCCTGTAAGACCTCCATTCGTAATCCGAGTATCGACTTGAAGGGAGTCCAACATATGATTCAGTATTCGGGAATTCACGATTTTCCCAGACACGTCTGCCGTCATAGTATTAAGGTTAGTGCCCTTTCCTTTTACTCTTCCTGAAAAACTGACCTGATCAGAAATTGGAGACTGTCTAAGGCCCAGTAAGTCAATATCCAGGTCAGTAGTTTCAAAGCTTCCCTCATATGCAAATTCCTCAAAATGAGAAGGCAGCATCAGGTGCAGGTTCCAACTCAGGCCTCCGCCTTCCGTTTCAGCATTCGCATCCGTCTGGAAGTCATAATATGTCCCCAGGTAAGACCCTTCCAGCGTTATTGGTTTTAATCGAACCAGCGCCGGAGGCATCTTCACCTCTGGTAACAGTTGCTGGAGTTCGGCGAATGAAAAGGTACTTTCAGCCAATTTGAGGTTCATCAACATCGAGTCAGGCTCCGTATAATCCCGCAAGGCCAGCTGCCCTTGAAAATGTGTGTTCTTTAGATAGATTAAATCCAGTGAATTTGACCGCATGTGATCTAATGTGCCAGAGAACATCCCCTTTGCCTGAAAACTGCCTGTAAGTGGGAGCGGTTTTTTGAATAGATAGCTCAAGGTCGAAAACTCCAGTTGTGAGGACTTCAGCAATACATCAAACTGCTCATCCGGAACTTTATCCAGCAGTGTAGAGAGATCCTGAGAAGAAACCCGAACATCTGCAGCGATCCTGGAATCAAAAACCTCCAGGTACATATCCCGAAATTCCAGGATTGAAACCGTCTTAAATGGAGACTCCGGGTCATTGAGCCGAATGGTTTGTTTGAAAATTTCTGCGGACAATCTCGTAACTTCAAATCCGGAATTGATTTCCCGAAATCCGAGATTGCTGGTAGAGGCTTCTAAACTCCCTGAAGGCCGGGAAAAAAAAGAAAAGTCGCCATTAATATCCGCCAGGGAAATTCTGGAATAATTGATTCGATTTACAAAAGCAGAATCCACCTCTGGTGCTGCCGAATCTGTATAAGTAAAAATCCCTCCTTCTATATGGATTCCGGGAATATTGATCGCCAACTGTTTTTCATTGGGAGTCTCATCCTCATCCTTTCCGTCACTTTTCAGAAAGTCTGTATTCATGGTCGAATCTGACCGCCGATACAAATGAAAAACAGGATCAATCAAATCCAATGAACCAAAAGACAGAGAATAATCCGCTTCGCTCGCAAAGAGATAGTCCCACAATTCAAAATCCAGTACATTCATTTGGAGAGCGCCCAATTCAGCAAAAAGTTCATCATCGGAGCTATACACTTCCAAATCAGTCAAAACAGCCTTTACTGGCAGGGTAATGTTGACCCCCTTTAATTCGGCCCGAATCCCCAATTGCTCCGAAAAATAGTTCTTTACCCAAACCACCAGTTTATTTTGAACCGGAGGCAGGGCCAGGGTGATCGCTGTCACCTGAATTAACATCAGAAAGCCTGCAAAGCTAAAAAATGCTATTCTTAATATGTTCCGGATTTTAGGGTTCAAGGTGTATCTACATTGGGCAAGGCAAGCAAATCACTGGCTATCAGGACCTGACTTTGTAAATATATACGTAGCAATGCAAATTTGTATCCATTTTCAGCAATGGCCACTAAAATTGGTTAATTTGAGCCTCGATTTAAACACCATCGTCCAACAGGCCCTTTTATGCCCATCATTCTTGCCATTGAGTCTTCTTGTGATGAAACATCTGCGGCCATCCTGCGGGATAAGGAAGTACTGGCAAATGTTATCAGCTCACAACTTCAACACAGTGAATACGGCGGGGTGATTCCCGAACTCGCTTCCCGACTTCATCAGCAACAAATCGTTCGGGTTGTTCAGGCTGCCCTCCGGAAATCAGGCGTTTCCCAAGATCAATTGGATGCAGTGGCTTTCACCCGAGGGCCGGGCTTGCTAGGGGCATTACTTGTCGGAACCTGCTTTGCAAAATCCTATGCTTTTGGACTCGATATCCCCTTGATTGAAGTCAATCACATGCAGGCACACGTGTTGGCAAATTTTCTCGACGAAAGCCCCCCTGTTTTTCCTTTTATCTGCCTAACTGTATCAGGTGGACATACCCAAATTGTCCTGGTCCGCGACTTCCTGGATATGGAAATTATTGGGCAATCAATCGACGATGCAGCTGGTGAGGCATTTGATAAAGCTGCAAAAATACTGGGCCTCCCCTACCCCGGCGGCCCGCATATTGACAAACTTGCGCAATCAGGGGACCCTTCTACCTTCTCATTTCCAACTCCGGATGTGGGTACCTTTGAGTTTAGCTTTAGCGGAATCAAGACTTCAATGCTCTATCTGCTGCGAGATGGTGTGAGAGCTAACCCAGATTTCATTCAGGAGCATCTTTCCGATCTCTGCGCCAGCTATCAGGCGCATATCGTAAAAGTTCTCCTGGATAAACTCATGCTTGCTGCCAAAACCTATGATGTGCGACACCTCGCTATCGCGGGTGGGGTCTCTGCCAACTCCGTATTAAGGGCTCAATTCGCAGAGAGATGCAACCAAGCAGGATACACTCCCCATATTCCAGCATTTGAGTTCTGTACAGACAATGCCGGAATGATTGGAATTGCTGCCTATTTCAAATTTCAGGCCCAACAGTTCACCTCACTTACTGCGACTCCCTTTACCCGGGAGGCAAACGCCTAACCTGCGTAAAGCTTAGCAGTCTGCTATAGCCGGATTCCGGTCCGGCTACCCAAAAAGCTTCGCTTTAGCGAATAGGATTGGCGGACCGGAATCCGCCAATAGCCCCTACAGGGGCTTATTGTTTGCAAATACAAAGAATACAATATTCCTAAAATTGTTTACAGCAAAAATATTTTGTTTCTTTAATCAATAGAATCTGAAAACCACCCTAATTATGAAAAATCGAATACATTTACTATTTGTCGTACCCACATTGGCCCTCTTACTTACGGGCTGCGGTGCCTGCAATAAAGCCAAACAGGATATTCAGAATGCCAAAAACATTGCAGAAGGCTACAAGAATATCGCCGAAAACCTGGAGGAAAACCTCACGGAACAAACTGAAAAAATGAATGCACGTCGCGCGAGTGGAGACACAACTGCGATGAACTACAAAGACCTAGCGAATTATTTGCCGGATTTGAGCGGATACGATCGGGTTGGAGAACCAAAAGGCGAATCCGTCAACATGATGGGGTTTTCGCATTCGCAGACCACCCAAAAGTATGTAGATGGCGATAAGGAAATTGAGATTACCGTCATTGATTTTGCGGGCTCCTATCAAATGTACACTATGGCAATGGCGTTTTTCCAAAGCGATCTTATGATAGAAAATGATCAACAGATCACGAAATCGGAAGATTTGGGTATTGAAGACGTAAATGCCTGGAGTGAGGTTTCCAAAGTTAGGGATGAAGCCAAGATTATGATAGGTGCCGGAAGTCGTTTCTTTATCACAATTGAGCAGAAAGGAGACAAAGATGTCCTGAGCACTGCGAAGGCTTTGCCGCTCGGGGATATGGGCGCGATGTAAAGCACATGAAGCAGCACGCTTAATTTTGTCGTGTTAAAAGGGATAAAAATATTCCTATTCAAATGTGATCTAATCCAGTATATTTGCTTTCTATGAAGCAATTGAGAACGGGTTGGATCACATTTCTTTTTTGTCTGGGGGTCTTTGGTGGAGCCGCATTCGCTCAAACGGGTATCGTAAAAGGAAAAGTAATTGACCCTAACAATATTCCCATACCGGCAGCAGGCGTTCGTGTTCAGGGAACGGATATCTTTATTCAGACGGACAAGCAGGGAGCTTACCAATTGATCTTACCAGCTGACCGCGTCCATCGAATTACCTTTACCCATGCAGGACATGAAACTGCCCAGTTGGAAATCAGAGTAGTAGATGGCGTTACTTATGACAGGCCCATCAAAATGCTTTCCATATCCCTGGAAGACGTTGTGATCGGAGAACAAAAAACGACCGATTTCAGCGATGATCTTCAAATGCAGATCTCCCCTATTCCCGTTGAGGAAATCATCAAAATTCCTACTGCGAATCCGTCTATTGAAGCATTTATCAAAACCATGCCCGGAGTCGCTTCCAACAATGAATTCTCTTCTCAATATCAGGTAAGAGGGGGAAATTTTGATGAAAACCTGGTGTATGTAAATGGAATAGAGATTTATCGTCCTTTTCTGGCAAGATCAGGTCAGCAAGAAGGCCTGGGTTTTGCGCACCCAAACCTTACCCAGGATATAAAATTCAGCACGGGTGGATTCCCGGCTCAATACGGAGACAAACTATCTTCTGTATTGGATGTTACCTATCGGGATCCCAAGAAATTCAAGGGTACTGCAGAAGCGGGTATTATTACCTCGAATTTTCACATAGAAGGCCGCAGTAAAAACAAGAAGAACCCTGCACGTCCCGGAGCATTTAGCTATCTCATAGGAGCACGGCGGTTTGCGATGAGCTATTTCCTCAACAGCCTCAATACCAAGGGGGATTATCGCCCAAACTTCCTGGATTTCCAGGGCATGTTCACCTATACTCCCGGCATCAATAAGGACAAACCCTTAATGCGGTTAATAGAGCGAAAAGACGGGAGCACAGACACCCTTTATTTTGCCAATGAAAAGCTAAAATTCACTTCTTTTGTTGCCCTTACCCGCAACCGATACCTATTCGAACCCTCAGGGCGAGAGACCACCTTTGGCACGATTCAACAAGCTTTTCGCTTGCGGGTTGCCTTCGAAGGACGGGAAGTTTCCAACTACTCCACTGGACTTGGGGCCTTTATGGTAACCCATCGACCTAATTCACGTCTGAAAATGGATTACATCCTGACGGGATTCCAGACTGAAGAAGCAGAATTATTTGACGTTGAAGGCGGTTATTTACTGGGAGAAGTGAATACCAGTTTTGGGAGTGAGGAATTTAATGAATCAGAATTTGACCGGGGTATAGGTACGCAATTTCAACATGCCCGAAACTACCTGACGGCAAATGTGGTGAGTGGACAAATCAAGGGAGAGTGGACAACCGACAATACCTCCCGCCACAAAATATATTTTGGCCTTACTGCGAGATATCAGGAAATCAATGACCAGCTCAAGGAATATGCAGCTCTGGATTCGGCCGGATACCTGGTCAATCCACTGGGACAGTTTGGATTAGATGAGAATATCCGGGGCTCAGCTGACATTACAAGTACACTGCTTAAAGGATATGCGCAATATCAGGTCAGAATGGGCAAATCCGGGGCCTCCACGCTGGTAATAGGGGGAAGAGCCATATATTATGACCTGATTGATTCCTGGATGTTCAGCCCGCGAATTCAATACGTCTATGATTTTTCGCGGCGGGAAAACGGTCCCAATATGCGATTGCGGCTTGCAACGGGAATCTATGAGCAACCGCCATTTTATCGGGAGTTCCGGCGCTTTGACGGCACCCTTAATTTCGATGTAAAGCCACAGCGATCTATCCATATGATTACCGGTCTTGATTATCAATTCAAGGCCTGGGGACGTCCCTTTAAGCTTTTTTCAGAAGCTTATTATAAAAAACTGGAAAATGTGATTCCTTATGAGGTGCAGAATGTTCGCATACGATACTACCCCGATGAGATCGCTGAAGGATATGCATATGGAGTTGATGCGCGCCTCAATGGGCAATTTATCAAGGGAGTTGATTCATGGGTAAGCCTGGGAATCCTGCGAACCCAAGAAGACGTTGTGGGCGACGAACAATCCTATGTTCCGCGTCCAGCAGACCAGCGCTTTACTTTTGCCATGTACTTTCAGGATGAAATGCCTGTAAATCCCACCTATAAGGTCCACATCAGCTATGTGTACAATAGTGGAATGCGATTCGGTCCTCCCGGCATTTTTGATAATCGAACCGTATTTGGCTTTCCAGCCTACCACCGGGTTGACCTGGGATTCAGCAAACTAATCACTTTCAAAGGAGCCCTCGAAAAACAAAGCCGGCAAAGCCGATACGGGCTGGAATCAATTTGGGCTACTGTCGAAATCTTTAATTTACTACAGCGGGAAAATACTGTTTCCTATACCTGGATTAAAGACCTGGATAACAATGTATTTGCCGTTAACAACTTCCTCTCGGCCCGACTGGTAAATGCACGTGTAATCATCTCCTTCAACTAAAAACATTACGTTATTTTTAGCACAATAATTGCTAGTTAATATTAACGAGCTTTCCTTTCTATGAATAGACATGGGGTAGGGTCAATTAAAACACATGGAAATAATAGCGTTTCCGCATCGTTCTGGTATGTAAAATATGAAGTGATTTCGTATAACATCTGCATGCGAACTTTTAGGAAATTTACGGTTAGATATTATTTCAATTCCGAAATAGATTTAACTTGTAAAATCTTACTCGATTAAAAAGATATATTAACTGAGTTTTGGCCTGCTGCTCATTCAAAAAAATATAAGGAAATGAACATATTACTCGTAGAAGACAATCCCGGAGATATCCACTTAGCCCGCGAGGCACTTAAAGAAGGCGTTCCTATGCCTTACTCGCTGGATGTGGTAACGGATGGAGACGCTGCATTAAAGATGCTCCTGAAGGAAGAAGGGTATGAAGCTTCACGTACTCCCGATATTATTTTCCTCGATTTAAATATTCCCAAGCGAAATGGACTGGAAGTTCTTGAGATTATCAAGAATGAGCCCAAGCTCAAAATCATTCCTGTCATTATATTTTCTACTTCTGAATCACAAAATGACATCCAGGAATGCTACCGACTGCAAGCAAATTGCTATGTAAGCAAACCACTGGATTATGACGATTTTGTTCGTGTGATCAAATCCGTTATTTCATTCTGGACCCGGGTCGCTACTATGCCCCAATCCTCCTGGATAGCCAAGCATATCAATCGGGTTGCTTAGTCTTTGGAAGTCCCAAGTACTGTCCGGGCGTAATTCACCCAACTCATATTCTCAGCCGCTTTTGCCACATTTTCTGGCGAAAGCGGTTTTTCTATAAAGCGCGCCATTTGCCGGGTCATAGAGTCCACATCCTCCGGCTCCGCCAGGTATCCATTAAAGCCATCCTGAATCGTTTCAGGGAAATGACCGACATTTGTAGCGAGCACAGGCATCTTAAAGTTGTAGGCAATAGATTCAACGCCTGATGGCGTTGCGGTCAGGTAGAGGGTGCAGATACAATCACTGACCTGGAAATACCGGTGAACCTCTTCATTTGGCACAAATTTATTAACAATTACCGTTTCGTCAGTGATCCCTAACTCCTCAACTAATGCGAGGGGGTTATAATTTCGTTCATCATCACTCTTTCGCAAGAAGATAGATTTAGCTGTACTGAATAATGCGTTTTTGATCCGAGTGGACCATTTATTCTTGTCCAGTGTATGCCAAAAAGACTCTCCCACGATCAGCAGCGAAACATCTGAACGGGTCCTGGCAAGTGCTGCAAATGCCGGGATGACATTGTGAAGCCCTTTATATTTCCGAATAAATCCAAAAAAGAGGAACACATGCTTTCTTAATCCCAATGCTTTCTTTTCTGCTTCAAGATCAAAATCAGGGTCAGGCTGAAACAAACTATACACGGGATGAAAAAGCTTGATAATCGTTCGTGTATCTCCAGCAGCGCGCTCCCCTGTTTCAGTGATTTGGTAAGTTGCTTCTGGCAAAGTCTCCTGCAATTCCTCAGCCGTTTTATACGCATGGACAATGTAGGTATCCGCAACCTTCAATCCGTAGCGGGTAAAAAATCGATCCAACAAACTCGCCTCTTTTTGAACCAGAACATGCACATCAAAAATCACCTCGATCTCAGTATGCTTCTTGAGCTTTCTCGCTATCCAGCCCATTGGCAGCCCCTGCAAGGCAATAGACCATTGAAAAATGACCATATCTGGCTTCAGGTCCCGAATCAAGCGATAAGTCGCATTCCAGGTGCCCGGTCGATTGTAATTCGTGAGTGCTTGCACCTTTACCCCGGTTCCTTCCAGAAAGTCCTCCTTACTCGTGCGATCCAGGAAATCCCGGGGAATAATAGCGGGATATTGCTGCGTCCAGGAAACAATGTGCACTTCCGTATCCGGCATAGCATCCAGCGTCCGAGCAAGCGCTGTGTTATAATTAGCGATTCCCCCTTTGAACATAGGGCCGGGACCAAAACAAACAATTCGACGCATAAGTAAGCAGAAAGATTAAAGACATTAGTGGGTAAATCCTTCAGCTATCGAATCATGACCTTCCGATAAGTCGTAACCCCGGATGCTGTACTGATCCTCATGAGGTACAGGCCTTTCGTAACTGCCCCCAGGTCAATTTGATGCGCCTGACTTAATGCTGGGGGGCTTATTTCCCGATACCAACTCCGGCCCGTGATGTCAAATACTTCTATTGTCAACTCTTGTGGCTGATCCATCTCAACTTCGAGTGCAAATTGACCCGAGTTTGGATTTGGGTACAGGTTGATGCTCACTCCGGCAAGTTCCTCATCTAAATCTGCAAAAATATCTACCATCACCTCAAGGCTATCGACATTGGTACAAACGCCATCACTAACAGTCAGGTAAACCATAAAGGTTCCAATTGATACATAACCATGCGAGGGATTCTGCGCATTGGAAACATTCCCGTCCCCAAACTCCCACATCCAGGAATTTGGATTCCCACTACTGAGGTCATTGAACTGAAGGACCTGAAACAACACGGCTGTATCTGGAACCATTTCAAAATCGGCGGTAAAATTCGGTTGCGAAGTGAGGATAATATCGTCATTGGCTGAACAACCTGCTGAATCAGTTACCGACACACTGTACAATCCTCCTGTATTAACTGTAATGGACTGAGTCGGATCGCCGGTTGACCAGGTGTAGGTCAGTCCCTGATCTCCTGCATCCAGCAAAAAGGGAACTCCTTCACAAATATTTGCATCCGGGCCCAGGTCGAGGGTGAGTGGCGAAAGGATAACATTGACAGTATCCCTACCAACACAACCATCTACATTCGTTACATTTACAAAATACTGTCCGGGTTGTGAAACGGTAATTGTTTGGGCCGTACTTCCATTTGACCAAAAGTAGGCGAGGCCAGGATTCCCTGCATCCAGGGAAACACTTGAGCCATTGCAAATGACTTTATCTGACCCCAAATCAACTGCAGGCACACTCCCCGGCGTAATCACGACTGAATCTCGTGCAAAGCAGCCAAAAGGATTGGTTACCTCCACCCAAAAAGGCCCTGGGGTTGTCGAGGTAAGCGTTTGTGAAGTATCTCCATTGGACCACAAAAAGGAAGAACCTGCATTGTTAGCATCCAGGACAAAGGTTCCACATTCGATCCGATCTGGTCCCAGGTCAACAACTGGGGACAAGACGACACCGAGAAACATCGAATCCGTTTCGGTACAATTTGCGGAAGTTGTAACCAACACGTTATAAGGCCCCGGAGCAGATACAAATACGGTTTGCGTTGAGGCACCAAAGTTCCATAAGTACTGCGTACCGGGAGTCCCTGCTCCCGCATCAAGAATCAATGACTGCCCCACACAAATAGTCGTATCAGGCCCCAGATTTACAGTAGGAACGAAATCAATTGCAACATTGATTGAATCAATCTCCACACAGCCAACAGAATCCACTACCGTTACCGTATAGGTGCCATTCGAAACAACTGGAAAAGTCTGTGAGGGAATATTGCCGGGCAACCAAACATGGCTGGCGGAGGCATTGAATGCATTTAATAATAAAGTATCTCCCGGACATATCAATTGATCTGGCCCCAGATTGACAAAGGTTCCGGATACCACTAAGTCAATGGTATCCCGCAAAATGAATCCCAGCGTATCAACGATATTTATAAAATAAATTCCGGATTCATACACAGGCAATAGTTGAAGCGTATCACCAGGATCTGGCAAACTAAAATTATCCCGCCAGGTATAATCCGCTTCGGCAAAAAATCCCGCATCGAGGATTAGGGT
Source organism: uncultured Bacteroidia bacterium (assembly GCA_964352745.1). Lineage (GTDB taxonomy): Bacteria > Bacteroidota > Bacteroidia > J057 > J057 > CAYGTH01. The sequence goes on from CAYGTH010000110.1 coordinate 16,637, forward strand.
ATCTGCAAAACAGATGGTGGTGTCTCCTCCTAAATACACAAGCGGATTGTCCATGATTCCAACGTCATCAAAAGCGAAGCCATCGTAGTTATCTACATTATCAGAAGAGAAATAAATCCGAATAATCACACTGGGCTGACCTCCCATACCAGTCAACAGGTGCTGAACGGTACGCCAGGAATTACTTCCATTTCCAGTAGCTTGTAATCCTGTCCATCCCAGCTGAGAGCCGCCGGGCAGAGAGTTGATCGTATTATCTGAAAACCAGTTAATGGGGTCCTGATATCCTCCCATGATCTGAAAGGTAGTTCCGCCATCCGTTGACACCTGCAAATTTGCACCATCCCAGCTAAATTCTGATTCCCACCACACATTCATTTTAAATAAGGGAGAAGCGATTGTGGTAAAGTCAAAGACTGGACTTTGGACATAGGCATTGAAGCTATTGCTATAATTTCCTGTAGTTGTTCCTGTCATCCAGGAATTTGGAGCTGAATAAGCTGAATTAATAATCGGTTTATTCGGCGTACCTAATGTCCAGCCATTCGATCCTGAAGTAGAAGCAGACCAGCCTCCTGCCCCATTATCAAAATCCTCGAAATAAGGATAGGTCGTAATCTGGCTTTGTACCTGAAAAGAAAGGCACAGTAATACCGGAAGAAAAACCCAGGAGAGCCCTTGGCCCAAATAAGATAAACAAATGGCGTACTTCTCAGACATGGTGAAGGTGTTAGGTTAAAACGCGGATCGATACAAATTCAAATTTACGGATCAATTTTTATCTATAAACGAAAAAATCCTAAAATCCGTCAATCAACCCGAAAAATCCTGGTTCTTGAGCTAAAAAGCAAAACCCTTCCGGTAAAGTTTACCAGAAGGGTCTTAATATGATCTGAAATATCTGATTTTTCGCTCAGGAAATGGCCTTCGTTTTATTTAGGCT
>CAYGTH010000111.1:0-17447 GCA_964352745.1 uncultured Bacteroidia bacterium
TTCTCGTGAAAAGCCAGGCAAGCCACCAGCTCCGGGATGGCCTTTCTTCTTTCTCATTCTGGGATAATTATCCCCACCCATTTTTTTACGAATGGTTGTGCCGGAATTTCCAAAAGCCTATATTTGTGCTCTCGTACACCACGAGCGGGCCTATAGCTCAGTTGGTTAGAGCACCTGACTCATAATCAGGTGGTCCCAGGTTCGAGTCCTGGTGGGCCCACACTGATAATCAAGCACTTATAACAAGGATGTTATGAGTGCTTTTTTTATGGGAACACATTCGTAACACAAACTGATGTTTATCTCGATTCTTTATGGGAATTCCTGAATACAATACAACCTTACTCAGGCTTTCCTGGCAAGAAGTATCGATTTTGGGAGCACATATTAAACTGTTTTTGATTTCAATTAGGCGAGGTTCGGTTTAAGCCGGGCATAAGCCGCAATTCCTGTTCATCCATTGACATTCTTTTTTGTCTGATTCCTCCATACTGGCCAGGCAATGCGGCAAAATAGTCCGCCTCAATTCTCAATATCCGCTTGTGTTAGGTGAATGCGTGTGCTTATTCGTAATTGACCCTTGTCAGCTTAATCTCTGTTGTATAGTCCGTATAGTGGCGGTAACTGCCTGACATCCAAAGCAAAAGGGCATGCCCCGGGGGCGATTGATATGCGACATAAGGCCTGACGTTATGTGCAGTAGCATTTTCCGTAATCAAGGAAGAAGACCATTGGCCATCGGAAAGCAACTGACGGTGTTCGATTTCAAACTTTCCGGAGAGATCTCTGGATAGGTACAAGTGCGAAGGATTCTGATGGTCCAGGACGATGCCTCCCGAGTAATGCGCCTCTCTGACTACATCTCCCTGTCGCAGCGAAGCCATCCAGCTACCCGAATTGACAATCTCCTGGTCGATCCACCGATCATCCTGCCAATAAGCATAATGATAGATGTGATCCGCCTCCGTAGGGAAGCGCGCATAGGTGATCACGGGATTTCCATTTTTCAAGGCAATATCCCAAATCCATGAGCGGATGTTTGATGCGCTGGCATCGTAGACTTTATCGACCGTGCGAATGGCGACAGGCAACTGATCCCGGTGGGCAATGGCCGCACCGTTGGTTTGGTAAATGCTATCGGCCTGGTAATACATGTGATATACGGAAACATCCGGCCCGATTTTGGGATGTCCGTCGGTAAACAAAAAGTCAATTCGGGATTGATGATCAGTGGCTACCTTGAGATAGGGCGGGTTTTTTCTGCCTTCGTTGTCAAGTAAGGTGATTTCCTGGCTCCAGGTCTGACCTTCATCGTCTGAATATTTGAAATACTGCCACCAATGCTCAAAAGACCGCGTTGGCCCAACCTTTCTGCCGATGAGGTAGATCCTGCCGTTTTCGTCCGCTAGCCTAACCGGATGGGTGTAGGTATAGCGGTACTCGTCGGTTTGCTTCGAGACGATTTTCGCTTCCTCCCAGGCGCTGATGTCTTCGGGGTTTTTGCTTTTCCGCATAAACACATCACCGTTATGCTCATTGTAAAATGCCAGGAGTTTCCCACCGGGTAATATCAGGATAGACGGCACGTTGTGGTCGTCAATTTCCAGGGTGTCGTGCAACACAAATGACTCGGTTTCGCCGGATCTTATATCCCGTGAACCGATGAGCACATCTCCGCTGCTGTTGATATAGCCGAAATAGATTTTTTCTTTTTCTCCAAGGTGATAAATCGCCCTCGGATCGGAAAACCAGCACCAGGCCCCGTCTGCAGCCAGCGTTTCGATATTATAAGAGGCCTCAAACCTCTTGTCCGTTTCCTGTTCCGAAGGAGCCCCGCATCCAAACAGGAATTGGGCGGCAACTGCAAAGGACAATAAGCGTGAATTTTTGAATACCATAAAGCAAGTCATTACTAACGCTGGATTTGTGCAAAAGATCAAGCAAAGGCGATTGCTTATTTTTTTAAGTGTTGCTAATTCTATTTTGTCAAGCTACCAGTTTCGACCAAAAGGCTGCGAGGTGCGAGGCTTGGGGGCGTTTTTGCTGGGTGTAGCACTCGATCTATAGTGCATTGGAGCTAAACTTCAGTTCCCACTTAGGCGGGTTGGCCTCAACCCCGAAGGGCTCACGAATACCTTTGAAGATGAACAGACTCATGAGTAATAATATGGCGAGGGCGGCCTGATGCGCGTTGGGCTAAAACGGCGAAGCCCTCATGAACACCTTAAACAATAAACAGATCGTGAGTAATTTTTGTGAGTTTTTTGTTTCTTTTTTGCTCATCAAAAAAGAAAAAGAGATTTGAAGAAAGAAGGGATTATGATAAAAAGTCAGTGGGAATCTAAGTTGATAAGGTAGTACTAAATTCCTTGCCAAAGGAAACCCTTCTTGTGTTTTCTTATTCCTCTCCTCAAATGTTGAATGTAAAGTTTTCCTATAGGCCAATCTCCACACTCTTCCCTACATACTCCCCTTGCGGCAGGTCTATCACAAAGACAGATTCCTCTTTTCCGGGAATCGTAAAAAATCCATCACCAGTAAGGTCATGCTTTCCGGGCAGGGTCAGCATCATGCGGCTGAGTTGACGGGAAGGATCAGCGACTGTGAGGGAGGTGATCTGTCCGTCTTTTAGGTTGAGCATAACCATACCCTGGCTGGCGAGTTGGATCGTGAGTCCCGGTGCGACCTCAAGGCCACCCGCGCGATAAAAAGCGACTTGGCTGATGCCCAGCCCGCGATGGCTGACGGCCTGTAGGTCAGGGGTATTGGAGAGGATGTCGATATTGCGGTTGTTGCCTGCGGAGGCCGCCAATGCTGATTGACTCACATCAGGCACAACGATATAGGCGTAGTTGGCATCCATGGGGCGTTCGCCATGATCAAACCAGAGGTTAAATACGTCCTCACTTACGATTTCGGTCGAAATGTTTTTCTGGTCGGTGATATCTGACCAGCGGCCCTGTTCGGCCTGATTGGATAGTCGGATCTCCGCAGGTTCGGGGAATAGATAACCGATCCGATCGTGGTGCACCCATTTCACCTGATTCAGTTCATGACTACCTGTGGGGAGTTGGAGGGTCTTTCCATTTTGCAGGAGTTGGACTTCGCTCCGCATCAAGACCTGATTGATGGTCGTTGCAACAGGCAATCGGGTCATGGAATGTATATCTGTGCCCAGGCAGACATATTCTTCATCAAAGAAAAACCAAGCTTTTTTGGCGGCGAGCTGATCGTGGGGACTTTTGAAGTCAAAGGCTACTGCGCCGTACATGCCATCCGTAACGGCTCCTACAAAATCGGTTAGTCCATCTTTTTGTATTTCTGTAGGACCATACAACTGGGGTTTTTGTACGACCGTGGTACCAGACACCTTTTGCCAGTCATAGACCGGCCAGATGTTGAGATATTCATCTCCTTTGAGGACGAGGTAGTTGGTGCCATCTGCCCGGTGGTGGGTGGGTTTGCCCGGGCCATTATAGGGCACTTCCATATTGCGATTCCGGGTGGAATACATCCTGACGGTCGTGTAGAAATTGGGTCGTTGGAAAACAAAGTGCTCCGTTTGCCAGAAGAACTTGGCAAAAGACAAGTCGGGTTTTGATTCGCCTTTTCGAAGCCGGATGATTGCCTCTAATTCTGCCTTGCGGTAATCTGTGCTCTGTAGGAGCCGATCAATCTCCAGGGTTCCGCGCGGCTCGAAGCGTTGTTTGTGGGTAATACTCCTGTTTTTGACGCTTACGTCCTGATACACGCCATAAACCAATTGTTTGTAAATGCCATCCAGGTAATAATCGACGAGCTGATTGATCTTTTCAATCGAGAAAGCATATTTCGTTCCTGCTACATAGGAGGACCATTCCCCAAAGGCATTGGCATATTTTCCATAGCCGTAAGAATCGGTATTGTTGACCCGATCCACGCGGTGATGAAAGCTGTAATCCCGCTGCATGCCCCGCTTGCCCGTGGAGAATTTGATTTCTCCCTCGATGATATCTATGATCTCATCAAACTGCTTGTAATCTCCAATAAACAACAGGTTTTTTGCCAAAATACCGGCGATGACAATCCTGTCTCCACTCGGCCGTGCCCCTGAGGCATTCATATGTGCCCTGCCGATCATGGGCTGCGCACCTGCTACGAGTTCTTTGGGCAGTTCATCGCCGATTAGCAGCATGAGGTTTACCAGATTAGTAGGCGTGCTGATCTGGTTATTGTGCCAATTATCTCCAAAAAAATCATGCTTGACCCAATATTCAAGGCCTTTGATAATCACCTGCTTAATGGCCTGATCCTGGAAATAAGCAGAAGTGGACTGTTGATAGGCTTTGGCGAGGTATGCCAAATCCGAAGTATGATGCCTGTGGGGGAAACCAGCCGTTCGGGAAAGGTCTGTATAATTGATATTAGAAAAACTGCCGTCTTCACTGATTCGATTGAGGATGCTCGGGACATGGCCATCATCCACCTGGGTTGTTAGTAATTCCGTCACCACCCGCTCTTTAATCAATTTGATATCAGAGCTTTGTGCATCCAGTAAGGTGGGAATCAGAGAAAGGAATGCGAGGAGCGCGTGCCAGTGTGTGCGTTTCATCGGTTATGGGGTTGCGTGCGTAAAAGTCCGATAAATAAACTGCACAATATTTCCTGGAAATACTATGATTGTACTAGTGCTAAGGATTGCATGAGGATAAAAATGCAAAAAGCGCCTATGGAAGTAATTCCACAAGCGCTTGGTCGAGTCTACTTAATATTGTTATCGGGTCGCCCAGGAAAACAGTCATGAACGAATCCCATTCATGTTCTGGGGGCACCTCATGTGGGTAAGCCTATCGCGTAATTGACAAAAGCTCGAATTCAGTTCCTGTCAGGCTGGGATTATACCAAGCGGCGATACCCTGTCCTTTACAGGTTTTTGCAAAACTTCGGGCTTCCATTTCATTAGAAAAAGCCTTTACGATATAATATGCACCGGGCTTATTTGAACCCGCCACTTTCGTGAACGCATGCTCAATAAGCCATACTTCGCCTACGGTTTCCGGCCCCCTTAAATCGTACTTGCTGCGTTCTTTGTTGTACACGCCAAACTGGACAAAGTGAAAGCAGGTGGAGCAAATAAACTCCTTTGAGTAGGCTGATGCAGAGGATGGCCCCGTACCCGGTCCAACGATCCGGGTTTGATTGCTGGCAGGAGAAGGGCATTTCTGAGCAGATGCCGTGAATAGTAGGGAAATCGCTATAAGCGAAAATATAATAACTTTTTTCATTGCTTAGATAGTCTGAGTACTGGTGGGAGTCTCGGGCTGGCTGATTTTTATGATGCAAAATGGGTTTTGGTTTATTGTTTCGGAAAATATTAAATATGAAACACTTACATACGAAAGACTTGAAGGGAAGCAGTGGGATTCTTATTCACTTAAACCAGAAATATATAAATGAGATCGCTCATGATGGGCGATTAATGGGAAATGTTGCGTGTTCACCGAATGGATGGAAATTCGTTCTTTCACCCCTGAAAAATAGATTTTTGGGGTAAAAACCTTCCTGGTAGTTACATTTTCTGCAGGACTCAACTACTTATTACATCCTTGATGCTTGTAGTATGCTTGTTGCAGGGAAATCAAAACATCGATTTGGTCTTGAGAAAAAGAGGCTCGAATGAATTATTGGTATAATTCAGTAATCCAAACCTGATATGAAAATGGGAATATGGATATTGTGTTTCATTAAAAAAAGGCCACACCTTTCGGTGCAGCCTCACTCAGTATTTCTTTCCTTAAAGGATCAGGTGGAAAACGAAGTTCCGCATCCACAACTTTCTTTTGCATTCGGATTATTGAATATAAATCCGCGATCATTCAGTCCTTTTTGATAATCTACTTCCATCCCCATGAGGTAAAGCCCATGTCGGGGATCAAGCAGGATATCGACTCCATTTACATGGTGAACTTCATCGAATTCTCCTTTTGTATCAAAATCCAGAATATAGGTGAGGCCCGAACAGCCACCGCCTTTTACGCCGACACGCAACATTCTGTTGGATTCGGCTTGTTCAGTTGCTAATAATCGATTCAATTCCGCCGCCGCCCGGTCGGTAATTGAGATCATTTCTGTTGTGACTTCAGTCATCCGTATTTATATTTTGCTTGATAACTTACTTGCTCAACGCAAAAGTAGGGAATTAGTTTGAATTTTTGAGTAAAATGGACTGTTGTTTAACTGATGAATATACACTATGAGCAAAGGAAGTCTGGATCAGGGTCTGTTTGAAGAATTTTCGGCAACAGATCTGCAAGCATGGTTGGAAAACGTGAAGAGGGATTTGAAAGGAAAACCTCTTGAGAAACTGAATTGGAAAACGGAATCCAATCTTGAGCTTAAGCCCTTTTACCGTTTTGCCCCTTTTCAGAATCCGTATATAACCGCTGTTCCGGGGCAGTATCCTTTTCGACGTGGGGATCAATTGACTAAAGAAAGCAAAGCCTGGCAAATAGTTCAGGAAATAAGTGTGGAAGGCGAGAACCCCGAAGCACGCATACAAGAAGCTCAGGCGGTAGGCGTTTTTGCATTGAAACTGAGGCCTCATGGACGCAGTGTAGCCACCGATACTGCTTATCGACCCGCATTTCAAGCCATACAGGCAAATTCACATGCCCTGCATCTGTTTGGAGATGCCGTAGGGAAAGTCAGTTTGTTTGCAGCGCTGGATGCTGAATTGAAAGAGCAGCAGCCAGATCCGGGAAACCTGACGGGATGCTATTTCCATGCTGAGACGATCAACCCTACCTTGGAAGGGATGTGGAATAGACAAGCGGAATTGATTGATCGATTTGCAGATGTATATCCCAATATGCGTCTGCTGGGCATTGATTTGGGAGAATTGGCAGAATCGGGCGCCAATCCCGTTCAGCAGATCGCGTATGGGTTAGCCCTGACCGTGGAGGCCATAGAGGCAATGACGGAAAGGGGGATTCCAATAGAGGAGACACTTCGACAAATTGCCTTTTCGATTGCTGTTGGCAGTAGTTTTTTTGTTGAAGTGGCCAAGCTCAGAGCATTCCGATTAGCGTATGCGCATTTGCTTACAGCGTATGAGGTGAAGGAACCTGAAGCATTCATGCCCTTTGTCCTGACAAATGGAATGCGCTGGAACCAGGCCCGCTATGATAAGCATACCAATATGCTTCGAGCCACTACAGAAGCGATTGCAGCTATCACTGGAGGATGTCATGCCCTGTCGATTCCTGCCTATGATCAGGTAAGCCAACCAGAAGACGCGAGTTCGGCGAGGTGGGCCCGAAATATACAATTGCTGTTGCAGCATGAAGCCTATCTGGATCAGGTGAAAGACCCGGGGGGCGGAGCCTACTACCTGGAAACCCTGACGGACCAGCAAGCGGAAGCTGCCTGGAAGCAGTTCCAGGAAATTGAATCCAAAGGCGGATACACTGCCTGCTACCCGGACATGAGTCAGTCAATTTTACAAGGGCAGCTGGATCGCCAAAAATTAGTAGCCCGCCAGCAAAAAGTACTGGTAGGCGTAAATAAATATCCGAATATCGGAGAAGTAATGCCGCTATCTGAAGATATGATGGGAGCTGGCGATCTGTTTCAACCGATAGGAGGTGAGCAACTCCGCGGAGCTGCGCGCTTTGAGATGATTCGGGAGCAAGTAGACCGAATGGGACAGCAGCGGGGAAGAAGACTCACTGCCTGCCTGTTGCTATGGGGGGATCTCCGAATGCGCAAGGCCCGGGCACAATTTGCGCGTAACCTGATCGGCTCAGCAGGCTTCGATGTATTTGAGGTGATAGTTGAGGAATCCGCTGATATGCTACCGGCAGACTTAGGAGGCCGTGTGCCAGATTTGATCATTTGCTGTAGTGCTGATTCGGATTATGTTGAATCCGGGCAAACTCGAATTGGAAGTTTGCGAAAAAAAATGCCTTCACTGCCAATTGTTCTGGCAGGGAAATCAGTAGAAACGGATTCTCTCCCAGTTGACGGGTTTCTGTTTTCCGGGATGGATGCCATTGACTTTTTTGAACAGATTTTACCCCTGGCCCTCATTGGATAGCCGCTTGATTTAACCGAATATGCGACCTGATTTTAGTAAGATACCCTTTTCCATCTCGCCTGCTTCTCAAGAGCCGGGAGTAGAAACTCAGCAAGCTGAACCTATCCTCACCCCTGAGCAAATCCCGATTCAGTCTTATTATACGGCTGCTGACCTGAAGTTTGTCCCACATCTGGGCTTCGCTGCGGGGGTGCCGCCCTTTCTGAGCGGCCCCTATTCCACGATGTATGCAACACGTCCCTGGACGATTCGGCAGTATGCAGGCTTTTCTACTGCAACGGAGTCCAATGCATTTTACCGGAGAAATCTGGCGGGTGGACAAAAAGGCTTGTCTGTTGCCTTTGACCTGGCGACGCATCGTGGGTATGATTCGGATCACCCGCGCGTAACCGGAGATGTGGGAAAAGCGGGGGTAGCCATTGATTCAGTGGAGGACATGAAAATCCTTTTTGATAAAATCCCCCTGGATCAGATGTCTGTTTCCATGACGATGAATGGAGCTGTCATTCCGATCATGGCCTTTTATGTGGTCGCAGCTGAAGAACAGGGCGTAACACCCGAACAACTGGCTGGAACGATCCAAAATGATATCCTGAAGGAATTCATGGTGCGGAATACCTATATCTATCCCCCTTTGCCGTCGATGCGTATTATAGGCGATATATTTGCCTATACCTCCCAACACATGCCGCGCTTTAATTCTATTTCCGTAAGCGGGTACCACATGCAGGAAGCCGGCGCAACGGCGGATATCGAATTGGCTTATACCCTTGCAGATGGCCTGGAATACCTGCGTACCGGAATCAAAGCAGGATTGGACGTGGATGCATTTGCCCCGCGGATTTCATTCTTCTGGGCGATTGGGATGAATTTTTTCATGGAAATCGCGAAGATGAGAGCAGGGAGGCTTTTGTGGGCAAAATTGGTAAAGCAGTTTAACCCTCAAAACCCAAAGTCGATGTCTCTCCGGACACATTGCCAAACTTCCGGATGGAGCCTTACCGAGCAAGATCCCTTCAATAATGTCGCGCGTACCTGTGTGGAGGGGCTGGCGGCAGCTTTTGGCCATACGCAGTCGCTGCATACCAACTCTTTTGACGAGGCCATTGCCTTGCCTACTGATTTTTCAGCTCGAATTGCCCGAAATACGCAACTCTATTTACAGGAAGAAACAGACATTTGTCATGCGGTTGATCCCTGGGCCGGTTCTTATTACGTAGAAAAACTGACACACGATTTGGCAAGTCGGGCATGGGAGCTGATCGAAGAAGTGGAGTCCTATGGGGGCATGGCAAGTGCCATTGAGGCGGGTATCCCTAAAATGAGAATAGAAGAAGCCGCAACCCGAAAGCAGGCCCGCATTGATATGGGGCAGGATGTGATTGTGGGAGTGAACCGATATCGGGTTCAGGCAAATCAGGAATTTGAAATTCTGGAAGTAGATAACAGTGCGGTTCGCGACTCGCAAATCGAGCGGTTGGTAGAACTGAAAGCAAGTCGAAATGGGGAAGCTGTATCAGCCTCACTTGCGCAGCTTGCAGAAGCAGCACAATCAGGGACAGGCAATTTACTGGAACTTGCAATTACAGCAGCTCGTCATCGAGCAACCCTGGGCGAAATATCTGATGCAATGGAATCTTCGTTCGGGCGATATCAACCTACTATCCGTGCCGTCTCAGGCGTATATGCACAAGAAGCTATGAACTCAGCCTCTTTTGAAACAACCCGAAAGCTCGCCGATACATTTGAGGAAATGGAAGGCAGAAGACCTCGGATTCTGGTAGCGAAAATGGGACAAGACGGCCATGATCGGGGGGCAAAGGTGATTGCAACCAGTTTTGCGGACCTGGGATTTGATGTGGATATCGGCCCTTTGTTCCAGACACCAGAGGAAGTCGGCCGGCAGGCCGTGGAAAATGATGTGCACGTTGTTGGGGTTTCCAGCCTGGCGGCTGGACATAAGACGCTGGTGCCTGCTTTAATTAACTTTCTCAAGGAATCAGGCAGGGAAGACATCCTGGTAATTGCTGGGGGAGTCATTGCTCGACAAGATTATGATTTTTTGATTGAGGCGGGGGTAGCTGGTGTTTTTGGGCCGGGTACAGTCATTCCGGAAGCGGCGGCTGAAATACTGGAAAAATTAATGACCTAACGGAAATATCTTGTATTTTTGGGCAAATGCCTACCTACGATTTTGAAATAGCTGCGGGTAAAATTGAGATAGAAACATACCGCGAGCAAGTAGAACTTACCGAACTGATTGATTTTGCCAGCAGGGATAATCCCCGGCGAGGATTTCTGTTTGTTTCCAAACTCTTAGGGAAGTATGTGCCGGTTCGGCCGAGACGGCTAACAGCCATTTTTCAGCGATTGGCGGATTTGATCGGCAGGGTATCCGGCCCCGTAGTGATGATGGGACTTGCTGAGACTGCGACAGGTCTGGGGCAGGGGGTATATGATGCCTATAAAATGAATTCCGCATCGGAAATGTTTTACTTGCATACGACTCGCTATCCGCTCAAAGGGGCTGAAATTTCATTTGGGTTTCAGGAAGTCCATAGTCACGCCACCCGACATTTTGTGTATGAGCCTTTTTCCGAATTTCAATTGATTTACCAGAATGCAGAAACCCTGATTCTGGTTGATGATGAAATAACAACGGGAAATACGCTGCTGAACCTGGTCCAGGAATACCTGAAACTAAATCCCGGTATTAAAACAGTCTATTTTGTTACGATGGTCAGTTGGTTGCAACCCGACCGAATACAGGAAATGGTGAATCAGCTGAATCGTCCCATTGGGGTTTGTTCACTCGTTCAGGGGCGTTTTTCTTTTTCCCGAAACCCGGCTTTCGAAAGTCAGTTGCCGGACCGCCTTAGCATCGAAACACCCAGCATGAACCCGCGTCATGACCTGGGACGATTGGGTATTCAATCCTTAGACTTCGATCGGCTACTACCAAAAATCGGGAACCTGGATTTTCAGGGAGAACGGCTTCTGGTATTGGGAACGGGTGAATTTAACTATTTGCCTTTTAGATTGGCAGAGCGACTGGAAAAGCAAGGGAATGATGTGTTGTTTCAGTCAACAGCGAGATCGCCCATTCAACTAGGAGATGGGATATCTTCCAAGCTCTCTTTTCCGGATCATCATGGGGAGGGAGTACCTAACTATCTGTATAATGCTCCTGCTGATCGAAAAGTAATCATTCTCTACGAAACTGAAGAAATGAAACGCCGGCATCCGCTGCCGGATTCTTTGTCTGCTCATAAATTGGCCCTGTATGATTCCCATAATTAGTTGCATTGATCTGGATAATACTTTCGTTCACACCACCCGAAATCCAGATATCTCTCTGCATAAAATTCTCAAAATAAATCCCCAGACCGGATCGCGAACTTTTATGACTGAAGAGCAAGAGCGGCTCTATAAATTGATCGAGCAATCCGGTTCCATTATCCCCATTACGGGCCGTTCATCCGAATCCATTAAAGGATTGGGAATCCCTTTTGATAGTTATAAAATCGCATGCCATGGAGGCCTGATTCTCGATGAGAATAACGACGAAGTGAAGAATTGGAGAGAAATCAGTACGGGACCGGAGCAGGAAGGCGTTCTCCAGACGATCCTGGACTTTTGGCAGTCTGTTATTTATAGGGATGAGTTACCTGTGCGGATACGGATTGTGAGAGAATCAGGGAGGAGTATATACCTGTCGGCAAAAGGAGCACCTGAGATATTGGCAAGGCTTGCATTACACTTGCGGCAGGGAAATTTATTGCCCCGGGAATATATGATCCACCATAATCATCGGGATATGGCTATATTACCTCCTTTCGTTCGAAAAGAGAAAGCCTTAAATTGGCTCCGGGAGCAATTTTTTCCCAAAAAAGCACTCTGGCTGGGTTTTGGTGATAGTGACTCTGACCTGCCATTCATGCAAGCTTGTGATTTTTGGGTAACGCCTGCCGGGAGCCAAATAGAAAACTCCCCGGGCTAAGGACGGCTATATCAAGGAAAAGGATTTTATGTTAACAGGAACTTATAAACAAGAAGACGCTATATTTTTATTAAAGGAACTGGATATTGGGTTTACTGACCTGGCGGAAAAGGAACGCCTGATTCAAAGTGGAAGGTCTCATTACAGTGAGATGATTCATTTTGAGCCCATTCCGGATCCGGAATACCTGAAGATGTTTCGGGAATTGACCCGAAAATATGCCCCCCGACTGGCTTCCGAACTAGTAAGCCTGAGTGCGGAATTATGCAGGGAGAAGACGGGAGAAATAACACTGGTATCCCTGGCAAGGGCCGGGACTCCTACCGGGGCACTTCTGGCCCGGACACTGAAGGAACGATTTGGAAAAATCTGCACCCATTATTCCGTTTCTATTATTCGTGATCGTGGGATCGATATGGAGGCCCTGCGGTATATATTGATGGAGGCAAAACATGCGCCGGAGTCAGTTGTTTTTGTAGATGGCTGGACGGCGAAAGGGGTGATTACTGCCGAGTTGGAAAAATCTGTGGCAGCCTGGAATGAAGAGCACCCCCAACTCGCCATAGACCCAGGCTTGTGGGTGATTTCTGACATTGGTGGCACTGCGAAAGTAGCGGGTACTGCCGAGGATTATGCCATGCCATTTGGGATATTGAATGCACCTGTCTGTGGTCTGGTGAGTCGATCCATCCTCAATCGGGACCATATTGGACCTGGCGATTTCCATGGAACCGTGCTGTATGAGCACTTGAAGCCCTATGACCTGACAAATTGGTTTTTGGATGAAATGATGCCTCACATCATGGCCGCTAAACCCACCGAGGTTGTCAAAGGGGCTGATTTGTCTCAAAACCGGACACGAATACAAACTTATCTAGGCGAGCTTCAATCACAATATGGATGTGAAGACATCAACCTGATCAAGCCTGGCGTGGCGGAAGCTACCCGCGTGATGATGCGACGAATCCCTGAACTCCTGATTTTGCGAAACCCGGAAGAGGAAGATGTGGTTCATTTGCGGCTGCTCGCTCAGCAAAAATCCGTACCTATAGAGGTGAATCCCGATTCGCCGATTCGTGCTACAGCACTTATCAAACGGGTGAAAGAGAAAAATCAAGAGTTGAGAGTTAAGAGTTGAAAACTAGTTTATCCACCGCTGGAATAGGCTTGCAAATCCGTCTTCCGTCTTCTGTCTTTCTTCTTCCTCTTATTTCCCCACCATTTGTACCACAATCAACCGCCCTCCATTTTCCTTAGATAGCAGGAGTTTCTGGCCATCTTTCAATTCCACGAATTTGCCAACGGGAATCACCTTGTGATTTTCTTTGTTGGCATCCGTAACATCCGTTAAATCCGGAATTTGCTGATTGACCAATATCCATCTCCCCTGATGCAGTTGAAAATATCCCACTGGTTTTTTCAGATGAGGTGCGAGTTTTTCATTGGGGAAGATTTGACGATTAATATGCCAGGGATACATATATTGGTTGTGATAGACCATCAGGCGATGGTTATCAGGTCTGAAATTCTCTCCTCCGCGTGCAGAATAAAGATTCAAAACCGGTAAAATACCGGTGTAGGGCGTACCACAAAAGGGGCATTTGGGAGCGGTGCTATTGTCAAACACATACCACTTTTGGATGCAGGATGAGTTCTGACAGGGTTGAATCAGGTCAACGGTCTTGACCAGTGCCTGCTCCCATTCATTGGCAGAAGGCCGCTTCATCGGATCATGCAAACCTGTGATAAAGGCTCTATTGAACATTTCCGTTAAATAGGGCCCGGTTACGGTGTAAGGAATTGCATTTACATCGGCCCATGGAAGCGACCCGGGGCGTGCATTGTCAAGGTTAGGGCGATTGCTGGCATCTTCCGGATGCTCCACAAATAAGGCCGCAGAACCCATCCCTAACTCTACATCTTTTTTGGGATCGATATCGTGAATCTTCCCCCCTTCCAGCGGATGCCGGTACAGGAGGTACATATAAATCATGACAGCAAGTGCATGCAAATCGGTATATCGACTCGGTAATACCCGCTGAGGATCGTCCTTGGCCAGGTGTGTCGTGCCCATTACTTCCGGAGCGATGAAGCCCGGTGTACCGAGGACATCCGGTGGATATTTATCTGGAACGACTAATCCATCTATATCAACGATGATAGCATTTCCGCCTACAGGATTAACGAGAATGTTGTTGCAAGACAAGTCGGAGTGCGCAAGCCCTGCAGCATGCATACGGCGAACGGCCCGAGCAATTCGGATGCAAATACGCAAATAGCTGCTCCAGTCTCCTAATTCCCGAGGGTCCAGGAACTTTTTTCGGTGGGAGGCCGTAGTGAACCATTTTCCGTTTTTCTCCTGTCCCTTGATCTCAAGCATATCACTATTTACCGATCCATGCTCAAAAAAATATTCATTGTGATACGTAGGAGCCGTTAAGCCGAGATAGCCTTTGTGTTCTATGATGTTGGAAGGCCAGCAAAACAGGTCTTTCCAATATTCGCCCCCTTCCTGATTGAAAATATCTTCCCGGTACCGGCCTACAATATTCTCAAGGCGTTCACGCGCATTTTTGTCCTGTTTCTCTCGAAAAAATGCAACGACATAGCTCCGATCCGGACTGAAGAATACATCTTTCATGGCACCGGAGCCTGCCAGCTTGTCGACAAACTCCACAGATGATCCATCGATTGCATTGATTTTAACGATATTCTGCGCCATAGGAAAAGATCAATAAAGTATCGCTAAGGTCCGGTCGTCATGGTTGCCGACAGACCAGAAATCCAGCCATTCCAACAACTGACTATCTACTTCGGGGTTATCGGGATCAAAAGTTACTGTTTCCGACATGCCCTGCCAAAAATCCTCCCATTTTTTCTGACTTTGTAAGCCTGCATCCGTTTCAAAAATAGGGTCGCTGATCCCATCAGTCATGACCATAAGGGCAGTAAAATCGGGGACAACCGTAATTTGAAGCCGGTCAAAGAGTTCCTTTTTGTTGAATAATTCCCGCATAGTAAGGAAATAGGTCTGGCCGGCAAATTCTCCACCATCTGGTTTGCCCAGAAGTATAGGAGCCTGTTCTCCTGTTGTAAATACGCCGATTCCTCCATCTCCTACCCAGAAAGAGGCGATGAAATACCCAAACTCAAAGCGCTTACAGATGAGTAAAAGCAAGGTTGCTGCATAGTCCTTGGTGGGTACGCCCTTTTGCTCTGCTTCCTTCGTGATTCCGTGATAGGATTCATCAGCTGCCGTGATCAGTATTCGTTGAATAGACTTCTGCAACCGATCTCCATACTGGTCTTTTTTCGCCTGTACATAATTGGCGATCATGATTTCCAGTTTGTCCTGCTGAATGGCCTTATCCAGTTCCCGCTGCACTACTTTCAGGGATTGCTGACATGCGATTTCGGCACCTTTGCGGGAAAAGGAGGCTGATCCCGCGCCGTCTGATACTGCCAATACATACCAGCCTGAATTGAGGTAATCCACTGCAAATGAATCATCCCGAAATACGCCTGTGTGTGCATGGGATCGACCCCGTTTACTCGCGGCCACCAGCGTTCTTTCAGGGCCTTTAACGATAGTTTTTGCTTCCGTTTCGTTTTGATAAGGTTCATCTGCGGGCTGAGGGAGGTCTTTCCAGAGAGAGCGGGGATTTGGGTTAATGATGAGGGGGATTTCCCTGTCCAGCCATTCGTCTGATTCTGCATGAATATCCCGGCATCGTAGCGTCAAGACCTGGGTGCCCGCGCTATCCTCCGATGGGGTACCTGAGATCAGTCCACTTTCCGGGTCATATGTCAATCCAAACTGTTCCAGCCCTTCAATGAGGATATCTGCGATTCCATAGGTTTCGCGATAGTCGTCCAGTTCAAGTTGGTAGCTGTATGCCTGCCCAACCATCGCATTCTTTTTGAGGGTAATTTTGGCGATCATAAATGGATGTTCGGTAGGTTCTTCTGTTTCCTCGGACTCATCTTCGAGGGGGCTTGTTTCAGGATCGACTTCCTCATTTAGTTCGATGGCATCTGCCTCGATTTTGGGGGATTCTATTACGGGTTCCAATTCTTCCAGCCCTTCCTCTTTTGGAATGAGAGGTTCAGTTGCCTCGGATTCCTGGGGTTCTGGCTTTACTGTGGATAGGGATTCCTTATGCGTTTCCCATTGCTGCTTAACTTCAAAAGTAGCGGCCTTGATGGTCGTAAGGGGTTCCCAGAGTGAGTTCTCCTGGTTCAAAAAAGACTGGAAATATTCGGATTCTTCTTCAAAATCGGGATCAATTTCTTTGAGGAGCCGAATCAACAGGGGTTTGAAGTTCTGCATGGATTACCCTTTTGTTCGTTGAACATCCAATCCGCCTTCGCCAAATCCATAATGCCCAACCTCTCCACACCAGGGGCAGCTGTTTTCGCCCGGCCCTTTCAGGCATAGAATTCCGCCGCATTTGCACATGGCAAATCCGATTTGATTGCCGCAAGAAGGGCAGGCCGGAAAGCCGATAAGTTCCTCGGTGTTGAGCTTCTGGTTGGAAACGGCATTGCCATCCGTGAGCTCAAAGTATTCTTTCCCCACCTGAAAAGCACCTACGAGGTGATAGGCCCGTTGCTGGAGGTTCAGTCCTTGTATTTGGCTGGGAATCGAGATTCTTCGGTATTTGATCAGATAGGGGTTCTCCGTAGTCTGGCACTTGCCGAGGATAACGGCAAAGTTGTCATCTACCCGTACCGGTGCATTTTTCTCCAGCGAAATCTGACTTACCGTATCGCCATCTCCCTTGAGATTCAGGGTGTCATCTCCGACTGCAATACTGGCACTTTGGGACCGAATGGAATTGGTAATCCATTTGAAAAATGCCTGATATGCCTCAGGATCCGTATTGTCAAAGCTATATACGTGGTCGGTCAACTGCTTGAGGACATTGCTGTCTGCCCCATTTCCAAATGCCACTGCGATGAGGTTGTATTTATCCTTGAACCGGGCCTGCCACTTTTGAATGATCATTTCCGGATCATCAGTGGGAACCCCATCGGTGAATAAATAGATAATGGGTTTCCAGTCGCCTTTTTTCTCAGGAGTTGTTTTGACTACATGCTGTTCAATTTCATTCATCAGGTGTCCGAGGCCACGACCCAGAGCAGTTCCTCCGCCGATCGGTAATCGAGGCGGATAATAGGACATCAGATCGGTAAGCGGAACCAGGGTCTTCGCTTTTCCTGCAAAAACCAGGATGCTTATAAAAGCGGTTTCCAGGGCGTACGGATCTCGCTTTAAGGTCTGAATCATGGTTCGCAAACCATCTTCCACTTTTTGGATGGGTTCGCCGATCATGGATTCTGAAACATCGAGTAGAAAATATACCGGTAATC
>CAYGTH010000112.1:0-10974 GCA_964352745.1 uncultured Bacteroidia bacterium
GCACGAGGGAGTTTAAAAAGCTCCATGGCATCTTCCAGGGTAATGGTCTCCAGGCGCTGCTCCGACCGAAGCTTGGCATATTGAGGTTTTTCCTCATCCTCCGAGCTTCCAATCTGGATCATAGGGCCATAGCGTCCCAAACGCGCAATAATCGGTTTTCCGGATTTGGGATCAACTCCAAGTTCCCGCTCACCTCCTGCACGCTCGGCATTTTCTTTTATTTCTTCTACATGCGGCGCAAAATCCTGATAGAACGCACCGATCATTTCATTCCAGGAGATTTTTCCTTCTGCAATCGCGTCAAACTCCTCTTCTACCTTTGCAGTAAAAGAGTAATCCAGAATCTCCGGGAAAAATTTTACCAGGAAATCAGTAACTACCATCCCGAGATCTGTCGGGAATAACTTGTTCTTTTCTGCTCCGGTATTTTCTGTTCGAATATTCTGGCTGACCGTATCATTTGCGAGCACAGCTTCAATCAACTCTCGTTTTACGCCATTTCGACCTTCTTTGACGACATATTCGCGCTTCTGAATAGTAGAAATGGTGGGTGCGTAAGTAGAGGGGCGACCGATCCCCAATTCTTCCAGACGTTTCACCAAACTAGCTTCTGTGTATCGGGGTGCAGGTCTTGTGTAGCGCTGCAAGGCGACCATTTGGTCTAAGGAAAGGGCCTGGCCTACCGATAGGGGGGGGAGTACGCCGCTGGCTTCTGAATCCTCTGGTTCATCATCCGTTGATTCGAGATAGAGTTTCAAAAAACCGTCAAATTTCAACACTTCTCCTGTTGCCTTCAGGATTTCCTTATTGGTAGAAATCTGGATATCAACCAGGGTACGCTCCAACTTGGCATCTGCCATTTGAGAAGCGAGGGTACGCTTCCAAATCAGATCATACAGTCGGTCTTCGTTCCGACCCATGGAAACTTCGCTTAGTCCCAGGTCTGAAGGACGAATGGCTTCGTGCGCCTCCTGGGCTGAACTGTTTTTATTTTTGTACTGCCGTACCTTGCTATATTCGTTTCCAAATCGCTCTTTGATCACACGCTCGGCATCCGCTAATGCCTGCCCGGATAGATTTACGCTATCGGTACGCATGTAGGTGATTTTTCCATCCTCATAGAGGGCTTGTGCCACACGCATCGTTTGAGCAACGGAAAACCCCAGTTTTCTACTCGCTTCCTGCTGAAGAGTAGAAGTTGTAAAAGGAGCGGCGGGAGATTTCTTAGCTGGCTTTTTCTCCAGCTTCGTAATATTGTAATCTGCTCCTTTACATGATTCGAGGAAAGCTAGTGCTTCTGCCTCAGTATCAAATCTTTTGGGGAGCTTTGCTTCAATTTTCTCACCGGTTTCCAAAATCAACTGCGCAGTAATCTGAAAAGCAGAAGTCGGAGAAAAAGAAATAATCTGACGCTCGCGCTCGACTATAAGCCGAACGGCAACAGATTGAACGCGGCCAGCAGATAAACCACCACGCACTTTCCTCCATAGAATCGGGGATAGGCGAAAGCCTACAATTCGGTCCAGTACCCGTCTGGCTTGTTGTGCATTTACCAAATCCTGATTGATAGTACGTGGATTCTGGATAGCACGCTGAATGGCCGGGCGTGTAATTTCGTTGAATACAATCCGTTGGGTGGTCGCAACATTTAAGCCCAATGAGACGGCAAGGTGCCAGGAAATGGCTTCTCCTTCACGGTCTTCATCCGTTGCCAACCAGACGGTATCAGCACTTTTTATTAATTGTTTGAGCTCCTTTATTACTGCCTTTTTATCAGCAAGAATCTCGTATTGAGGCAGGAAATCATTTTCAACATCGATTGCATTATCTCCTTTAGGTAAATCACGCACATGGCCATAACTAGCCCTCACGGTAAACTCTTTCCCCAGATACTTTTCGATGGTCTTTGCTTTCGCCGGTGACTCGACGATCAGTAGGTTTTTTGCCATTGGCTTATTTGGATTTGGAATGCAAACTTATGAAATATCTCACGAAACAATTGCGATAAAAGAGAACTTTTCATTTCATGAGATTGTTTCGGACCCCTAATTAGTTAATTTTATCGACCATTGTTGTCTTATCGCGCAAATGCTATGCCTAGTCATTCAAACTCTTCTATTTACGTAATAAAGGCCGAAACGGATACCGCCTACAATCATGTGTTTGGTATCCGGACCCAGGTTTTTGTCGATGAGCAAGCCATATCACAAGAAGATGAATATGATGGCCTCGACAATGTCTCTACTATTTACCTTGCTTATAAAGATGATATTCCTGCCGGAACTGCTCGCTGGAGACGATTGCCAGGAGGCGCAGTGCGATTTGAGCGAATGGCAGTCTTAAAAGAATTCAGGCGGATGGGGGTAGGGCAGGCCCTTCTGGAACGCTTACTGGCAGATATTTCTCCGGAAACAGAGATTATCATACATGCTCAATTGTTTATTTCCTCGTTATTTGAGCATTTTGGATTCATTGCTTTAGGAGAGCCTTTTGAAGAAGCAGGAATTATCCACAGAAAAATGCGCTATCAGGGAAACCTGGCCTGAGCGGGTTATTTAACTCAAACAACCACCATAAGAAAGCGATTTTTTCAGGCTGCAAACAGAGCCCGGGAGCAATCAATTGACCCATCACGCGATAGGGGAGGGGTGCACCTAAAATCACCTTATTTTGTACTTAATAAGGCTGTGAAAATAAATACTACGGATATTCGGCATATAAACAGCCATACAAAACTATAGTATCATTATAGAATAATCGTAAGGCAAACCGCATGTTACAAGTAACATGAAGCATAAACCGATCTCAGGGTTGCGAGCAAAACATCAAACATCACATAAGCTCTCGAGACCAATATAATTATTGGGTGTTCATCTTCTCTACTTAACATAATATATATTATGGGACTTTTTCCAGAGCAAGGCAAATAAATAGATTTAAACCGGCTATGGTTTAAATCATCTATCTCCATAGCCTATGTCATTCTACATACTAATTTCGCTATGCATGTTGCAATTGTTTAATTGTAACTCAAAAATAACACAGCATGCGTACCTCACAGCTCACCACATCGACACTCTTTACGGCCCTGATACTGCTACTCCTTGTAACGGCTTGTGGCAAAAAATCCATTCGCAAGCAGGTTCTTGCAGAAATGAATAGCTCAGATGCAATTGAAGTAAGCGCTCCCAATCACGCAAACCTCGTGTTTGAAAATGAATTTATCAAAGCAGTATCTGTGGAACTGGGACCAGGAGAATTACTCCCGGAGCATCCCGGAACTGACAGACTTATCTATGCATTAACAGACTGTAAGCTTTCTTTATCTGGGGAATCTGGAAATTCATCACTGAACTGGGCAGCGGGAGATGCAACCTGGATGAAAGCAGGTACTCATCAGGTACAAAATGCAGGAGACAAACCTGCTCGGTACCTGATCG
The DNA here is from genome assembly GCA_964352745.1 of uncultured Bacteroidia bacterium. Lineage (GTDB taxonomy): Bacteria > Bacteroidota > Bacteroidia > J057 > J057 > CAYGTH01. Next base: position 3,441 of record CAYGTH010000112.1, read on the forward strand.
TAAATCGGGTAACCTCTGGCCTCCCAGGCTTGCGGGAAGCCAAACTGGACAATGACTTACTTACTGCAACGCCGGAATTTTCGGAAAAAATTATCGAGAATGCAGTGGTTCAAGTAGTAAAAGTCAAGCTGCCAGCCGGAACAAAAACGCCCGTATTCATGGGGATGAACAGCTTATTGTACAGCCTGAATCTCGCTACTATAAAACGAGGAAAAGTAGTTGCAGGAAATGAAAAGGCTTTGTTTGAGGAACTCAGTCTAACTCCAGGAGAAGCTCATTGGCAAGATCGGGGGAATCAGATTTTTGAAAACCCCGGAGAAGTGGATGCGAACTACCTGGTTGTTTCTTTTAAACAATAAACAATAATTGAAAATCGGCGATCCTTCATCAATGGATCGCCGATTTTATGCTACCCCTCCCCTACTGCTACACCAACCTGGGTCAAATCTGTGCCCCCAAAATTACCTGAAGACATCATCAGAAATACATCTTGACCCTTCGTAATAGTTGCCCGAATCGCAGTTTGGAGTGATTCGGGAGAAGTCACAACCACAATTTTTTTATCCCCAAATGCCTTTATTACCTGTGCAGCGGTAATCGGAGCCATCCGGCGCTTTTCGAGCGCATGAGGGTCTACATATACGATTTTATGATTGGCGCCTTTCAGGCTGTTTTTATAATGCGGGAGAAAATCTGCATTTAAACTACTAAAGGTATGTAGCTCAAAGCAAGCGATCATGTTTTGCTTCTTATACCGCTCCCGAACAGCTTCTACGGTCGCCTTTACTTTTGCAGGTGCATGAGCGTAGTCTTTGATAACCAGTCGATTATCGCTCTCCAGGACCGTTTCCAGCCTGCTTTTGGCCCCCACAAAGGTGCTGATATGAAGCAAAAATTGCTCAATTTCTACGCTCAGGAGACGGCAGACTTCCCATGCAGTGGCAATATTTGCCATATTATGTTTCCCGATCAGGGAAACTGCCTGCGTTTTACCATTTATCTTGATCTGATATACTCCTTCTTTTACGCGATAAGACGGCAAAGGAAAAGGATGTAAGTACTGAGACTCTTCATCCGTATGATCTTTCACCATGCGAGCTAAGTGATTATCACCAGCAGGATATACGACATCACCGGCTTTTCCGAGGGAATCAAGTAATGCCTCAAACTGGGCATTATACAGTGCTTCTGTTGGAAACACATTGATATGATCCCAGGATATCCCCGTGATTGCAATCATATGAGCATGATACAGCAAGAACTTCGGCCGACGGTCAAGGCGGGATGCCAGGTACTCATCTCCTTCTACCACAATTATGGGTGCATCATGAGACAACCGAACAGAATTGTCAAATCCTGGTACTTCGGCACCTACGAGATAGTCAAAGGACTTGCCAACCTTTTCCAGGACGTGCATGACCATAGAAGTAACAGTGGTTTTTCCATAACTCCCCGCGATTACCACGCGTTGCTTATTGCGAGCATGTTCGTAAATAAATTCAGGAAACGAATACATCTTTACCCCTAATTCTCTGGCGCGGATCAATTCGGGATTATCCTCAAAAGCATGCATTCCCAAAATAATGGCATCGAGCCCTCTGGTGATTCTTTCGGGATGCCAGCCTTCTTTCTCAGATAAAATACCAGCTTCTTTGAGGCGGGTACGAGCCGGATCATACACCTGATCATCGGACCCACTCACCTCATGTCCAGCACGTTGCAGGGCGATAGCCAAGCTATGCATAATGCTTCCTCCGATTGCGATAAAGTGTATCTTCATTCGTCCTGTGAGTTCCTTATATTTTCCACAAAACTAAACATATTTCCATGAATCTCAACCGTTCTTCCAGAACCTAATCCAGCTTTTGGAATTTGTTTTCCTGAGTTTGATGCAAATCAAAACAAACTTGCAAAGCAAGCACACGCGGCATATCTTCACATGAAATTCAGCCTAAGCAATCCAATATATCCCTGCGAGAGCAGTCCAACATGGCGCGAGTAATCATTGTTTCGAATCGACTTCCTGTTACAATCAATAGAAAAGATGGGGAGCTGTTTTATTATCCAAGCGCAGGAGGGCTCGCAACCGGCCTTAATTCCCTTGACAAATCAATTGAACGCTTGTGGATAGGATGGCCTGGAAGAGCTGTGGAGGATCCCTTCGAGCGGGCTTCGATCAGTTACCAGTTTGAGAAGGATAATATGGTACCTGTCTTTCTTAGCCAGGAAGATGTGGAAATGTTCTATGAGGGATTCAGCAATAAGACGATCTGGCCCCATTTTCATTACTTCACTCAATACACGGTTTATGAAGACGATTATTGGGAGGCATACGTTCGGGTAAATCAGTTATATGCAAAAGCAGTTCTTGATCGACTGGAACCGGGAGACATGGTTTGGGTGCATGATTACCAACTGATGCTTGTGCCCGGGATGTTAAGGGCCCAAAAACCAGAGACCTCAATCGGTTTTTTCCTGCACATCCCCTTCCCTTCTTACGAAATATTCAGAACCCTTCCATGGCGTTCCGAAATTCTGGAAGGCTTATTGGGAGCTGATTTGATCGGTTTTCACACCTTTGGGTATATGCGCCACTTTCTCAGCGCGGTTTACCGAATTACAGGACATGAGCATAATTTTGGAAAGCTGTTAATCGAGAATCGATCGATCAAGATCGATGCATTCCCGATGGGGATCGATTATGACAAATACGCAGCCGAGGCCTCTACGGAGTCGGTTTCAAACGAAGTTTGGGCATTTGTAGATCGATATGCAAAAAAGCTAAAGCTGATCCTCTCAATAGATCGATTGGATTATTCAAAAGGGATCCCTCAGCGGCTCAAAGCCTACGAACAATTCCTGAAAGAAAATCCTCAATATATTGAGAAGGTGTTCCTGGTACTGGTTGTAGTACCCTCCCGGAGCAATGTAGAACAGTATAAATTTCTAAAAGAGGAAGTGGATGAACTGATTGGGCGGATAAATGGAGAGTTTGCTACGCTCTCCTGGACCCCAATTCGCTATTATTATCGTTCATTCTCTTTTGATGACTTACATGCCTTGTACCAATCCTTTCATATAGCACTCATTACTCCGCTGCGAGACGGAATGAATCTTGTAGCAAAAGAGTTTGTGGCAAGCAAAGAACGAAACCCAAATGGGGTACTGATTCTCAGTGAAATGGCAGGCGCTGCAAATGAGCTGACAGAGGCTCTGATTATTAATCCTAATAATTCCCGTCAAATCGTAGAAGCACTCGTTAAGGCAATTGAAATGCCCGAGGCTGATAAGGTATATGCATTGAAAGAGATGCAGAAAAAACTGAAAAAATATAGTGTTAAACACTGGGCTAATAATTTCATCCGTCAACAAATCGAAGTGAAAAAATACCAACAGGAAAGACAGACTAAGGTTGTAGGGGAAAAAGCCTTGGGTAAGATACTGGATGCCTATCGAAAAGCAAATTCCCGCTTGCTCTTATTGGACTATGACGGGACCCTGGTCGGTTTCAAAAATGATCCCAAGGCTGCCTCCCCAGATCCGAAACTCCTTGAGATGATTGGAAAATTGCGGGATCAGGAAAAAACAAAAACCGTCATCGTGAGTGGCAGGGACCGCTATACGCTGGGTGAATGGTTTCAGGATATGGGAATTGAAATGGTTTCCGAGCACGGGGTCTGGCTTTGGAAAAACCAGGAATGGGAACTCAATGCAAGCGTGGGAGATGCGTGGAAACCTACCGTTCGGCCTGTACTCGATAGCCTGGTTGAGCGTACGCCCGGCTCATTTGTAGAAGAAAAAGACTTTACTCTCGCATGGCATTACCGCAATATAGACAATGAATTAGGAGCAAATCGGGTTCGGGAAATTCGGGATGAGCTTATCTACCTAACAGCGAATCACGACCTTCAGGTTCTTGAGGGAAATAAGGTTGTTGAGATCCGTAATGCAGGTGTCAATAAAGGGAAGGCCGTTTCGCTTTGGCTCAATAAGCAGTCCTGGGATTTTATGCTGGCAATCGGGGATGACCATACAGATGAGGATACTTTCCTCGCCCTCCCAGACCATGCTTATACGGTCAAGGTTGGGCTCGGACGGACCAATGCGAAATTCAATGTGCGAACAGTAGAAGAGGCCCGCGCTCTGCTTACCGCATTGGCAGAAGCAGAATAATTCTGCCAACAATCTTCATAAATAAATCCCTTACTCCACACAGGAATAAGGGATTTATCTTTAATTAATGCTGTTATTTCTTAAGCAGGTCGCGAATTTCTCCAAGCAAAACTTCCTGTGCTGGTGGCTCAGCCGGTGCTTCAGGAGCTTCTTCTTCCGCACGCTTCATTTTGTTCATAGCTTTCACTACAAAAAACAAGGCGAGTGCTACCAGGATAAAAGCGATCAATGAATTGATAAACAATCCATAGGCAAGAACGGATGCCCCTGCTTCACGAGCAGCTACAACGCTGGTAAAAGTTTCTCCGGTAGGATTACTAATCACCGAAAAAAGATTGCTAAAATCGGGAGTGCCAAAAATACCTGAAATCACCGGCATTAACATATCACTTACCAACGATTTGATTACTGTACCAAAAGCGGCACCGATAACAATTCCGATGGCCATGTCGAGCATATTGCCCTTCACTGCAAATTCTTTAAATTCCTTGAGCATAGTATTGTGTTTAGACGTTTGAGATTGGCTTAGTTCATCTTCATGAATATTCAGATTCCGCCAATATAATAAAATCAAACTGGTATGTCCAAATTTTATCATTCCTTGAATATCCAGTCAAAAATACTTTCTAGCCACCTACCTTACCCTGCAGGAGCTTAAAAGACTTAAAGAAGCTCTTCACATACTTCTCCTCCCCGGTTGCAGGGAGGGTAACGATGAGCTGATATTGAATTTGTCCCACCAGCAGTGACCGATAAAACACCCGAATATCCGAACGGGGGATTTTAATTTCGCCCATACGGCCGCTCTCTTTTTTATACTTCCAGTCGCCCTCTGTTATCAGGTCCCCCTTCAAACTCTCTGAAAACGAATCCATCGACAATTTTGCCATTTGATAATGCTCCTCAATCGGCGAGTCGTGAATCGTATAGGAGAGGAAGAAATTCATCTCTCCCAGGGTACTTGAGATTTTAGTGGTCTGGGCTCCTTCAGACGAGGGAGGGGGCAATTTTTCTTCAAAAGATGCCGGGAAAGTTATTTTCACCTTTCCTACCTGAGAAATGTAGGTGTGTTTTGATGAATCTGATCCCAGCTGGGAATCGCCCAGGGTCGGAAAAACAGCCAAAAAGGACATGTGCCAACATCCAATAAGCAGTAGTAGTAAAAAACGTTTCATAAAGACTAGCTATAGATTATTTCTTCCATTATTTTATGTTGCTCCCACTATACCAAAAGTGAGCTGTCCATGTCAACCGTTAGCCAATCCGGAGACTTAAGCCGGTCAATCAAGGGATCTATTTTCCGTAATTCGTATTCATAAAAATATCGAAGGGTATGAATTTTACTTTCATAAAAAGTGGAGTCCATATCTGAAGCCTTTTCCAGCAGGCATTCTTGCGCGCGTACGCCTTGCTTTAGCCACTGCCAGGCAATCGAAACAATCCCAAACACCTCAAGGTACAAAGTGGCATCCGCCAGGAAATAATCAGCCTTTTCCTGCTTAGCTACTCCCATCAAATACACCGTTATGCCTCTTAATCGTGTCAAGCTTCCTGTCAGTCGATCTGAAAAACCAGCTAATTCCGGATAGGCACCCGCTTCACTGATCGTATTGCCCACCTCTTCTAAAAATAACTCGAGGGCCCTCCCCTGCTCCATCGGGATCTTTCTCCCAAGCAGATCAAGTCCGTGGATTCCGGTAGTACCTTCATGAATGGGGTGAATACGGGCTTCCCGATAAAATTGCTCTACCGGAAAATCTTCACAATAGCCGGCTCCCCCCAGGCACTGGACGGCGGCACTGGTCGTCAGGCAGCCCATTTCCGAAGGATAGGACTTTGCAATAGGCGTTAGCAAATTTAATAATATCTGGGCGCGTTCTTTTTCTGCACCGGTGGCAACCTCAGCCATATCCGCATACAAACTGCATTGCAGCAAAAGGGAGAGTGAGCCTTCGACAACCGACTTTTGAAAAAGCAGCATTCGCCTTACATCCGCATGTTCAATGATAGGGACCTGCGGCTTTTGAATGTCTTTATCTGAAATGATTCGCCCCTGAGGCCGCTCACGTGCATATTCGAGGGAGGCATAATAAGCCGAAGAAGCGATGGAAACGGCCGTAAGCCCTACTCCCAATCGAGCCTCGTTCATCATTTGGAACATATAAGAAAGCCCTTTGTGGGGCTCTCCTACTAAATAACCCTGGCAATCCTCCTGTTCCCCCATCATGAGGTGTGCGATAGGGGCTCCTTTGTATCCCATTTTGTGGTAAATACTCGCAGTTGTTACATCGTTAGATTCCAGTCCTCCGCCCTCGGACTGTCTCAATTTCGGCACAACAAAAAGAGAAATTCCACGAACTCCTTTTGGCGCACCTGCTATCCGGGCAAGCATTAAATGCACTACATTCTCAACTCCGTCATGGTCGCCACAGGAGATAAATATCTTTTGACCTTTGATCCGATAATTCCCATCAGTATGTGGGGTTGCCGTTGTAACAATATCTGCCAGGGAACTTCCTGCATCAGGTTCTGTTAAGGCCATTGTTCCTTGCCATTTCCCATCAAACAGCTGGGGAATAAATTGATCTTGTAATTCCTGAGAAGCAAATGCCCGAATTAAGTTAGCTGCTCCTGTACTTAAGAAAGGATAAACACTGGCAGAATAGTTAGCCGCAGCTAATATGAAGGTCATCGACTGAAATAGCATAAGGGGAAGTTGTTGCCCACCTTCTTCCTCTGGGAAATGAGCCGCGATCCAGCCCCCCTCCCCTATTTCCCGCATAATGGGGCCAATTTCGGGATGCACCTTTACCTTGCCAGCTTCCCAGACGGGAGCATTCCTATCCATTTCTGTCAGAATAGGCTTAAATCGCGAATGCGCAAGCTGATCTACCGAATCCAGAACCAACTCAAACGTTTCCTGATTATGACCTGAATAATATTCATATTGCGTCAGGTCCGTCATATTAAATACTTCGAACAGTAAAAATCGAAGATTCTCTTTGCTGTAAAATTGTTGAGCCATTCTGCTTTTTGTAAGAATTAAAGCATTTCAAACATACATAAGGCAAATTAGGAATATATTCGTTGTACCCGAATAAATTACTTTATCTTGTGTTGCAGACAGAATATTAAGTAGAATTAAATTGGACTATGCAGATTTTAGATAAGTTTAGCCTTACTGGTAAGGTTGCCGTTGTTACAGGTGCAAGCAAAGGGATTGGAGAGGCGATTGCCCTGGCACTTGGGCAAGCAGGCTGTCAGGTCGTTGTATCGAGCCGAAAACAAGAAGCCGTGGATCAAGTTGCTGAATCTTTCCAAAAACAAGGAATAGATGCCATTGGGCTTGCTTGCAATACAG
>CAYGTH010000112.1:10984-17428 GCA_964352745.1 uncultured Bacteroidia bacterium
GAGGAATTGACATCCTGGTAAACAATGCCGCAACAAACCCCGTATTCGGCCCTATGGCAGATATGGAAGATTGGGCATTTGATAAAATTATGGAAGTGAACCTCAAAGGGCCTTTTGAGTTGAGTCGGAAAGCCTACAAAATTATGGCGAAAAGAGGCGGAGGCTCCATCATTAATATTAGCAGCATTGGCGGAATTTCTCCTGAGCCTTTTCTGGGAATCTATAGTGTAAGTAAAGCTGCTTTGATCTCGCTGACAAAAGTACAAGCTAAGGAATGGGGAAGCGCGGGAGTCCGCTCGAATGTAATCTGCCCAGGACTCATCAAAACCAAATTCAGCCAGGCGCTATGGAGCAATGATCAAACTCTAAAATCCACTTTGAAAGACTTGCCGATCTCCAGAGTCGGAACAGTAGAAGAAATTTCCGGACTGGCACTTTTTCTTGCATCCGAGGCCGGATCCTATTGTACTGGGGGCGTATTTACTGCGGATGGTGGAAATACTATTTAGTACAAGGATATACAATAGAAAACCCCCTGCTTTCCTCAAGGAAAGCAGGGGGTTTCTATTGTGGACAACCGATTATAGTTAGTAAAACAGATTCAATCTGTCTACTTACTCAGTTCGTTATATACGTGTTGGTAGGATTTGTAATTTTCATCGTTGCGCCAGAAATCATAGCATGTATTACACAATTCGCCTACAAAATCAGGATTTTCCCGCAATTCTTCCCAGCTCCCATATCCTAATCTCTCGCACATTTTATAAAATTCATCTTGTTGCTTGTTGCGCTTACCTTTGGGCAGTACCAGGGCACTAAGCAGCGGCCTTCCCGTTTGATGCTCATGAAGTGATATTTCTTCCAGCATAGTCCCTATCAGTACGCGATCGCGCTTGGTTTTCATATCCAGCCGCAATTGAAATTCGTCACTTAAAGCCTGGTAAGATATTTTAGCTCCTTTGATTCGTGCTAACGAAACGAGCTTTCTTCGCATTTTATGATCCATAAATATTCTAAAGTTGATGAAACTAACCTTCTCTTTAAAACGAGAAAATTTACCGTAACGTTATTGCAATTTTTCTCGTATAAAACCTGACTTTTATTATATCTCCAATATATTTTCTTCTCCCATTCGCGCATTCAAATACTCCATTGGGGCTAATGACATACTGCCCCTCAGGATGATTATTGTATCTTTATTCTACTTTCAGATTCTCATTCCTAACAATGAAAACATCTCCCAGTTATGTATTACATTAGAAAATTTTCAGAACACTGGGCTGTCCACAATAACTTCACCGGCAAGCACCGTGTCCTATCGGATAATGAAGTAGAACAGATTCTTACTGAATTCCCGAATCTCAAAAACAGTCTCAAATCGAGTAAGACAGTTACCTATTTCAGGAATAAGATCAAGTCCATCAACGATCTTCCCTAACTAAATAAGTAAAATGCCAGCAACCAGAGCGAGTTAATCTATGTACTCATTCCTGGCTCTGGCGCTTAAAAAAATTACAGCCCAGGCACGCGCCGGGCTTTTTTGTTGATGGGCATTATCCGTATTTCCTTAATATTCGGTCTTTCCAGCATAAAATCATATAGAGATTATGTACTATTTGAAGGATACAATTATATTGTGATATGAAAGTACAATTGCTGATGCCTCTTTCGATTCATGAAAAAGGAGGCCGCCCGCATTTCGAGGACTACATCTTGCCCGAATTGGGCAAAATAGAAGAGGATGACCAGATTTTTATCGTGTCAGATGGAACAGGGCCTGGTAAACTGAGCCTGGCTGCTGCTGAGTTGGTAGCTCAAAATTTCGCTGAGTATTTTGAAATACTACCACCTGCACAGGAGGTAGACGAAGGCTATATGGACAGGGCGCTTGAATGGGTTGAGGAAAGTATTTCGACCTATATACAGGGAAACAGTTCCAGTCGGGGAATGACTGCATCAGTAGCCCTGCTTCATTTTGGCGAAAAACTAGTGACTTTGGCCTGGGTGGGAGACAGTAGGATTTACTACTATGACAGTAAGCGAAAGAAGCTATCCGCAACAGAAGACCACTCGGTTGTCAATGACCTTATCCAACGCGGAAAAATTACGCAAGAAGAGGCTTCTACTCACAAGGACAGGCATCGGTTACTGCGTGCAATTCAGGGAACCGAGAGCCCAACCCGAATTGATACGAAATTTATTCCCATAAAAAACCTGAATCCTGGAGATTTCTTCCTTATCTGTAATGACGGGTTATTGGAGTCAATCAACGATTCGGATCTGCTAACTATATTTACCAATCTTTCAGATCCGATAGCTATTCAAGCCGAGCTCAAAAGAAGATGCACCAAAAACCGCGATAACTATTCTTGCCATTTACTTCCGATAGCACTAAATGACAAGAAGGCTGTCCCTCAAACCCCTGTGAGTAGCGCTACCACCGAAGAACCTACCCGGGTTGAGTCCGGAACAGAAGAGAGGCTCGTTCCGGAACCCGACGTCTCTCCAATCCCTATAGAAACAACAAGTGGATTACTTTCCAGCGACTGGGTCGTGTATTCTCTCATTGCTGGCCTGGGCTTTGCCTTGTTTGTGCTGGTCTTTTGGGTTCTTGGGGAAAACGATGCTGATTACGAAGCGCTGATGAGCAGGGGAACGGTTAATCTGAATGCTTCGGATTATCCATTAGCTGTTGCTCAATTTGACAGCGCTTTGCAAGAAGCCGGGAATCCAACTGAAAAAAGCAGAGCAATTCGCCTCCGGGATAAAGCTGCACGCGCTATGTATCTGGTCGATATTTCGGACTACGAGTCTGAAGCGACCTACCCTGCCTACATGCTTGCACTGGAAAAAGTGCAGGAAGCGATTCAGAACTATGGAGATGAACAGGATAGCTTATATAGAACAGGCAAACGACTGGATGAAAAAATCGCATTGATCCAAACGAATGATGCCCTTCCACAGCTTTTGGCAGCGGCTAGATTAAACTGCGAGAATGGAGAGGCGGAAAAAGCAGAGATATTTTTTGCTGAAGCAGATAAACTAGGGGAATCAGCAGATTCCAAAAATCTGGTTAGCCAGGCCCGAAAAGTATGTAATGCTGCTGGCCGATTGGCAACAACCTCTGCAATAGAAAAAAACCCTCAGAAGGAACTGATAGCAGAAGCTCAAAGCTCACAGGAGCGGGCGATTCCACCCGCCAGTACTGAAGCTCAACTTCCGCTTAAAACCAGTCCAACCGTAATTCGGGAAACGGATCCTAAACCTGCTGCCGATCAACGACTAGCAACTCCTCGCAGCCTTGATCCCGCGCCACGAAAGGAAGCGAGGACAATAAACACTCGTTCTACAGGGAACTCTGCGGAACAGAAAACCGCACTTACTAAAGGAAAGTCTCTTTTTCAAAAGGCAGTTCAAAGCAAATCGAAATATGAGTACAAAAAGAGTGCTGAATACCTGGAGGCAGCCGGTAGCGCTTTGGACGGCCAGGGAAATCTCATGTTGGCCCAGCTGTATAGTAAAGGAATGGGAGTAGATCAAAACCTCAAAAAAGGACTTGATTTTGCCCGGCAGGCGGCTTTGCAAGGGTCACCTGATGGGCACTATTTATATGCACATTTATTGCTGTTGCGTCTCAATCCCGGAGATACACTGACTGCCAAAAAATCCTTGCGCATAGCCGTTGATAAGGGGAATCGGGAAGCGGAACTTCGACTGGGCTTGCTTCAGCGGTAATTGTCGCTGAAATTATGTATGTTCGTTCCGAATAATCTTTCTATTCATGCACAGGGCAATCCAGGCAATCATTTCGACCCTAAACAGCATCAACGAATTTGTTGGACGGTCTGTGGCATGGCTTAATGTCTTACTGATCATCCTGATTTGCTATGATGTTTTCATGCGAAAACTATTCAAGATTACCTCTGTTGCGATTTTTGAAATGGAATGGCATTTATTCGCTATGATTTTCCTGCTATCAGCTGGATTTACCCTTAAACATGATCGCCATGTTCGGGTAGATGTATTCTACGGACGATTCTCCAAACGCGTGAAAGCATGGGTCAATCTGACTGGCACCCTGTTGTTTCTGATTCCTCTATGCTGGATGACGATTAATTCCGGCTGGCTGTTTACCAAATTTGCCTATGTGATCCATGAGCAATCTTCAGATCCTGGCGGGTTGCCGGCCCGATACCTGATAAAGGCCGTAATTATGGTCGGATTCTTTTTCTTACTCTTGCAAGCCCTCTCCTTAGCGCTACAATCCGTTTTGGAAATAACTACTAAAAAGAGCTCTCTCCTACCCGATTCGACCCTGTTATAATGGAAGCGCTGCCCCTCATCTTATTTGGTCTGATTTTCGTCTTGATTTTGGCGGGCTATCCGGTGGCCTTTACGCTGGGTGGAGTTTCCGTTATATTTGGATATATATTCCTCGAGCCTGAGGTCTTCAATCTCCTCCCCTTGCGTATCTATGGGATCATGGGTAATTATGTCCTGATTGCAGTTCCGCTATTCGTGTATATGGGGATTATGCTGGAGAAATCTGGCCTCGCCGAGAGTCTGCTGGAAACCATGGCCTTATTATTTGGGAGATTCCGCGGGGGAATGGCGATTTCAGTTGTGATTGTCGGAGCCATGCTGGCGGCTTCCACAGGGATTGTCGGCGCTACTGTCATCACTATGGGGCTAATTAGCCTCCCCGTAATGCTAAAGCGGGGATACAGCCCGGAATTGGCTACCGGAACGATCGCCTCCTCCGGTACACTGGGGCAAATCATCCCACCATCGGTTGTGCTGGTATTATTGGGAAGTGTATTGAATGTATCTGTAGGAGATTTATTTACAGCGGCTATTATTCCAGGCGTATTGCTGGTCGGTTGTTATTTGTTATACATAGTAGGGGTTTCCTATTTCAGACCCGAGGCCGCTCCGAGTATGCCTCCTGAAGATCTCGCTCACTTCGCAGCAAAAACACCCAGAGAGAAAACCCGTCTTATCTTTGTTGCATTTCTTCTCCCCTTTCTCCTGATTTTGTCTGTATTGGGTTCTATATTTAGCGGAATAGCTTCTCCTACAGAGGCAGCTGGAGTAGGCGCGCTGGGGGCTACTATCCTCACCATAGTACAGGGAAAATTCAGCCTCAATACGTTGAAGGATGTGGTACGAGATACAACGCACCTCACGAGTATGGTATTCATTATCCTCGTTGGGGCAACTGCTTTTTCTCTTATTTTCAGGTGGATGGGAGGAGATCGCTATTTAATCGAATTGATTGAGCAGGCACAACTTTCTCCCTATGCATTCCTCGCCCTGGTCATGCTCATCGTCTTTGTAGCTGGTTTTTTCATTGACTTTATCGAGATCATCTTTATCATCGTTCCGGTAGTCGCGCCTGTTTTCATCCAATACGAAGTTGACCTCATTTGGATTGGGATTCTACTCGCACTCAATCTCCAAACCTCCTTCCTCTCCCCCCCATTTGGCTTTTCACTCTTCTACCTAAAGGGAGTAGCACCTCCTGAGATCACTACTCAACATTTGTATCGGGGTATTGTCCCCTTTGTGTTGATCCAACTCCTGTTTTTGGTACTCGTAATTCTATTTCCCGGCATCGTTCGGATCTTACTTTAACCCTTGCACTCCCCATGAAACATATTATCACAAACGTCATATGTCTGTTTTTTTTTCATCTCGGCCTTCAAGCTCAACCAGAAGTTCAGGCATGGGGCAATCTTCGAGGCATTCGGGTTGAGGGTCAATTAATGCGATTTGAAAGCAGTATTCGGGTCGTTGGGGCAGACTGGACGCAGGAACGTGCAACTGCCCGGGAGCGAAACTGGACACAATATCGTCGAACAGGCGATCTGCAAACGATCAATACACGAATAGACAGCTTGTTTTTCCTTGAGCAGGTGAGTATGGGCAAAAAGTGAACGGCGATAGTAGAGATTGAGATGGATCCGCATGAAAGCATGGAATTCACAGGCGCATTTTTCCACCTACTCCTGCCAGCTGCTAAATATGCAAATGCAACAATCGACCTCCTCACACCTACAACCCTGAATATGGCGAAATCTGAAGGGATTCCCATTGGTATTAATGAGCGATTACGTGCCAATGCAAAAGGGCTTGATATCCAAACACAGGATCGGAAATTAACAATCGAAGCAGATCAGCCTCTGGAGATTATTGTAACCTCTCATCCTAAAACAGGCGATACCGGCATCTATTTCACCCTTAAATCAGGCCGCGTGACTTCTGGGGCGAAAACGAGTACTACTTTTACCATTTCAGTTATTGGGGCACCTGATACAGAATCTGCTCACCTGAAATTATTTCCCGACTATCCTGGAAATGCATTTTTGGGTATGGGAGGTAATTTTCGGCTACAAAACCCTAAAGCTGATCCACCTGTAATTGATTATTGCCTGGAAAACATGG
>CAYGTH010000113.1:0-17321 GCA_964352745.1 uncultured Bacteroidia bacterium
TCTGTTTAGTCCTATTATTGTCAATTCAGAATGAATCATAAATTTATTTCTGTATCTTCAATTACACAATTGACATAAAACATCCGATTAACCTTAAAGTTTATGAGAACAAGCATCATTTTATGTTGCCTGACAATGGTATGTATCCCATTTGTCCATGCGCAGCAATTACACCCCAACCCTCAAAAGAGAATCATCACTCCTCAAATCGAATCTGACCAGAATAGTGGGCTCCCCTCTTCAGGCTCACATTCGGCAAACCGTATCAGTAACAGCCATTCAGGAATGAGTACTTCCAGTGTCACTTCTTTCCAAATTGGTCAATCCTCCAATGCTTTTACGATGATTGATCCCGAAACTAACCCAATATGCACCGCGCCTGGGGTTGGAACAAATGGAGGTGCCATCGCCTTCATTTACAGACAGAATATCAACGAGTGTGGAGGTGCCACATTCGACAACGGAAGACTTAGATATTCCCTCTCAACGGATGGGGGTGCTAATTGGAATGTAGGAGGTAGTATAACTGCGAACCCTACAAGTCCAGCTCCTGTTGGACATTGCTACGGTATTGGCGAAATAAACCCAACTTATACCTTTCGGGGACGTCATCCGAATATTGCTTTTTTCCCAACAGGCAATGCAATCACGGATCTAGATTTGGTGTACACGGGTGCTGTCATCTCTCCTGGTGCCATAGGAGGAGGATCTGCCTGGAATGGAAATGTACATGGATTAGTGAACGAAGCAGCAGGCAACTGGTCAGTCGCCCAGGAGGAATACCGGGATCAGGGAGCAGATCAATTTCTTTCATACGCTTTGGTCGAACGGATACCAGGAGAATATTGGTATGTGAGTGCGACAGCAGATAGCTTAGGAAATGCGACAACAGGCATCAATTTAAATAAAGGAGTTTACGATTCGATGTTAAACAAAATTGTCTGGAATCAAGAGTTATCAGTCCCCATTTTGTTTAGCAATTCCTTTTTACAATCATTTACCCCATTAGATCCCCATAGCCCACAAATTGCTTTTAGCCCGGATGGAAGCACTGGCTATGCAGTTTTTTTAGGTGATCTGGCAGGAGGAAGAGACTCTATCTACCAGGTCTGCTGGATGGAATCAACAGATGGCGGAAATAGTTGGACGAATCCTGTCGCATTTGATATGGAAGTATTTCCCGAATTAATTGAGCATATCAATTTTTTTAAAGATACCAATGGTACGCCGCTTGGTACAGGTATTCCCAGTACAGCATTCAATTTTGATCTGGTTGTTGATGCGAATAATGTTCCTCACATTTTTGCTGTAGTCGGGAACGGAATTGATTATTCGATCCAATCGGGTCTAAAGATGAGTATTTTTGATTTTACCAAAGATCAATTTGGGAGCTGGAATATGGCGTTTATAGCTGATCAGGGTACGTTTAGGGGAGTATTTGGGAATGTTCCCGTACAAGAACAACTTACCCTCGATCCTTATATTCAGGCTTCTCGTTCGCCAGATGGCTCATTCGTATATGTGTGCTGGACAGATACAGATACCACCGGAAATTTTGGTGATACTGATAACGATCAACCCAATTTATTGGGAAGAGGGTTTGATGTCAACTCCTGGCAACTGTCGGACATCAAAAACTTCACTTTTGATGATCCAAACTGGGCAGGAAGGGTACTTACTCCCAAGTTACCTCCTACTGGTCTGGTGAATGGGAATACGCATACGCTTCCTACTGTCGTTATGGATATGCCAAGTGGGATCAATGATCCCGTATTCTTGTGGTACTATTCTGATATTACCTTTGATGTTTCGACTGACTTTTCAGTAACTCCTACCTTCTTCTATAATTGCCAGCAAAATCCAATTTCTGCACAAATAACCCTTACCGCTCCAACCTGTGGAAATAATGATGGATCTATCACCCTTAATCCCAGTGGGGGATTAGGAAACTTCACCTATCAGTGGGATGTAGCAGCAGGCAGCGCGACTACCAGCCAGGTGAACAACCTATCCTCAGGGATTTATGCTTTTACCATAACCGATTCTACAGGTTGTACATATCAGGAAACCATTACCCTCAATGACACCCAGTCTGCGGTACTCACCGGAGTTTCCCTTAACCCAAGCTGCTCAAACCTTTCTGATGGAAGCATTATCCTAAACGTTTCCGGCTCATCGGCTCCCTATTCGTTTCTGTGGTCCACCGGGTCGACCAGTCAAAATCTCAGCAATATTGGCCCAGGAATTTATTCAGTTCAGGTACAGGGAGCTAATGGATGTATTTCATTCCTGTCTGATACGCTGGTAGCTCCTGCGCCAATTGATATAGAATTATTGGTAACCGAAATAGGGTGTTTTGGAGAAAATACAGGAAATATAGGCTCCAATGTATCAGGAGGTACTCCCCCATACCAATATAGCTGGAGTAGTGGGACAGGCGGGCCGTCCTTAACCCAACTTATTGCTGGTACTTACACCCTAACCATTGTTGATAGTCTGGGTTGTACACTATCTCAGGATACAGTAGTTGCACAACCCGACCCACTTGGTTTAATCACGAACTCCACTCCCAATTTAGCCGTCAGTTGTGATCCCTCTGCTTTTCCTACCGGAACAGCCACTGCCTTCGTAACTGGGGGTACAATACCCTATACATATGAATGGACTAGCCCATTCGGGCCTTCTTTATCAGGAGCCTTTATCTTTTTACTTCCTGGTGGTGTCTATGGACTTACATCGACAGATGCTAACGGATGCTCTATTTCAGGCCAGGTATTGGTAGCTCCAGCTATCGATAGCCAGAGTGTTTCCATTGAACGACCGACTTGTGATACGAGCGGTTCTATCAGCGTTATTCCTCCTACCGGATCGCCAGGACCTTTTCAATATATTTGGAGTACGGGAGATACAACACAAAGCATCACCGGTTTATCCAGTGGAGAATATGCTGTAACTCTTATTGATTCAAACGGATGCTCGTCTGGTTTTCTGGTCGAATTAATAGATAGCAGTGAAACGATTCTTGCTGGTATGTCAACTGATCTCGCTTGTTTTGAAGACCTTACAGGAAGTATCACCCTCAGTCCTACTGGTGTTTCCCCCCCATTTAGTTTTAGTTGGAGTACGGGTGATACGACTCAAAACCTCTCTGGCTTACCGGCGGGATTTTATGAAGTCACCGTTACCGATAGTTTAGGCTGCGAAGCTGATAGTACATTTATTCTGTCCCAGCCACCCGCATTGGCTGCCTCTCTTAATTTTTTACCCCTAATCTATAATGACACGGCCTCGGGATTTATTACTGTCAATACTGCTGGAGGAACTCCTCCATATTCCTATGTATGGAATACAGGATCCACCAGCCAAAATCTGTCTAATCTTCCTACTGGTACATATTCAGTAACTGTGACTGATTCCCTGGGGTGTATTTTTTCAGATTCAGCTGCTATCATAAGCGTAGATACGATTTCTCTTTCATTATCTGCTACAGTTGATACAGGTGGATTAGGTAATGGTACAGCAACTGCTATTCCGGCTGGTGGAGTTCCGCCATATAGTTATGAGTGGAATACTAGCCCTAATCAATTCACCCAAACCGCTACGGGCTTATCAGCGGGAAGCTACCAAGTATTGGTAACGGATTCATTGGGAGGTTTTCAAACAGGAATGGTAGAAGTTCCAATGGACACAACCGTAGGTCTTTCAAAGTTCCATCAACTAACACACTTGAATATATTTCCCAATCCAGCCCAAAACGCTTTTATGATTGAACTAGAATTTTCGCAAGCCACCTATCCCCGAATCACCTTGTTCGACATGTTGGGAAATCAGGTAGCGCAGACCAGGACTTTAAATTGGGGAACTCAATTTGAAGAGACGTGGAAAACAGATAAACTTCCAGGCGGTATTTATCTGCTTCGGATTGAAGCAAATCAGGAAATCATCACCCGGAAGGTTCAAATCGATCGATGATCTTGGTCTAAAATAGGAAAACCCGTTTCTCGAATAAGCCGAGAAACGGGTTTTTTTATTATTAATGACTAAGTCCTACACCGCATACGAATGCAGCATAATCGGCATGATCAGCATGAGTACATTTTCTCCTTCTTCCTGCAAATTAGGCAAAATAAGGCCTGCGAGATTGGGCTGAGAGAGTTCAATGATCACTTCTTCTGTTTCTACATTAGAAATCACATCGAGCAGTAAAGAGGCATTAAAGCCAATTTCAATATCTTCGCCTTCATAGTGGCATTTGAGGGTTTCTTTTGCCTCATTAGCAAAATCAGGATCCTCAGAAGATATTTCCAACTCACTCCCCTTAATTCCAAATCGTACCTGATGTGTACTTTTATTTGCAAAGATATTAACCCGACGCAGGGTTCCCATTAACTCCGTTTTGGCAATGAAGAGTTTATTGGGGTTATCAGTAGGAATAACATTTTCGTAGTCCGGGTATTTGTGATCGATCAAACGACATACCAGCAACAAGTCTTCCGTCCGGAAAAATGCATTGCTGTCATTGTAATGAATGATGACATCATGATTGTCATTCGGATCGAGTGAACTTTTCAGCAAATTCAGGGCCTTCTGGGGCACGATGAAGTTCGTCGGATTTTGAACGGTTACGTCCAATCGGCGGTAGCGCACCAGACGGTGCGCATCAGTTGCAACAAAAGTCGCTCCATGCTCCCCCAGATCAAAATAGATGCCATTCAAGGCCGCTTTGTCCACATCCGTAGAGGCAGCAAACAAGGTTCGGCCAATGGCTTTCAGCAATATTTGCAGCGGCATTTGAATTGACTCTGTCAATTCTGGTTGTGGGATAACCGGGAAATCTTCCCCTTTTTCTCCACTGATTTTATATTTCCCATTTTCTGAGCCGATCTCAACCCCATAAGTACGCTCATCTATGATGAACGTAATCGGCTGCTCAGGCAGGGCTTTCAGAATATCCAATAAGATTCGTGCAGGGATGGCCACTTGCATCGCTTCTCCCCTTGACTCTACCGGTAATACCGTTTGCATAGAAATTTCCAAATTCGTCGTAGAGATCGTCAACCGATCCGCAGAGATATCAAATAGGAAATTCTCAATAATCGGCAGCACAGACCGAGTAGGTATGGCACCAGAAATGCGACTCAATTGCCGGTGAAGAGCCGAAGATGAAACGATGAAATTCATGTCGCTACCGATTAGGAAGGGTTAAAATAGGGCTAATACAAATCTAATAAATCTTTAGCAGAAAACACTACAGACTGGGTTGGAGAAAGTGAGATTTCTCTTTAAGATATTTATCCACAACAAAATGCTGAATTGTTAATAATTCATTATTTCCTTCCACCCAACCAAAATAATTATTGGGATTGTCTGATCGCTCAAATAAATAAATCCTTTCTTTTTCTTCCTGGAAGTGCTCAATAGAAAGTATCGCAGTGGGCTGTTGGGTCTGGAGAGAATCCAGTTTATCAGGATACTTTTCGGCAGCAAAGGTCTCCGCATAGACTTTTCCGGAAAACTCATTCAGGTACGCATTCAACCGAGTCGTATCCATACTGATTTCCGAGCCCGTAATCCGCCAATCCGCATTGGGGTCATCACGACGTAGCGAAAAAGATCCCGGTCGATCCGGATATTCGACTGATATCCCCTGTAAATGAGACAAGGCGCCATGGAAGAGTAGATTTTCCCGCCAGTATCCTTCATCCAGGGAATAATAGACATTCAGAAATCCCTGTAATCCAGGTAGTTCAACGACATAAGGATCATCAGCTCCCTCCAGTTTCATCAAAGTGCCGATGCCGCCTTTGTATTCAGTCCCTATCTGATACGATTTTAATAAGCCCTCCTCTGAAAATATTTCAATTCGGATATGCCCTTTTTCCAATAATGCTTCAGCTGATTCCTGTCCTTTGGGTGCCAGCGCATCCCGTACCCGAATCTGCGTGAGCACATGGAGAAACTTTTCGATTCGCGGTTGGAAACCGTAATATTTTGCACTCACTTTCCAACCATCCGATCCTTTTTGCAGATGAATTCCCCCCCGATCATTACCGTCCCGAACCTTAACCATTACGATTTCTGACACTTCAGCAGTATCCGTAATCGCAAATTCAATTTCAGATCCATCCAGTGAACTGCCTCCTTTATCATATGTAAAAATGAAATAGGCCAGTGCCAACCCCAACAACACCCCCAATAATATCAGCGTATTTCTCATCTTATCCCGTTATTCCGTTTGCAAACTTCAAACAGCGCAAGATAGCGATTGGAGCAAGATTTTGCCAGATACAAATTGGGAATTGAATTGCGCCGTTTTCTACCGAATACAAATCTGCTATCTTTAAGGGCTGGCTTCGGATTCCAGCACAATAAACAACCCCTTATGGCTACCTATCTGGGAATTGGTCTGATGTCAGGTACTTCTATGGATGGACTCGACATCGCCTGTTGCCAATTTACTGAATCAAAAAATCAGTACGAGTTTGAACTGGTCGCAAGTGAACAGGTAGATTTCCCGGAAATATGGGTAAGTCGCCTTCAAAACCTTCCTACCCAATCCGCCGAAATTTTTGCCAAAACCCATGTGTATTTTGGACATTGGCTGGGAGAAACGGTTCAGGCATTTATCAAACAGCATAAGCTGAAGCCAGATTTCGTTGCCGCTCATGGGCAGACTATCTTTCATCAGCCGCATAAGAATTTCACCGCACAAATTGGAGATGGAGAAACGCTGGTATCTTATCTGAACTGCCCATTGGTCTGTAATTTTCGCAATAAAGATGTGGCACTAGGCGGACAAGGTGCCCCTCTGGTTCCGATGGGAGAAAAATACCTGTTTCCCGGTTTTCAACTTTTCCTGAATTTAGGCGGATTTTCCAACCTTACTTACGACGCCCGTGCATTTGATGTATCGGCCTGTAATATCATTTTGAACTATCTAGTGGGGAAAATCGAACACGAACCCCGCTTACAATACGATCCAGAAGGAAGCATTGCAGCAAGCGGTTCCGTTCATCCTCAATTGTTAGCGGCACTGAATGCACTCCCCTATTTTCATCAACCACCACCAAAATCACTCGGTTGGGAATGGGTAGAGGCTGAGGTAATCCCGCTACTTGCGCAATTTGATGCGCCTGTCTCAGACTTATTGCATACCTGCTGTATCCACATGGCTGAGCAAGTCGGAAATGCAATAGTAGAAACTGGAGCAACCGATCAACAAATGCTTATTACAGGCGGAGGTCGGCACAATCTGTTTTTGATGCAGGAGATTGAAAAACGGATTGCTTCGAGCGGGATCACCATCAATGCTACTGCTGATGATTCGCTCACTGATTATAAGGAAGCAATTGTTTTTGCCTTTTTAGGCTTACGGGTTTTACGCGGGAAGCCATCGACCCTACATTCCGTGACAGGTGCTGCCTATGATGTGCTCGCCGGATCGATTCACTTGCCGCCCAAATCGGGAATTTCAATTCTGTAATGGTTCCCCCCTCCCCCATGCACCACACATCCGCTAACAAGAAACTTCTGATGGTCAACCTTTCCCAAGATTGGGGAGGTGGAGAAAACTGGTATGCACTTGTGGCAAAGTCATTGATACAAAAGGGTTTTTCCGTTCAATTGCTATCAAAACCGGGTTCAGCATTAGCTGATCAGGCTCAGGAGGATGATATTCCTAATATATTAATCAAAGCGACTACGTTGTCGCTTTTGAATCCTATTAAAGTATTGAAGCTCTATCGGCTAATGAGGCAGCTTCAACCCGATCTTGTTTTACTGAATGCATCACACGAGTTGAAGTTTGTCGGCTTGATTGCAGCCTGGGCCGGTGTACCTCATATTGTGTTTCGAAGAGGCTTATCCTTTCCCCTCAAATCCAATTTCATCAACCGCTGGTACTTTAAGTACATCGTAAATGGATTTTTATGTGATGCTCAATCTACGTACGAATCCTTTCGTAAATCATTTCCCATGATTGAGCACTATCCCCACATCGTGATTCCCAATGGGATCGACTTGGAAAAATGGACGTAT
The DNA here is from genome assembly GCA_964352745.1 of uncultured Bacteroidia bacterium. GTDB lineage: Bacteria > Bacteroidota > Bacteroidia > J057 > J057 > CAYGTH01. The sequence goes on from CAYGTH010000113.1 coordinate 8,038, forward strand.
GCAGGAGAAGCCAGAATTCCAGGTAAAATCGGTCTCTCGGCCCGACTCTCTCCGGAAAAGGGTGTGGATCGGGCAATTGCTGTGATGGAAGTCCTGAAAAACCGTAATATCCCGGCGACCTTGCATGTACTGGGAGAAGGGCCTCACCGAACTGAACTAGAAAATCTGATACGGGAAAAAGACCTGGCAGAAAGGGTATTTTTAAGGGGCTTTGTAGAGGATGTCCGCGGTGAACTCGCTTCCTGTCAATTATTTTTATTCACCTCCTGGGGCGAAGGTACCAGTATTGCCGTAATCGAGGCTATGGCACTGGGCTTACCCGTGGCTGCCTATCAGGCACCCGCAATGGATGAACTGATCGTATCAGGTGAAACCGGATATTTAGTCGCACCCGATGATCTCATTGGACTTGCCGATCAGGTACAAACCCTGCTCAGCAACCAAGCTCTTCGCCAACAGCTCAGCGAACAGGCACAGAATCGCGTAAAAACCGTTTTTTCTTTTGATAGAGTCATAGACCAGTTTGCCAGCTGGTGGCAGGCTTTATAATTACTGCTCCTACTATGGATCTGCTAACTGCTTATGAAGCAAACCTTCCTGCTATTTTGAAATAAAAATAGCGCCCTATGTACATGAAGTGCTACCCAGAATAAGTAGTTTCAACCGTAGTAGTAAAATCAGTTAATGGACCGGAGAAGTTCCAGCCCTGCTTGGGATTCCCAATTGGTAGCCCCCGTAATTGCCTGCGTAATATTTCCTTTTGAGTCGATCAGATAGGTTTGTGGGATCGAAAAGATACCAGCCGTCTTAATGGATTGATTCAATCGTAGGTATTCAAAATCAAACCCTCGACGTGACTGGAATGCTTTGATGGTTTCAGGCTGCTCATCAGAGATCAACACAAATACATACCCTTCTTCGGCCAGTACCTGTCGGGCTTTTTCCATCGAAGGCATCTCTGCCAGACAAGGCCCACACCAGGTTGCCCAAAAATTCAGGAAGATGCGTTTGCCTGCGTATTCAGACAGATTTACCGGGTTTCCTTCCAAATCAGAGACTTCCAGCGATTGCCAATCCAATGAATCGGGATTACTGCAGGCTGAAATCATAAAGAAGAAAACAGGAATCAATATCCAAAGCATGCGGTTTTTCATACAATCTAATTTGAGTTCAATATCCGATATTACTGGACATTCTGCTGTCTCCCAGTTTACAATTTGAGTAACATTGAATTACTGGGGAATTTGTTGGGGCCAGGAAAAATGTACGTTCGTCCCTTCTCCCGGTATAGATTCGATCCAAATCTTGCCTCCTACCGATTGTACGATTCTCAAACAAATCGTCAGCCCTACTCCTACTCCCGGATATTGATCATCAGGGTCCAGGTGTTTTAAAAGTGTAAATACTTCTTTCTCCTGCCCAGTCTCAATTCCAATTCCATTATCCTGAACATGGAAAAGCCATTCCTTCTCTGACTCGATCGCTGTAATCGCAATTTTCACACGATCAGACGTATTGAAAATAATCGCATTTTTCAGCAGATGCTTGAATAAAGTCCTTATCTGCGCTTCATTTCCCTGGATATCAGGCAGGTTTTTATGAATGAGATCGATATTTCTTTCGGGATATTGGAGCCTTATTTCTGCCTCTACCTGTTCGATTATCTGGAGGGTATCGAGGGTATTATAACTGACAGGTTTACCCATTTCATTAAACTCCAGAAATCCCTCTATCAGTTCCCGAACTGCCAATGCCTCATTTGTCATGAGTTTAGCACTATTCCGTAAATCATTTGGTGTCCGGCTATCCGCATTTTCCTGCAACTGCTCCGCCCACTCGATCAATACATTAAGCGGCCCCAGGACCTGATTGCCTACCACTTGAGAAAAATGTTCCAGACGCTGGTTAGTGTTGGCTAATTGCTGATTGAGGCGAATCAGGTTTTCTTTAGCTTCTACCTGCTCATTGATCACTTCTGTAAAGAAAATGAGTCCTCCTACTTCATCGCGCTCATCATACCAGGGAGTAGATACCCAATTGACATAATCAACATGCCCATCTTGACGAGGAAGAGGGTCTTCAAGACAAGATTCGACTGCCCCTTTGAGACATCTTTTATGCACCGCTTTCCATCGTTCGGGGGTTTCCGGAAAAACTTCGTAATGCGTTCTACCAATTAATTCGACTCCTTCCAGTCGATAATCTTCTATCCAGCGATCGGAAACCCTGAGGTATCGCATTTCTTTATCGAATGTAGCGATCGCTGCCGGGACATGCTTGATAAAAAACTCCAATTGCTGGGCCGAATGTGCATTTTTTCGCTGTTCCCGTATCAAGTCCGTGATATCAAGTGCAACTCCCAGTACGCGCGTTAGTTGTTCCTCATCATTCCAAATCGGCTTATACGCGAACCGGTAATATTGATCCCTTTCAAATTCCCAATCACCTGCGATTGCTTCGCCTTCTAGTGCTCTCCGGATTGCTGCCAAAACCGGCTTTAGTTCCGAATACAGCTCGAAGACAGAATGCCCATTGGCAGCATTGGGTGGAATCTTTAAGCGCTTTAGCCCCAAACCCGTTAGCTGCTGAAAAACGCCTTTTTCATCAAAAACAGAAAACACGATCGGCAACTGATCCAGCAAAAAATCAAACTGTGATTCAACCTCCCGGTTACGGGCTGTTAATTCACGGATTTCCCGCTCCAGTTCCGCAATTCGATCTGATTGAGATTCGTCAGCGTTTGTATGTTTTTCGGCGGCCATTATAGTGGACTTGCTCTTTTTTATTCCCAGCTGCGAGAGACAATGCTGCCTCTTTCGGAGTCATTGTTAATTTTTAAATAAGTATCGATCTCTTCCTGTAGTTCTTCTACGTGGGAAATCACCCCTACGATACGGTTTTCATGTCGGAGAGATTTAAGCGTTTGGAAAATCGTCTGTAAGGATTCGCGATCCTGTGATCCAAATCCTTCATCAATAAAGAAAAAATTCTGGCTAGACTTTGCTTGTTGCTGAACCTGATCGGCCAATGCAAGCGCCAGTGAAAGGGATGCCTGAAAGGTTTGCCCGCCAGATAAAGTTTTCACACTCCGGGTCTGCCCATTATTGAGGAAATCCCGAATCTGAAAACTATTATTTTCAGTAGCTTCCATGCTGAGCACACCGCGAGTCAATTTCCGAAAACGCTCATTAGCAGCTAGACATAAGTTGTGCAGGTAGATCGTGGAAACGTAGTTGACAAACCCACTCCTTGAAAACATATTCTTCAAGGTGCGTAAGTCCTCATTCCTGAGTTTTAATCGTTCCAGTTCCAGCGCAATTTCTCGTTTGCGACCAAGCTCCCGCTCCAATCGTTCCCATTCCTGTCTCATGCCGCCTATTTGCTGGCTTAGCTCATTTCCCTTTACTTTGAGTTCTGCTATTTCAGTTTGAAGGGACTCAAATGCTGTTAACTCTTCTTCTTTTCCAGCAACCTGTGCCTCCAGTTCGCGCAAAGTCGTTTTAGCTGCATTTACTTGTTCTCGAAAGCGGCTAATCGCCTTTTTCTCAGATTCTATATTCAACTCCCGATCCAGGACACTTTTAACGGTTTGTATATTGGAAAAATCAGATTTATCCAACTGCTCATTGAGTTGCTGATTGATCCGGACCAATTGGCGGGTACTGTCTTGTTCCTGTTGCTCTAATCCCGCAATTTCGCCCCGTAATACATCTGAGTTGGATCGCAATTGCCGAATTCTCTCCTCACAGGTCTGATATAAATCAGTCAGGTCTTTATATCTTTTTCGTTCATCTACAGCCGCCTTCTCTATTTTCACATTATCCAGCGCTTGCCAGGTCTGAAATTCGATTTGCTTAAGCCCCTGTTTTCCTCCTTCCAGGCTGACTTCAAATTGCTGGCGGTCGGCCTGCAATTTTTCAAGGGCCCGGCTATAGGTTTCAAGCTTTTTTTCCTCGGTAGTCAGCTGACTCTCAGCGGCTTCTGATTTCAAATTAAGGTGCTCAATTTTGAGGTTCTGCTCCTTAATTTCCGTGATTCTTTGCGATACCGCTTCTTCATCTTTATCCCGAAATGCCTCCCATACAAATTGCGTCTGATGTTGATCTATTAGGCCCTGAATCCGGTCGCTTTCCTGTGACTGAGCCTCCAGGTGCTTGATCAGGGACTGACTTTGTTGTTCCAATGCTTCCAGCTGAATAGCGATCCGTTGCCACTGTTGGAGGTTTTGTTCCTGGGTTTCGGCTTCTTTTTGGGCTTCGGATAACTGGAAAGAGAGGTTTTCGGGAATGACAGGATCGGGATGATGAACAGATCCACACAAGGGACAAGGCTCGCCTGCTGCTAATTGGTCCGCATAATTTGCCATGTGTATTGCGCTGGCCAGGGATTGTACATCTTCAGCGGCTTTGGCCTTTGATGTCCTGGCCTGTTGGATTTCCTGTTGAATGATTCCGAGTAATTTGGGAATTGGCAACGAATGTTGTGCAACATTCAGCGTACTCGTTTTCAGGATCGCTGTCTTTTCATTATTCCAGTTTTCTAATTCTTTCCGAGCCAGTTCTTGTACCTGTTGGGCTCGCTGGCTTTCTGCTTTCAGGCTTGTTTGGCGTCCAAACCAATCCCGGATTGCTAAGAGTTCGGCAAGGTCGGGAAGTTGATCTCGGATTTGTTTGACTTCAGCTTTATAGGTTCGGGAATCGGCTTTTAACTCCGCGATTCGCTGTTGCCCATCTGTAATGAATTTACCCCCATCCTGTATTCGCTTTTGGATGGCTACGATATGTTGCTGTACCTCTTTTAACGAAATAATTCGCTCTAACTCTTCTGCTTTTCGAAGGATTTCTTCCCGGTTTGCATACTCTTGCTGGACCGACTGAAAGGTATCTTCAAATTTGCCTAATTCCTGACTTGCATGGGCAAGTGCTTCCCGCTTAGCTTTTAAAGAACTTTTCGTTTTGTTGCTCTGCGCAACTACTTCTATTTGTCTGTCTATCAGGGGTTTGAAGTCGATTAAGCAGGTTTCATATTCACCCAGATGAATGGCCCTTTTATCAAATTCATCTGCTTGTAAGGAAAGGGTTTCTATTTCTTTTCGCTGCTGCTCAAGCCGGAAAAACCGTTCTTTAAGTACCTCCAGTTTTTTGAGTGCATTCGTTTTTTGTTCTAATTTCAGGCTCAACTCAGCATATTCAGATTCGGCTGATTGTAATTGGGCAACTGCTGCTTCTACAGCGCTTGAATTAACAGTTTCCAATTGACTGAGGAGGCTATCCTGACGAGCCATTGCAAGCCCGTTTTTAGTATCTAATGCAGCCGTTTTTCGGTAAAGTTCATATTTTCCCAGGTTAAAAATTTCCCGTAACATCCGGGTCCGATCTGTCTCTGTCAGTTGCAGAAACTCCTGGAATTTTCCCTGCGGGATGATGATCGTCCGCTTAAAATTCTCATAACTCAAGCCAATGATTTCCGCTGCAGAACCGACTTCAATCGGCTGCCAGGCATCGGCTACCCATTTATAGGCATTTCGGTCCAGCGTCCCGACTTTGTCAAACTGCTTACTATTTCGCTTTCCAGAAACGGTAAACCGGTACTGATCTGATTCAACCTTAAATACAAAATCGATATCCAGGACATCCGATTTGAGGTTCATCATATTATAACTCCGCCTGTCTTGTCGGTTGAGTCGTTCAGATTCCCCGTATAACGCAAATGAAATGGCTTCCAGAATACTCGATTTTCCACTCCCTGTAGCACCAAAAATACCAAATACCTGTGCTGAGGTAAGTTTGGTAAAGTCAATCTCTTGCTTTTCGGATTGATAGGAATACAATCCTTGAATGCTGAGGCTAATAGGAATCATATTTTACGTCAGGGATTTATCGATTGAATCTTCTTGCCAGATTTTGGCCTGCCCTAATGCCTTTTTAGCAGCTTCGGTTACATCACTCTCAAATGCTTTCTCGTATTTGGCATCAAATACATAGGCTTTGATCATTACATGCGTAATAGGCCTTTCATGAAACTCTTCAAAAAATAAGACTTTCACTTCCCGGTCGATATTGAGGTAGCGGGAGGTAATTGCAGCCTCATAGGCTATTTTTTTGACTATATCCAGATCTGCTTGTACCGGTAGCCATAGATTCACAACAACCATACAGGTACTTACGCCGGAATTCGCATCCGCTACGCTATCACTTACAATCCGGCTATTGGGGATGGTAACCAGGCTATCATCCAGGGTAATGATTCGCGTAACCCGCATTCCAATTTTGTCAACGACTCCATAGTACTCCCCGATTCGTATGTAATCTCCTCGCTGAAAAGGTCGGTCAAATATAATCATCAAGCCCCCCACAATATTCTTCACAAAATCCTGAGCAGCAAAACCCAGAGCCAATGCAGAAGAACCCGTAAGGCCCCAAAGTGCATTCGTATTTTCCTCAAAAATGGTAATAATAGCACTATAAATGGCCATCGTCCAAAGGATTACATTTAGGATAGGCTGTAACCGAAGCAGAAAAAATTTGTATCGTTTTAGGGTAAGTGCCAGATACCCGAATATAAAATCGAGGACTCTGATAAATAGATAAGTAAAGAGGGAAACTAAGAGAACTACCAGAATTTTGGAAGGAGAAAGGAGCTCATACGCAGCAGAGAATGCATTTTCTACATTTTCCTTTACGGCTTCTGCTGTTTCTTCTATTGATTGGGCTTCATTTTCTTCAGGAATTTTTTGTTGAGTATCAGTTGGCTCGGGCTCCTTTTGATCTGGATCTGATGCGGTTGAATCTGAGCTTAACTCAACATTCACAGAATCGAGTACCGAATCGACGGTATCCTGGCCCCAAACATCAGAATGTGTGGCCAGCAACCCAAGCATCAATACAAGATATATCCAGGTGATCCTCATATTTTCCGGTATAAGTCCCGACTCATTCTCTCCTTGATTTCCTGCAAATACATCAGTGAAATCTGATATTCAGGCTTTGACCCTTTGCTGGTTTCTCTGGCAGAAATCCAGCCTTTTGCCAGTAAATGTTCCATAACAAGCGAACCATTTCTGCGACCTTGTCGAAGCATATCATCCAACGACTTGGTAGTAAGAGAGGTATGCTGTAAAATCGCTTCCAGAATAAATAATTCCGTTAGTTCGATTTGTCCCAGTGACTTAGGCTCAAATGCCCGTACATATATTTTTTTTTCGCTAAATCGCTTTATTGAATTCAGCCAAAAGACAATTGCCCGCGAAATGTTTCCTTTTGAAAACGCGTGTAATTGATCAAAAAAATAAGTCCTCGCCATCTCTTTCCGCTTACTCGGAGAGGCCCGATTCAATTCCCACTTCATCCATCTACCAGGATTAGCAGGCTTCAGGAAAATCAACTCAAAGCCTTCATTTCGCTGCATGATCACCTTTTCGATTTCTTTAGACTGGAAATATTGAACCTGAATGATCGAAAGAAAATTACTGGAAATATCGATGCTTTGACGCAGGTAGTAATAACTATAGGTATTGATGGTAGCAATCCAATAAACGGAGTCCTTAGTCGCATGCATGAACAACAGGAAGTCCCTTAACAGGTTGAATCCATATATTTTACGCAAAAACAGGCGTTCTATGTTTTCAATGATTATGACTCGATGGGCTGTACCCAGTTGCTTATGAAGATCTTCTAAGGATTTGGCTCCTTCTATTTTGAGCGCTTCTCCTAATATTTTAACGAGTTGGCTCTGAGATTGCAGGCTCCCCTCATCAGGTAAAAAAATTGCCTCCGGATGAAGTTCTGTTCGGATATAATTGAGTAGTGAAGTAGTTCCTACCCCTGCTTCCCCGACCATTAAGGCCATATAGCGGGATATTGTCCAATTTTCATACGCCGTTTTGAGTTTTGCTAGTTCATCTGTTCGATTGACAAATGTGGTAGAATCTTCCAACGGGGCTAAAGAAAACAGGTTTTTATACAGTTCGGGAATTTCAGGCTTTTCTGATAAGTTCTCCAGGCTTTCCGCATTATGAGACCCATCGACACCCAGCATCTCTCGCAACCGGCGTTGCAAATCCTGTATAATTTCCTGAATAGACAAATAGGTAGCTTTTAGCTCAAAATAGGAGAATCCCAGCATTTCTACAAGACAACGAGGACTTCCGCTGAATTCCTGCCCGGATTCTCTATCAAATTTCTAACAAGAATCGATTATGAAGTTGTAGTCTTCCGAATGATATACATAACAGAGCTACACCGTGCAGGGTTTCCGAGGGCTGCGAAATAGGATCGCAATCCGGTCCAGAATGCAGAAACCAGTCTGACTTTTCCGTGAATATATTTCTCACTCAATAAGCTCACATAAAACGCATCAAAAGGCATAGTTTTCATCTGAATCAACTCAAAACCATGATTGCCCAATAATTGCTGCATCGAATTGGGACTGAAATGATATAAATGCCGGGGTACATCATAAGCAGCCCAATCAGATTGGTAGTGAGTAGCATCTACCGATTGATAGTTAGGAACAGCAATGATAAGCCGCCCATCCTCCCTTAGCAGTTGGTGAATGGTATCCAGATATTCATGTAAGCGGTGTACATGCTCCAGAACGTGCCACATTGTAACGACATCCTGCTGACCAGCTGCTAAATCGAATAAGTGATTGGATTCGTGTACTTCCAGGCCAAAATTGTCAATGGCTTGCTTTCTTGCACCTGAATCAGGCTCCAAGCCTATAGTCTTCCATCCAGATTGCAACATGGTACCCAAAAACTCTCCGGTCCCACATCCAATATCCAATATATCGCCTGTTTGCTTGCCAGCAACTCGACGAATCAATTTCCGCTTCTGAACCAGGGTATAATCTCGAACCATCTGATACAGACGGTTGATCAAGCCTTTGTTCGTATTTGAATGAGAGATGTATTCCTCGGCTTGATAATATTTTCCAATAGCATCTGCATTCGGGATATTTTGTGTGAAGCGGAGTTTGCAATCCGCGCATTCCCAAATAGAAAAGGCTTCATGACTTACTGTATAATCTTTAGCAGTCAACATTTCAGCGATTGCCTTTGATCCACATGACGGACAAGTGGAATATTGAATTTGTGTGGGAGAAGTGGGTGTATTCAATTGTGTGAGCGTTAGCGGATATATTATTTAACAAATCGAATAATACACAGGAATAATATAAATATCTAAATTAGTACGATTCTACAAAAAATACATACATAGATACTTATTGACTTCAGAGACTATTCAGCAAATTTTTCTTTTCAGCATCAATTTTATAAAAAA
>CAYGTH010000114.1:0-1148 GCA_964352745.1 uncultured Bacteroidia bacterium
TAGTGTCCTAAGTGCCTGAGTGGTTTCTCTTTGTGGATTTTTGGCCTACACCCCAAAAGCAGAAAAGAGCAATCGCCAACTCCGAGGGTTTGGGCTGGGATGTGTCAATTGAGGGAGGTTTGAGTTTTATTAAAACCTTCACTGATTCGCAAGAATTGAATAGTCAGATATTTCGATTTTGCAAAAAGAACTATTTTTTATACCTTTCTTCGCCTTACCTCGGTTTGGGCTAGCTAATCTTTTTTATTTCAACTTATTATGATGGGCTCAGAAACAGCCTATCCAATGCTCATAAGAGTTGGAACGTGTGTTTTGTATGGAGAAATTCCTGCAATAAGATAGTTAGCCAAATATTCCCGATGCTGGAAAAGTTAAAATTTATATAGTAAAATCATGGTATTCCTTGTGAATATGCATGAACGTTCTTGACTGTGCATTTTTTTATTTAACAAACAAATACTCAATCTTATGAAGAAATTTTCCCTTAGCCTGGTGATCCTGTTAGGCTCATTTCTTTGTTTACCTGCTCTACTTACTGCAAATCCTTTTGAAACCGTTCATTATGAATCCAGTGCGGATTCCTACTCAATCGATTATGAACAATTTAGCCTGAATTCCTATGCGTTTATGGGAGGATTGGAAGCCATGTCCTGTGATGGAGGCTCCATTTCTGCTGATGGACAAGATTCGATTTATTACTGTGCTTCTGGTTCCGGTGGGGTAGGCCCGCTGGTCGATTTTGACCGGGTCAATACTGTTAGCCCGAATTGGTGTTACGTAGTTACGGATACCAATGCAGTGATTGTTGAGTTGATTCTCGGCGACACCGTTGACTTTTCTACTGTTCCCCTTGGCGAATGCTGGGTATGGGGCGTAGCATGGGATGGTCAATGGCAGGTAATGCCGGGTGATACCTTCACTACTGCAACCCTGACTACAGGTTGTTTCGACATTTCTGATAATTACGTCGTGATCTACAAAGACTCCGTAGTTGGCGGTACGGTTGCTACAGAGGCAGGAACTGATACAGTTCAACTCTGCTTGAATGGTCCCGATACTTCTGTTTCGTTTGATAGTACGGGTACGGCAGGTACATTTAACTATGTAGTAACCGACCCCAATGGCGTGATCTTAGGTCTGCCGGGTGG
>CAYGTH010000114.1:1248-17321 GCA_964352745.1 uncultured Bacteroidia bacterium
ACGGGGGCCTTTGGTGGAACCTTTACCTATGTAGTTACTGATCCTAATGGAGTAATCCTGGGGCTTCCTGCCGGAGATGAAGTAGATTTCTCGACAGCGGGTCCGGGTGAATGCTGGGTATGGGGACTTTCCTTTACGGGTAATGTACTCGTAGGAATAGGAGATACAGCTACTGCTGCGCTTACGGATGGTTGCTTTGACCTGTCTGATAATTATGTGGTTGTACTGCGCGACTCAGTTGATGGCGGTACAGTGACAACAGCTGCCGGTGCTGATACGGTTACGCTGTGCTTGAATGCAGGGACTACTGTTTCTTTTGATAGTACCAATGCTTTTGGCGGAACCTTTACCTATGTGGTAACTGATCCGAATGGCGTGATTCTTGGCTTGCCGGGGAGTGATGTGGTGGATTTTGCAGGTGCCGGTCCTGGCGAATGCTGGGTATGGGGACTCTCTTTTACCGGTAATGTGCTGGTAGGCGTGGGAGATACTGCTACTACCACTCTTACTGACGGGTGTTTTGACCTCTCCGATAACTACGTCGTGGTATTCCGCGATTCGGTTGATGGAGGCATGGTTACTACCAGCACAGGTGCGGATACCGTGAGTTTCTGCGTCGGTAGTGGGGGAGGTGCTTTTGCCTTTGACAGTACCGGTACGTTTGGCGGAACATTCACCTATGTGGTAACCGATCCAAATGGCGTGATCCTCGGATTACCTGCCGGCGATTCTGTAGATTTCTCGACAGCGGGTCCGGGTGAGTGCTGGGTATGGGGACTTTCCTTTACGGGTAATGTACTCGTAGGACTGGGAGATACTGCTACTGCTCCGCTTACGGATGGATGCTATGATCTGTCTGATAATTATGTAGTTGTATATCGCGATTCTGTAGATGGCGGTACAGTAGCAACAGCTTCTGGTATTTCTGATACAGTTTCGCTTTGCCTGAACGCAGGGACTACCGTTGCCTTTGATAGCACAAATGCCTTCGGCGGAACCTTTACCTATGTGGTTACCGATCCGAATGGGGTGATCCTCGGCTTGCCGGGAAGTGATGTGGTGGATTTTGCAGGTGCCGGTCCTGGCGAATGCTGGGTATGGGGACTCTCTTTTACCGGTAATGTGCTGGTAGGCGTGGGAGACACTGCTACTACAACTCTTACTGACGGGTGCTTTGACCTGTCCGATAATTATGTTGTGGTATTACGCGACTCTGTAGATGGCGGAATGGTATCAGACGCTGCAACAGGCGGAGATACAGCTTATGTGTGCCTCGGAATGGGCGGTGGTGTTGTCAAATTTGATAGCATGGCAACCTTCGGCGGTACATTTACTTATGTGGTAACCGACCCGAATGGCGTTATTCTCGACTTACCTGCTGGGGATTCTGTAGATTTCTCAACAGCTGGACCTGGTGAGTGCTGGGTATGGGGACTTTCCTTTACGGGTAATGTACTTGTAGGCGTGGGAGATACTGCAACTGCTCCACTTACGGATGGGTGTTATGACCTTTCTGACAACTATGTGGTGGTATATCGTGATTCTGTAGAAGGCGGAACTGTTTCTTCCAATGGATCTGACTCTGCATTTGTCTGTCTGAATATGCCGGGGACTGTCCTCTCGTTTGACAGTGCTGGAACTTCAGGCCCTAACTTTGCTTACGTCATCACAGATACAGCAACGAAGATTCTGGGATTCTCGGCTTCCGATTCCATTGATTTTTCAACTGCTGGCGTAGGTACTTGCTGGGTATGGGGACTTTCTTATAGTGGAAACGTGCTGGTTGCAGTAGGAGACACCGCTGCGGGTGCGACCCTTACAGATGGTTGTTTTGACCTTTCTGATAACTATGTATTAGTTATCAGAGACACTGCTGGAATCGCTTGTTCCAATGCGGTTTTAGGCGGTACGATTACACCAGAATGGGTCGCCTTTTATCCGGTACCTGCTGTAGACCTCTTGTATATCTCCATGACAGCTGCGATCGATGCTGATCTACAAACAGTTGTAGATGTATATGATCTCTCTGGAAATCTTCTGATGCGCCGTCAGTTCCAAACCAATCCAGATGAAGTAAACCGCTTTGACCTTGATGTCGAGCGATTGGATTATGGTATTTATGTATTGGTTTGCAGAAACAAGGATGCGATCCGTACCTCTAAATTCATGAAGCAATAGTAGGGTATTCATCCTGCAAAAGAGTTGATATGTTAATTGAAAAAGCCTCCTGCACGTTTGTAGGAGGCTTTTTTGTTTCGGCAGATATCAATAGATCGAATCTTACAGACAACTGCGAAAAGCAAGGCTTAGCAGGATTTGTAATCCCGCAGGAGTTCTTTGTGGTCGCAACCTGTATTGGCAGGAACAGAGGCCGGGATTACAAATCCCGGTGAGCGATATGATGAATTTAATATCGCTGTGAGCGACAGTTGGAAATCAAATTCAAGGGATCCCAGCTTTGCAGGCAATCGCAAAAAGCAAGGCTTAGCGGGATTTATAACACCGCAACAATCCTCGAAAGGTATCGCACAAAAAAAACAGGCACTCCCATTGGGAATGCCTGTAATATCGATATGAGGTGAAGGTTAGAACTTAAGGTCTAACACACTCGAATTCTACCCGACGATTTACGTAGTGCAGGGGTTCAAGTTTTCTGTTTGCATGATTGTCAGGTAGATTTTTGATAACAGTATTGTTCTCTCCATCATACCCGCGATCAAAGCGAGAAGGATCGATTCCGTAAGTGTTGATCATGAAATCAACAGCATTGTTTACACGGCGCATGGACAAGTCCACGTTATATTCATCCGTGTTGCGAACGTCTGTGTGTCCTGTAGCTTTTACGGTAACATTTTCGTCATTCTTCATTACCTGAGCGATGTAATACAGTTCAGGGTAGAATTCCGGCTTGATCTCGTCCTTGTTCAAATCGAAGTGAATAATAGGAAGGATACAAGGAGCAGACGCATTTACGAGTGCTGGGTCGAATGTAGGAATCGCGATTCCTTTTGCATCGACCAGGGCTCCTGGTGCTGAACCTGGCTCTTTGTCAAAGATATCGGGAACACCATCCGCATCAGAATCAAGCGCTACTCCACGGCTGTCAACAGCAGATCCTTTAGGAGAGAAGGGCTCATCATCTTCACTGTCTGGGTATCCGTCTCCATCGCTGTCAAGTGTACGACCGGAAGCATCAACCTGTAGGCCTAGTGGTGTGTCAGGCTCTTTGTCGTATAGGTCAGGAACTCCATCGTTATCCGCATCGTCAGAGAGTTTGCGAACAAGCTCACGTGCTTCTGCTGCGCTGCTATAAGCTTCAGTCAATGGGTTGGTCCACCAGAGAGATTCTTCACCAGAACCTAAGCGGAAGTGTACACCAAGTGTCGTGTGGTTGTAGCTGTCAAAGTCGCGGGTAAGGGAAGTCTGAGAACTGGGGAAATTTCCTCCTCCACCAGCTTCCTGCCAGCGCTGACCGTCGAGCAGGTCATCATTTGACCAGGCAATCCGATGCTCAACCTCAAGCTCAAGGCGGCGGCTGATGCGGTAGCGGAATCCTACAGATCCACTTACAAATGGATTGACAATGTAGTTATCTCCACTCAGCGTCAAATCCTGCTCATCTACGTGGCCTTCTGCCGGAGTTTCATAGACACCATCCTGTAAGGAATTGATTGCGTCCAGAATGTCCCGGCGATCACTTACGGTAGTGAAGTTGGGTACACTAGAGAAATCATAAATCTCTCCGTTCGCGTTAAGGGCATCCACTTTTGTGTTATACGCCATCAGGCCAATACCTGCTGAGGCGAAAATGTTCCACTTGTTTTGCTCCTTATAGAAGTTGATGTTGTTCAAGTTCACAACTCCCTGGAGGCCTACGTCAAAATAACGCATTTGGAAGTTGTAGAATACACTAGGGGGAGTCGTTGTTCGATCTGTGAAATAATTTGTATCCCAAGGATTGTTCTGGTGGTTTTTATATCCATTAGTCAGTTGGTAATTCTGACCTTTGGTTTGTCCACCAGTTGCTTGAAAACGAAGACCAAAAATGTGGCCCATTGCTTTACGCACATCGATACCAAAACCTAAACCTGGGCGTGCTTTCACATCGCCAGCGACGTATGCCAACCCACCTTTGATACCAATAGACCAATTGCTCTTTGGCTGTGGTGGGAAGAGGTAATCCATATCGTCGTATTCATCTTTTTGATCTTGAAGGCGATTGGGCACATTGTGATATTTGTCATCACCATCTTGTGCATAACCACCAACCATCATAACAGAGCTAAGGAACATCAGCAAAAGGAGATGTTTAACGTTTTTCATATACTTCCTTCCGGTTAATTTACTTTTCTGATTTTGAAATATGGACTTTAAGAACGCGTGAACTGTTTCACTTATCTAAAATGTTTCCGGTTTTGATTAGTTTGATTAACCGGGAACGATTAAATATTTTCCAAAGCTATGAAATAGTCTGAGTAAAAAATACATCGTGTTAGTTAATTTGACAAAATGTACTACTTGCCTTCTTGAAATAATGTTGGATTTTTCAACGATTACTTCCCTTCAAATATCCGGCCAATAAATGCATTTGCAGCCTGTTTCCCCTATACAATCGCACAAAATGGTTGTGTTGTTGCCTTTTCCCGACAATTTTGTTGGGTAATCGTTTCTGCAAACAAAAGGTACAGGAGTAGAAATCATGTAATAATTTCAGTGTTCTGTAACACTTCAGGCTTTAGTTAAGCTATTAGACACGGATAGATATCTTCTCCAACTCACAATTCTCCAGACAAAGACTATCCCATAAAAATCAAGGAACGTATGTTAACTCGTTGTAAATAAGCAACAAAATCACTCAATATTCAAGCGTGCTATTGGGAATTGCAGAAATGGAGTAATGAACGGTAGCTTTAATTACAGGAACGGTAATAATTGAGATAACTGTATATTCTCCTGTGAAAAAATGAAACTATATTTCGTAAAGCCCCCAAACAAAAGAAAGGTAGAGGCGACGGGCGGATTCGAACCGCCGTACAAGGTTTTGCAGACCTGTGCCTAGCCACTCGGCCACGTCGCCTGATTTTTCAAATCAGCGGCAAAACTACTGATTAATTCTTGTTAATCAAATATCCTCAATAATTTATCTGTTCTCAAAAGGATTCTAAGCATTATTCTCTTCCCAATCCCTACTTTGTGGCTATCCGGGCTTCCGTTGGGCCATATGAGTGGGAAAATGATTCTAGGGCATCTGCCTCCGATCAAAGGTCATTTCAACATAAGTGCGCATACAGGCTTCCAGATGGAGAGGCTGTAATTTGCTAATTCGCAAACGAACTTGTTCTACTTGTGGGTAGGTATCCAGAATATGCTTGCCGATCCGGCACACCAGGGTCTCCAATAAGTTGGCGCGAATTTTCATTTCTGCGAGAACCAGATTATATATTGCCTGATAGTCCAGGGTGTCCTGAAGCGAATCGCTGGTGGCAGCTTGTTCTATGTCAGTTTCCAAATATACATCGACCACAAAAGAGTTGCCTCGTTCCTGTTCGATCTGATATACGCCATGTCGGGCATTTACCTTTATTTCTTCTATTGCGATCGTTGCCATTCAGGGGAATATCATAAGATGGTTATGCATATATACGTTGGAGGTAATTTTTGATGGCCAATTCCAACTCAATGTGATCCACGTTGCGCTGGAGTTCGCCCCGTACAGAGAGGGCCACTTCTCGTGTCTCTTCTGATAAAATGATCGCCATTGCGTCACTTACCTCAGAAATTCCAATGCCGGCTCGGTGCCGCATGCCTAACTCTGGCGGGAGATCTACCTGTTCTGTAATCGGTAAGATGCAGCGGACTGCGGATATTTTATTACCTACCAAAATCATCGCACCATCGTGTAGAGGACTTTGCTTTTGGAAGATAGCGGAAATCAGCCGGGAAGAGATCACCGAATCTATTTGTTCACCTGTCTCCTGAACTTCTTGCAGGCTATCCGCACCAGTTAGAATAATTAAAGCGCCATTACTGGTAACCCGCAGGTCTTTGACCCCTTCTATCACTTCATGATACGTCGTATCAGAATCTGCACGGGCAGATACCTGACGAATAATCCGGTCAAAAATCGTGTTTTTACTAATTGCGGTAAGGAAGCGCCGGATTTCGGGTGCGAAGATAATCACAACGGCCAGGGTCCCTAGTCCCAGAAATTCATCTAAAATAGATTTTAGCAGTCTGAAATCCAGTAGGTCCACCAGTTTCCAAAGTAGAAAAATCGAGAAAATAGCTCCGATTACCCGCAAGGCGACGCTTCCCTTCAGGATTTCATAGAGTTTGTAGAACAAGAAAGTTACGACTGAAATATCAATGATATCCACCAGTCGAACAGATACAAAGCCAAGTTTAAACAATTCCATGTTCGCGCATATAAGTGAATAAGCGGACCACTTGCCGAGCTTCTTTTACATCGTGTACCCGAATGATCCGGGCACCTTGCTCCAATATTCGCAGATGCAAGGCCGAACTGAGTGCAATGACATCTTCTGGCACCGTATCTACCAATTTATACAGCATAGATTTGCGGGAAATGCCTGCAAGTATCGGAACGTCCAACACCTGAAACTGATCCATACCTGCCAGGAGTTGGTAATTGTGTAACATCGTTTTCCCAAAACCGAAACCGGGATCCAGGACAATGTCCCGAATGCCTGCTGCTCTTGCCGAGTTGATAATGGCCAGGAAACGGGTATAAATATCTCCCACTATTTCCTGATAAACCGGAGCATCCTGCATCGTGCCCGGCGTACCCTGCATGTGCATAGCGATATAAGGAGCGTCATAAGCAGCTACCGTTTCGAGCATCTTTTCATCCATTCCTCCGCCCGAAATATCATTGATGATATGAGCGCCCAGCTTGAGCATTTCCGCAGCAACTCCTGACCGAAAAGTATCAATAGAAACGATTATTTCCGGAAATTGATGCAAGATAGCCGCAGTAATCGCATAAATCCGGTCGATTTCCTCTGATTCTGATACTTCCGCCGCATAGGGGCGGGACGAATATCCCCCCACGTCAATCAGATCTGCTCCGGCTTCTATCATCCGTTCCACCTGCGCAAGGGCGTCGGATTTTTGGTTGAATTGACCCCCGTCTGAGAAACTGTCAGGCGTGAGATTAAGGATCCCCATTATTCGGGCTTGTTCCAGACTTAGCAGGCGTCCCCGGCAATTCAATGTGTGATACATCCCTTCGATCCGATTTTTTGCCTAAATTTAGGCCAATAATTGATACGAGCCTATTCACACGTGGAAAAAACCAACCAACAATACCGGGAACAAGTAGCCCTTTGTAAGGACTTATTTCTTAAAAAAGCAAAGGATTACGGTACCTCCTGGACCATCTTGAGGATGCCTTCTCTCACCGATCAGATTTTCATCAAAGCGGAGCGTATTCATACCCTGGAGGAGAAAAAAGTAAATAAGGTGGGGGAAAGCATTACCGGAGAATACATCGGTATTGTCAATTATTGTGTCATTGCGCTGATGCTGCTTGAGATCAAGGAACGTACTGAACCCGTAGATTTTCTGAACGACCTGGATTTATTGGAAAAAGCCTATGAACGAATGATCGAGCAGGCATACAGTACTTTGCAGAATAAAAACCATGACTATGGCGAAGCATGGCGGATGATGCGGATTACCTCTCTTACGGATTTGATTCGCATGAAAATCGAACGCTTGAAGCAGATCGAAGATAGTGATGGGAAATTGCTCGTATCTGAAGGCGTTGATGCCAATTATATAGATATCATCAATTATGCGATCTTTGCATTAATTCGCTTGCAGGAATAAATCTCTTTATCCCCCTTCATGACTACTTACGAACTTATCGGAATTTTATATGCGGTGGTAGCCGTGGCATCTGGACTAAGCCTGGCTATCACAGGTTCGCAGCGCAAAACGCTTGATCCGGACTATTTGCCGCTTTCCAATGCCCTCATTTGGGTGAGCCGAATATTATTAGCCTTATTATTTTTCTATTCCGGATTCGTAAAGGCAAATGATTACATCGGATTCGGATATAAACTGGAAGAATACTTCTATGTATTTGGGACAGACTTTATGGTGCCTTTTTCTATGGCACTGGCATGGTTCATCAGTGTGTTTGAGATTGCGCTGGGGGTTGCGATCCTGGTGGGGTTTCGGATGAATACAACCATGTGGTTAACCTTGCTGATGATGGTCTTTTTTACCGGATTAACGGGGTTTTCTCATTTCACCGGCAAAGTAACCGACTGTGGCTGCTTCGGCGATGCCTTGAAGATTACCCCGAAAGAGTCTTTTATTAAAGATATCATTTTAACCCTGATGGTTATTCCGGTGTTTCTCACGCGGAAGTATATCCATCCCTTTCCCAGTAAATCTTTTGCGAAATGGGCGAGTATTGCAGTATTTGTCATATCAGGGGCCTATTCCTGGTATTGTCATGAAAACTTGCCGCGAATAGACTACCGGGCATATAAACAAGGGATTGACCTGAACATCTGTACCACAGTGCCGGATGCAGATGGATTTCCAAAATGTAAAGGCTGGGACAACTTTTTTCCGATGGGAGGAGACTTTGAACTCTTACAAGGGAAAACGCTGATGATTGTGATGTATAACCTCGACAAAGCCTCTCCAGCGGGTCTTGAAAAAAGTGCGCAACTTGCACGGGATTTGGCCGGAAGCGGAATTCAGATTGCAGGAGCCACTTCGAGTCTGGACGATGATATTAAAGCGGTAAAAGCCACATATAACCTTCCGTACGACTTTGCGGCAATGGATGAAACCACGCTTAAAACCATTGTGCGATCCAGTCCTGGCTATATGCTTTTAAAAGATGGAGTCGTGATCGAAAAATGGCACCATAACAATACCCCGGATGCGGCTACAGTGAAGTCGCTGGTCAATTAGTGTTGGGTATTATCTTTCGGCTACTATTTGCAATTTGTCTGCTTTTTAATCCATTTGATATATGTACAGCACGAACCTGAGACTCCCTTTTAAAACTGATGAAGCATATAGCGGTCTGGCTGCTGTAGAGGGAATCATGCGTGCCGAAAAGGGACGCCTGATTTTGGAGTATCAGGTGAAGGACAATATTTTTGGGGTGATCAAATCCAAGCCCAAAGAACTCATGATTCCCTATGAAGAAATGTCCCAGGTCCTGTATAAGCGCAATTGGTTTATTTCCCGGTTTCGACTACATATCAATAGTATGCGAATCCTGGGAGAGTTTCCGGTAGGGAAGGATGGCATTATCTCCCTTAAGGTCAAACGTAAGCACAAGGAGATCGCCAAAAACCTGGAGTCCTATATCAACCTCCGCCTTTCAGAAATCAGGTTGGATATGCTGGGAGAAGACACTTCTTCTCTTACGGATTAATATATATAGAAAGCCCCCGCAAGTTATTGAGCTTGCGGGGGCTTTGCTGTCTGAGTGGAATCCTGGGTTATTCGCCCCTCATTTCTTTATAGGCATTGATCAAGCCATTGGTGGAAGCATCGTGGGTACTCACGGTAGCATCATTTTCCAATTCCGGCAAGATTTTCTTGGCCAATTGCTTCCCTAACTCCACTCCCCACTGATCGAAGCTGAAAATATTCCATATGATTCCCTGGACAAATATCTTATGTTCATACATGGCGAGTAGACTTCCCAGCGTGCGAGGAGTCAATTGAGGAAAGAGAAAAGAGTTAGTGGGTTTATTACCGGGGAAAACCTTGAAGGGAACAAGCGCTTCGATTTCTGCCTGACTTTTTCCTGAGGTCTTTAATTCTGCACGTACCTCTGCTTCCGTTTTTCCATTCATGAGGGCCTCCGTCTGTGCGAAAAAATTTGAGAGGAGCTTCACATGGTGGTCGCCGATCGGGTTGTGGCTGATTGCCGGGGCGAGGAAATCACAAGGAATCAGTTTGGTGCCCTGGTGGATGAGCTGGTAAAAGGCGTGCTGCCCATTTGTGCCGGGTTCTCCCCAGATGATGGGACCGGTTTGGTGAATGACGGTATCTCCTGACCGATCGACACATTTACCATTACTCTCCATATTCCCCTGCTGGAAATAGGCAGCAAATCGATGCATATATTGGTCGTAAGGGAGAATAGCTTCCGATTCTGCATCGAAGAAGTTATTGTACCAAATTCCGATCAGGGCTAGCAGGATCGGCATGTTCTCTGAAAAAGGAGCTTCCCGGAAGTGAGTGTCCATCGCATGCGCACCTTCGAGGACTTGTCGATAATTATCAAAACCAATGGTGCAGGCAATCGACAAGCCGATCGCGGACCAGAGGGAGTAACGACCCCCTACCCAGTCCCAAAACTCAAACATATTGACTGGATCAATCCCAAATTCGGAAACGCCTGTTTCATTGGTAGAAAGTGCAACAAAATGTTTTTTGATATGTTCGGCATCTTCCGCTGTCTCGAGGAACCAACCCCGCGCGCTGTGGGCATTGGTCATGGTCTCCTGCGTAGTGAAGGTTTTGGAAGCGATCATGAATAAGGTCGTTTCCGGATTAACTCGTTTGAGGGTCTCCGCGATGTGGGTGCCATCCACATTGGAAACAAAATGTACGTCGATCCCTTCCTGCCAGTAAGGGCGCAGGGCTTCTGTAACCATGACAGGTCCCAGATCTGACCCGCCGATTCCGATATTTACTATATCAGTGATGCGTTGCCCGGTATATCCTTTCCATTCTCCTGAATGAACAGCTCCACAAAAGACTTCCATCTTATCCAATACTGCATTTACTGCTGGCATTACGTCTTCCCCATCGACCAGGACAGGCGTGTTGGATCGGTTTCTAAGGGCCGTATGAAGCACCGCCCGCCCTTCGGTTTGGTTAATCGTATCACCGGAAAACATGGCTTCAATCGCTTCTCGCAACTGGGTCTCTTCTGCAAGTTCGAGGAGGCGAAGGCGGGTTTCCAGGGTAATTATATTTTTAGAATAATCGAGTAAGATATCCTCAAAGCGAAGGGAAAAGGTCTCGAATCGGTCGGGATCTTTCGCAAAGAGGTCTTTCATATGGACAGATTCTATGTCCAGAAAGTGCTCGGCCAGATTAAGCCAGGCCATTGTTGTTGTCGGATTGATAGTCGGAAGCATATTTTTTATAGGAGTTTTGATACGGCACACGAAAATAGGCCTATTCTCCTACAAAAAAAACGCCAGGCTTATGGGCCTGGCGCAGGGCGTTTTACTTGAGTATGAAAAAAGGGCGTTGTTGACTTTTTGGGGTTTGTTTGAGCGAAATCAGTTAGTTAATGACTTCCAGACTTATGGGTTGTTGAAGTCGAAATTCCAGTAGCGTTCCGGCGGGAATTTCGATTTGTTTTCCTTTTGTGATGGCCGATACGCCAAATCCGATTGCTGCTCCTTTCGCGACACCACTCCATCCCCCCAGGATACCTCCTATGGCTGCTCCGGCTCCGGTTTTACCAGCAGTATCATCTTCCTCTCCGGCAGAACTTTGGTAAGCCGTTACGATGGGCATCAGGACTTCTCCTTGTGAAATGTCTGTTAATTCAATCTTGAGCGTCGCTCTGCGGCCAATGTTGCCTGCCCGGGTCGCTTCCCGAACGTAGCCTTGAACAAAGGTTCCTCGTGGAATGACGACTTGTCCATCGACCACGATATCGGCTGCCAATGTAGTGGGGAAATAAGAGCCCCCAATGTTCATGCGGGTATCCAGGGTACTGTTGGTGCGAACCATGATCGGTGTCCCCGCCGGGATCGTTTTCATGATGGGCGTGTTTGAATCAAGAGCAGTCCGGGCTAAGGGAGTTCCATCAAAAACGGAAGGCGTTGCCATGGCTGTTGGCGTGATAAAGGCGAGGACGGCGATAAGGGCAATATAGAAATTAATGGGCGTTTTCATGGCGATGTATCTTAAAGGGAAAATAGTAATTATTTAAGTCTGTAAGGTTTAATTTTGCTTACAATAACCTGAACGCCAGTGAGATACAAAAGGATACACCCGGAGAGGATAAGCGACTGGATACAAGGAGTGAGCCTGAGAATAGCCGGAGTGAAGTGTAATCCAGGGGACATTCATATCCTGAAAAAAAACGGATATTTGGAATAAAGCCTTCAAATTGGAATATCATGAGAAATCTACTCCTTTTGGTCTTGATGCTGGGAATGGGGATGGGCGATCTGGTCGCGCAATGCTGTTCTGGGGGTGTTCCGATTTCCAGTAATCTGGGATTGGCCAGTAAAAACGCGGGAACCCTGCAATTTCAGTTGAGCTACGATTACAATACCCTTCGAGATCTGTTTATTGAGCGCCAAAAGCTGGAGGATGATACCCGTGAACGGAATACGCACTCCGTGCTGTTGGAAACGAGTTATGATCTCAATGATGCTTTTTCTGTAACGGGATTATTTTCCTGGGTGCAGCAGGAACGAATCATTTCTACGCTCCCCGGACAAGCTAACCTCACCCGTAATACCGGGATTGGGGATGGAATATTCTTACTGAAATACAATGTCATTAATCCCAATCTTAACCCAGAAAATCCTAATAGGCAGATAACGGTAGGTGCAGGGCCTAAAATCCCCTTTGGTCGTTCCAATTTTACAGATGAGATTGGTATCTTGCTTCCTGCGGATTTGCAGCCGGGGACAGGTGCCTGGGATGCGATCTTCTGGGGATATATAGCCCAGCACAATGTGATTCGACGTTCAACAGTACTGACGCTCATCTCCACCCTTCGCTTACCCGGAACCGGCCTTCGCAATAATGACTTGCAGCAATATCAGTTTGGGACGGAGTTTCAGGCACAGCTGGGGATCAGTGATCGATTTGTCATGGCAGGCCTGGTGCTAGACCCTATGCTGACGTTGCAGGTGCGCACCGTGAAGCAGGACAAATTTCGCGATGACTTTGATGCGAATTTTAACCTCTTTCCCAATACGGGCGGGAGCTATCTCTATGCAGTGCCGAGTATCAATATTAATCTCAATCCGGATATGGCGGTGCGGGCTTCGGGGACCTTGCCGCTGTATCGGGAACTGATTGGGACGCAGGTAACGACAAGCTATAAGCTTTCCCTGGCTTTTTACTATGCGCTTTCTTTTTCGAATAAAAAATCTTTTGGACCAGCTCCGCAGGTCGCACCGAACCCCCGGAGACCTTAGTAGCAAGGGGTTTCTAAGCGTAATAAACGTAAAAAAAGCCACCCGATTAAGGTGGCTTTTTTGAAGTGGGTCATACTGGATTCGAACCAGTGACCTCTGCCCTGTCAAGGCAGCGCTCTAAACCAACTGAGCTAATGACCCGTAAAGGGTCTGCAAATATGGGGGGAAATGTTGAAAAATTCAATTTTTGTTGTAAAGCTTTCAGTAGTTTTATCCCCATACCTGAAAATGAATTCAAATGGAGCCAGCGAAAAAAGCGATTGTGATCGGATTGGGGAATCTTGCCTGGAGTCTGATTCCCAATTTGCAGGCAAAGGGCATGGAGGTGATACAGCTGATTTCTCGTTCGGAATCAACGGTTCGTGCCTATTGTGAAGCGTATCAAATAGTGGATGGGCATACCGAAATCGCAGACTTGCGAAAAGATGCAGATATCGTCTTTATTACCGTAGGCGATGCTGCGATTGCTGAGGTAGTGGATCAGCTGGCGAATGTGGGGGTATCCGATACGGTCGTTGTGCATACTTCGGGGAGTACTGCTATCGATGTGCTGCGAAAGCCAGGGCTCCGAGTGGGGGTTTTTTATCCTATGCAAACCTTCACCCGGGATAGCGTTCCTGATTATGCTGAAATTCCGGTTTTCCTGGAAGGGAATAAGGTAGTGTTGTCGCTGCTACGTCCTGTAGCCGAGCGTCTTTCCAATCGAGTGTATGAACTGGATTCCGAAGCGCGGATGCGGGTGCATATCGGTGCGGTGCTGGCCTGTAATTTTACGAATTATCTCTTCCGAATGGCTGCGGCGCAGTTACCGGAAGGCGAGGGCTTTGATTTTACGATTTATGAACCCCTGGTACGAGAGCATATCGAAAAAGTATTCCGGTTTCAACCTGAAAATACCCAAACCGGTCCTGCAGTGCGGGGCGATCAGGTAACGATAGACAAACATCTGCATGCCTTGGCCGATCAGCCCAGTCTTAAAGAACTGTATGAATCCCTTTCTCTTGCCATTAATCCCGATGTCAATCCAGCTTGATTCTGTATTTGTTTCAGGATAAGTAATATCTTTGCGCAGCAATGCAAGACAAAACGCTGACACGGACTGATCTGATCTTCTTTGGAGTGATTTCGCTCCTTGCCTTTTCGCTCTTTTTGGGAGCGCCTCCGCTATTTGATTGGGATGAAATCAATTTTGCGGAATCGGCGCGGGAGATGATTGCTACCGGCAATTATTTTGAAGTACAGATCAACTACCAACCCTTTTGGGAAAAACCTCCCCTTTTCTTCTGGTTACAGACGGTCTCGATGCACATTTTCGGAGCGACTGAATTTGCTGCCCGGTTCCCGAATGCCCTGATCGGGGTGTTTACTGTATGTGTACTGTATTGGAGTGGGATTCACCTCAAGGGTCGTTTATTAGCTCGCCTCCTGGCGGGTTTGTATCTCGCGACCCTGTTGCCTGTCATATATTTTAAATCAGGGATCATCGACCCGGTCTTCAATTTTTTCATCTTCATGGGCCTGCTGCAATTGATGCGATTTGAATTGCTTCGAAAAGCAGATCGCGAAGCTTCCAAAGAAGACGCCGGGCCCTGGGGGGCTGGATTTTGGATTGGGCTGGCGACACTCACCAAGGGACCGGTCGCATTGCTGGTGACCTTGCTTGTCTATGGCCTGTATAAACTCATCTTTGATCGTTTCCGGATTCCCTGGTTGGCGGCCATGAAGTTTTTTGTCGCCTGGACCATTTTGGTAGCTGCCTGGTATGGAATGGGTATGATTGTAAATGGCCCCGATTTCCTGGTCTATTTTACTAAGTATCAGATTGAATTATTTTCGCGTGGGGTGGCCGGACATGAGCAACCGTTTTACTACCATATAATCGTATTTATATTGGGCTGTTTCCCGATCTCGGCTTTTGTATTTCGAGGTATGCAAAAGCGAGCAGAAACGGAAACGGATAGTGCTGTTCGTAAATTTGCTACTGTATGGTTCTGGGCGGTCTTGATTTTGTTCTCCCTCGCCACTACCAAAATTGTACACTATTCCTCCCTCTTGTATTTTCCCGCGGTATTTTTGGCTGCCTTGTATCTGCGCGACCTCATTCGCCGGGAAGAAAAGGTAAGCTGGGATGTATACCTCATTCTTGCATTGGGAATGGTCGTTTGGGGCCTTGCACCGGGTTTGGTCAACCTTGCTCAGAGCAATTTGCCTGCAATTGCAGATATGATTAGTGACCCGCTGGCAAAAGCGTCTATCAAAGCCCCTGTAGTCTGGAGTGGCTGGGAATGGTTGATTGGGGCTGGTTTTTTGGCGGGAATGGGAGCGGGTATCCGGCTGATCATGCAGCGTCGTTATCTGGTTTTTGTATATCTCCAGTTGGGGCTGACCCTTACTTTTGTGAACCTGATGTTTGCTTTTGTTGCGCCGAAAATTGCGGAATATTCACAAGGAGCACCCTTAGCCTTTTTCAAGCAAATCGAGCAAAAGGATGCCTATGTCATGACAGCAGGCTACAAAAGTTATTTACCCTATTTTTACTCCAAGGTGCGCCCACATACCCACGAGCAGGCCCTTGATATCGAATGGTTGATCAATGGAGAAATCGATAAGGATGTGTACATGGCGACTAAGATCACAAAAATAGATGCGGCTTTTAAGCAGCGATACCGCCAATTTGAACGACTGCACGAAGCCGGAGGGTTTGTCTTTTTCAGGCGAAAATCCCTGGTGGAACTAAAGGCGGGTAACTAACCAAAAACCCCAGCTAAAAGCCGGGGTTCGCATGCATGTAAAGCTCCCAAAAATCAAAAAATGTTGGTGAAAACATTAATGAAGTCTTAGCGATTCTCGCTGTATTATTTGTGTTGTCGTGTTCTTTGTTTATCCTTT
>CAYGTH010000115.1:0-17316 GCA_964352745.1 uncultured Bacteroidia bacterium
GAGAAATGGCTGATGGTCCGATTTAAAATCAACCAATTACCTGAAATTCATATTCTCCAGGTGCCAATCCGGCATAAATCAAATTGGTTTGGAAGGTTTCTTTCCACTTTTCATCATTTTCCTTCCCGCCTTCAAGCCGATATTTGAAACGTACCCGGCCAAGATTTCGATAGGCGAGTCCTGTAAAAAACAGATGGATATTATTTTCCTGATAAGACAGGGTTAATTCCTCTTTCAAATCACGTTTTTCATCATTCACCCGGACCTCTATGATGTACACTGGTGGACGGATATTTTCCTGATTGAGTTGGGCCTCGTCGAGTAGAGAAATTCCTTTCCGGGTCAGGGCATACAGTTTTCCATTAAACTTTTGAACCCCTGTTACATTGGCACCCAGTAGCCCATCTTTTTGGTTATACCAGGAGGTGAGGGAAAATTCCCGCTGCTCAAAATCGTAGTCTTTTATTTTCCCAAGCCCATTATTGGTCGCAAGCCATATTGCGGTATCGCCATCCAAAAAGATGTCGTTTACCACTTCTCCGGGGAGGCCGCCTTCTGCATCTATCACATGAAAGGTGAAGGTATCTGCTTCTGTATTGATCACAATCAACCCACTGCCATTTGTTGCAACCCACACATTGCCGTCTTTTGTTTGCTCCATATCCCGGATATTCGTGCGAAAAATGGTATTGCGATCTGCCAGATTCACTCGTTCCTGCCCGATCAGATGGTAGAGCCCATTGACCTGACTGATCCAGGTGGACCCGTCTAAATCAGCCATCATATGCTGCACTTCCGGATAGGTAATCGAAGGATCGATTCGGGCTACCTCTTCAAATTCGCTACTGGGGAATCCCTCATTTGATGGGTCTTCCAACATGGCGAGGTCTGCTTGTGTACATCGATAAGCTTCATAGGCCGAACCGAGTAAAATATCGCCATTATCGAGCTGTTTTATCGTAGCCATACGGCCCATCCCAAATAATCGACGGGTCTTCCCCCCTCGGTATGCGATGAGGCCTTTGTTTGTCCCAATCAACAAACTCCCATCATCCAGTATTTCCAATTCGGTAATGCGCTCTTCTGCTCTCAGATCAGCCGACAGATCTATTTTTCGGGTTCCGCCTTCCCTTTGCAGAATCTGGATAATACCTGTTTCGCCAATGAACCAAAGGTTTTCCGCATCATCTCGCCGAACAATCCCCAAAAAAGGTTCTGTTGGGTCAGGCAGCTTAATGGCATTGATCGCAGCAGCATTCCGGGAACGCATAAACAGACCATCGTTGGCCGTTGCGATCCACAGATTCCCCTCTCTGTCAAGTCGAAGGTGATTTACTCCCATCCCCTGAAGCATGTGGGCTTCCTTCACTAATTGCTTCCCTTCAACCCGAAATCTCATGACCCCGTCTGAGGCGCTAGCGACCCATATTCGATGATTGACATCTTCCAACAAGGCTGTGATGGATTTAGGTTCAAAACCTGAGGACAGAGGTTGAAACGCGAGGTGCTGGGTGTAGTCGGGTTCCATCAAGACCAATCCCTCCAGGGAAGAATAGACTATTTTACGATCTGATAGATAGGCGGCTGCGGAGAAACTGATTCCTGCTCCTTGTATGGGATATCGCAGTGGGATTTTGTGCGTCACACTTGTATCCAGCATGGTATAAAAATGGTCACCTGCCGAAAGCCAGACTTCCCCGGTTTCAGAAACAAAGGCAAGCCCGGGAGTTGCCTGAGCCTCAAATTCCCGCTGATTGAAATGAAAAATCTCTCCGGTGGGGCGGACCATGTGCACATTTCCCACCGTCGTAAGCCACATATTATGGGTACTGTCCTGAAGCAGACTCAGAACGCGCTTGGTTTTTATGCCCTGGAACGTATCTACAATCGTAAACAGGTCCTGTTGCATGACTGCCAAATCTGACAAGGTCAGAATCCACAAGGCACTATCATGTGCCTGGTACATGCGATGAATTTCATTCTTGGAAATCCCATTTGTAACCGTAAAGTTTTTAAACTGATACCCGTCATACCGACAGAGTCCGGATTCTGTAGCAAACCACATGAAGCCTGCCTGATCCTGTAAAATATGGTATACCTTTTCACTGGGCAGTCCATCTGCTACCTGTAAATGATAAAAACTCTCTTCAACCTGGGTTTGGGCGTAGAGATTTCCCATTAAAATGGAGAAAAGCAACATGATATTCAGCAGATGCAGCATGCGCATAAAGCTGGCGTTACAGGCACATTTTCCTTTCAGGGAACAGAATCCCATTTCCGGAGGGAGTATGTTTAATACCAACACACTTTTATAAGGCCGGTATCGAGACGGTTTTGTTTGATCCAAGTGCGTAATAATCCTCCGCAATATCCCGATTTTGGGAAGAAGATACAATTATGAAAGTATTCCAGTACTAACAGTAGTCGGGGAAGCTGAAAAATATAAGAGTCGCAAAAATAAATTCCCAAAAATAAAGCAATATGTACCTCATCCCCCAAAATGCTCCCTATTATGATACCTTACAGGCATAATATACCTTTTCCTTACTCAGAAAGGGGCCAAGAGTAAAGTATCCACTTTAAATCCCCGAACAATTCAAGGCATTTCTTACATGTTTTTTGAACGTACAAAATACGAATTTCCGCATACCCTAACTCTCCACAAAGGGGCAACTGATGAGAAACACTCGTGATTCTGCACGGGTAAAAACCGTGTAGGTCCAGCGGATGTAGGCCGCCATATTGTTTCCATAATCCGGTTCAAAGCCAATGATCACATTTTCCCATTCTCCTCCCTGTGCTTTATGACCGGTGATTGCATATCCATATTTGATTTGTAAGGCATTTACATAAGGGTCTGTACGCATCTGCTTGGCGGCTTCGGCTTTGGGCAGGCCTATGTATTCGCGTTGGCGCTCATGAGAAATCGTTGACAGTACGGAGTTCTCCAATTGTGGTTGCTTGGCCTGGAGGAGGTCCAGTACCACTTTACAATTGATGAGCACAAACTCACCTCTGGTATCCTGAAACTCTACTTCTATATCCATCCATTTAAGGCCATATCGCTCTTCGTAGCTTTCCGGGTACACGGTACGGACGGTACCCATTTCTCCATTCGCGATAAAGGGAAAGGTTTTTTCATCGCCCCAGGCATAGTTATTTTTCACCACCATGATGAGGTCGGAGGCTACCAGGAGTTCTTCTGTCCCAAATAGTTGATGTCGAATTTCGCGATTGGCCTGCACTGCCCGATAATTAGAATAGGTAATGAATACACAGCGCTCGAAATCTCCTTCGGAGTAATACCCGATATAGGTACTGAGTCCTTCATAACCATTTTCCAGCACCATCACATCTCGTCCCTGCTCTATCATCAGGTTGGCAGCTCCATGATTAAGGTATGCATCGCGAATGAGTACTGCATTATCCAGGACACCGGAATCCACCAATTGACGTTTGACCTCTGTCAGGTGGGCATGGTGTACCGTTGCATTTCCCGACCATTCGAGTCGCTCGGCATTCAGGGCTGGTGAATCATCATGGCCCACCGGCGGTAGCTGAACAGGGTCTCCTACCATTATCAATTTCCGGCCTTCGTCTTCCTCGAATACAAAATCCATCAAATCCCGAAGCAATCCTTGCCGGGAACCTCCTTCGCTGCCTTCGCCGATCATAGAGGCTTCATCGACCACATATACCGTATTGGTCTTTTCTTTATTATTCCTCAACCTAAAGACCAATTGACCAAAGCCATTTTCCCGAACATTATAGATATGATGATGAATCGTAAAAGCAGGTTTGCGGGTACGCCGGGATACAACCTTCGCGGCTCTTCCGGTAGGAGCCAGTAAGACGACCTTCAAGCCCATCTTACGCATAAGTGTTGTGAAAATATTGATCAAAAAGGTTTTACCGGTACCTGCCGATCCCGTCAGCAAAAAAGTATCCCGCCCCGCCTTGGATTGGTAAAACCGGATGAAGGTATTGAGTGCTGCCTCCTGATCTTCGGTCAGCGAAATCTCCTCTTTCCCTAAGATATCCTGAATCAGTTGCTGTTGAAGTTTATTCAAAGGTGTGAGTTATACAATGATAAGGGATTAAGTACGTAAGATTCTGGCGGAGATGCAAAAAGCCTGTTCCGGGATGGAACAGGCTTTTTGTAAGGGCTTATGACTTTATTTTCCTAAGAACTTACTCAGATCCATGACCTGATATCCTTCTGTACTGAATACCGCCTGGTCCACGCTTCCCGTCTCGATATTGGTGAGGTAGGAATCAAAGGTTTCTCCATCTTTTTTGTTGGTCATGTGGCTTTCCAGAGCGGTGCCTCTGACACCGTACCAGTCTTTCATCGTATAGGCATCATTTCCTTTCTTCTTCATTTTGACCATGTTCGACATAAAACTCATATCGACCACGACGTCCTCCGTCATCCACATTTCCCCTTCCATCTCTTCGCTGTCAAACAGATATTTCACACAGGGATAGCCTTCAATTGTTTTGGTCTCATTGGTCTTGGTGAAAGAAATGTCCTCACCAGTGATATCTTCTGTATCCACATTTGCAGCGAGTTTAGGCATCGGCAGGACTGTTCCCTGTTTTTTACCTTTGTCTGTGGTGAGAGTGGTGATTTTACGGGTTTTGAGGTCGTAAATCATGGTTACAGGGGTTTCTTTCGTTTCCTGAGGATCCATTTGAAAGGCAAACCGATATTCATCGATGAAATAATCAATGGCCATATTCCCGTTTTTTTGAGGCTTCCCATTTTTAGTAGCGTCAACTGTCATTCGGAAACTTCCGATAAATTCACTTGGGGTAACTTCAAAGTCTTCATCCTCTTCAAATGAGATACTCACATCTTCTGAGCCGTCTCGGATGATTACGCCGTTTTCAGTATTCTCTACTGATACCTCTTCTGAGTATTCGGTATTCTCTTCCTCCGAGGCATCTCCGCCTTTAGTCTTATTCTTTTTCTTAAATAAATTCCCAACTGCATTAAAGGCGTCATCTACCGTATTATCTACTTTCTCATCTGCCTTCCGGTTTATTTTCCACTTTGTCCGATTTTTAGCGCGATTTCCCGGATCGTTCTGCGCAACTGCAATCGTGCTGAATAAAAAGCTAATAAGAAACATACAAATAACTGGAATTTGCTTCTGTAGATTCATGGTTGGTATTAGGTTATTTAGTTGATTTATGATTATGAGTAGAAGTATTGGGGAAAAGGTAAACAGGGTTTTGAAAAAAAAACAAAGGCTTTGCGTCCTTATTTAAAACAGGGACGAGCGGCAATTGGGAATTGCATGTTGTTACTGATTTTTTACAATTTCTCCTTGAGATATTTAGCGGTATAGGATCGCTTGACTTTGAGCAGGTCTTCAGGTTTCCCCTGAAACAGAATTTCGCCTCCGTCATGCCCCCCTTCTGGTCCCAGGTCGATGATCCAATCTGCGGATTTAATCACTTCGAGGTTATGCTCAATAATGAGAATGGTATTCCCCCGTTCAACCAATTCATTCATCGCAGCCAGGAGTTTTTTGATGTCATCAAAATGAAGACCAGTTGTGGGCTCATCAAAAATGTAGAAATTCCCTTGCGCCTGCGTAGTCTGGCTCAGGAAAGAAGCCAACTTCATCCGCTGTGCCTCACCACCCGACAGGGTACTCGTACTTTGCCCCATTCGCAGGTATCCCAATCCGACCTTATCCAGGATTTGTAGCTTTTTGGCAATCTTTTTCTCATTTTGAAAAAAAGTAAGTGCCTCCGAGATGGTCATATTGAGGACATCGTCGATATTTTTATGGAGATAGGTAACTTCGAGAATGTGTCGCTTGAAGCGCCGCCCCTGACAGGCTTCGCAAGTGAGTTTAACATCCGGCAGAAATTGCATTTCTACGGTAATTGTCCCTTCCCCCTGACATTCATCACATCTCCCCCCATCTACATTAAAAGAGAAATTGCCCGGCTTGAGGTTTTTCATATTCGCCAGCGGCTGTTTGGCGTATAGATTTCGAATGTCATCGTAAGCCTTTATATAGGTAACGGGATTGGAGCGTGCACTCCGGCCTACTGGTCGCTGGTCGATCATCTCGACTCCTTGTATCAAATGCAGGTCACCGGACAAGCCGTTCGGCAGGTTGTTCTTCCCAAATTCGCCTACTTGCTTACGCAGGGCCGGGAACAGGATTTTTTCAACCAGGGTAGTCTTCCCGGATCCGCTCACCCCCGTTACGACGGTAATCGCATGTAAAGGGATCTCTGCATCTACGCCTTTGAGGTTATGCATACGAGCGCCCTCAATCTGAATTCGCGCACTGTGCTTCCGGCGGATGGCCGGAACAGAAATCTCATCTGCTCCAGTCAGGTAGCGCGCCGTCAGGCTATTTCCCTTGAGGAGGGCGTCAAAGTTTCCATTAAATACGACTTCACCGCCGAGCTCTCCCGCACCAGGCCCGAGGTCAATGATTTGGTCTGCCTTGCGCATAATACTTTCATCATGCTCCACAACGATCACCGTATTGCCTTCATTGCGGAGGGATTCGAGCACTTCCGTCAGTTTATCTGTATCGCGGGAATGCAAGCCAATACTGGGTTCATCGAGGATATACATTGACCCGACCAAACCACTTCCGAGAGAAGTTGCCAGTCGAATCCGCTGCATTTCGCCTCCAGAAAGGGTATTTACCTTCCGGCTCAGGGACAAATAGCCCACGCCCACCTGAATCAGATACTTCAATCGGGAGTTGATTTCATTCAGAATCCGTTTTCCGATTTCCTGCTCCCGCTCTGTCAGGGTAAGGGCAGGGATCACTTCTGCCAGCTCATTCATCTGCATGAACAGCAACTCACTGATCGTACGGTTATCGATTTTGACGTAATCGGCGTCTTTTCGGATTCGGCTGCCTTTACAGGAGGGGCAGGAAGTATAGCCCCGATACCGCGCAACCATCACCCGATATTGGATCTTATGCATCTTGGTTCCCAGAAACTCAAAGAATTTCCGAATTCCCCATGCGCTGCCAATTCCTTCCCACAGTTTTTCGCGGTCTTCCTCACTCAGTTCATAATAGGGCCGGTGAATGGGGAAATTCGCATCAACTGCAGCGGCAATAAACTTGTCTTTATAGCGGCTCATGCTCTCCCCTTTCCAGGGTGCAACGACCTCTTCAAAGACCGACAAGCTCGGATTCGGGATCACCAGGTTCTCATCAATCCCCAATATTCGACCAAAGCCTTCGCAGTCCGGACAGGCTCCATAAGGGTTGTTAAAACTGAAAAGGTTGGGAGAGGGGCGTTCAAATTCAATTCCGTCTGCCTGGAATTTTTCGGAGAAGAATACAGGCGGACCTTGAGCAATTTGGACGAGGCAGGTTCCCAATCCTTCCTGATAAGCAGTCTGAATACTGTCTGCCAGGCGTCCTCTGAAATTTCGCAAATCATCTGTTTGCACAACTGCCCGGTCGATGAGCAGAACAATTGTGTTGTGTTCGGGAAGGTCTTCTTTTTCCAACTCTTCCTCGATGAAGCGCACCTCCTCTTCTGTATAGATTCGGGTGAATCCTTTTTGCAATGAGAGTTCCAGTTCTGCCCGATATCCTTTGCTTCGAACTTTTATTTCTGCAAAAATATGAATTCGGGTTCCGGCTTCGTTATCTATGATATAGTCAACAACGTTGCTAATTGAATCACTTGTGACCAATTTACCGGACACAGGTGAATAAGTTTTGCCCACTCGGGCAAATAACAATTTCAAATAATCGTAAATCTCTGTTAAAGTCCCTACTGTAGATCGGGGATTTGAGGTACTGACCTTCTGCTGTATTGCCATAGCAGGAGAAATCCCTTGTATATAGTCCACTTCAGGCTTTTCCATACGCTCCAGGAACTGCCTGGCGTATGAACTCAAGCTTTCCACATACCTTCTTTGCCCCTCTGCATAGAGCGTATCGAAGGCTAAAGATGACTTTCCAGACCCACTTACCCCGGTGATTACCACCAACTTATTCCTGCGTATTTCTACTGAAATATTCTTGAGGTTGTTAACTCTGGCATTCTTTATGTATATACTGTTCATGTAGGATAATTGACAGTTAGATTTGGAAAGGAGACCGTCTACGCATATATTTGTATGTAACAGTAGTCTTAAAAACTCCCTCTCACTTGTACTGGCAAAGTCCTTTTTGCTAAGCGAATTTTTCCATTTTCCCTAGCCACCACTATCAGTAAAGTTTAAACTGAATCAGGACTCTTATGACACACATTTACGTGACTCACTAATTAAAAAGATGTCATGGAGAAGGCGCAAATTAAGAAAACTCAAGACCGTGAACTGATTAAGGGTTTCATGGCGGGCAATGACCACTGTTTTGAAGTCTTGCTCTCGAGGTACAAAGCTAAGGTTTTTACGACAATTTATTTAATTGTAAAAGACCGTTGTATAGCTGAAGATCTCTTTCAGGACGTAATGATCAAAGTCGTGCGGATGATCCGCTCGGGCAAGTACAATGAAGAAGGGAAATTTCTTCCCTGGGTCATTCGAATTGCACGAAACCTGGCAATCGATCATTTCCGGAAAGTCCAGAGAAACCCCATCCAGCGAGAAAGTGAAGATTACGATATCTTCAACTCTGTCCCTCAAACTGAAGGGAGTTCCGAAGAGAAAATAATAAGGGACGAAAATGCACGTTACATTAGAGAGCTGATTCAACAGCTGCCTGATAAGCAAAGAGAGGTACTCATCATGAGAAGTTATGCCGACCTTAGCTTTAAAGAAATCGCAGCGTTAACAGATGTCAGCATCAATACTGCATTAGGACGAATGAGGTATGCTTTGCTCAATTTGAAAAAGCTCGCTCAGGACTCCGGCATCCCGAACGGTTATGAAACAAAATTTCACTGATGACGATATAATCCGGTTCTTGTATGATGAGATGGGCCCCTCTGAGAGCGAAGCATTTCTCGACATGATATGCGACGACGAGGCTCTCTGGGAAAGGTACGAATATTTTCAAGAGGTTGTGGAAAAGACCTCACGCCTACAGTACCAACCCGCTGAATACTCCTGCGACCAGATTATGGCATTTGTGAAAGAGACCCGACCTGAAGGAGCTGTGGCAAATACGCTCACAACTCCGGACAAAAGGAAGAAGGCATTGGTAACATATCTCATGGGCGCAATCCCGGTTACCCTAAGCCTCAACGCTTTTTTGATTCTGGTCGTCGTGCTGTTCGCTTCTGTTACCATTACCGGCTCAGTATATCAATTGAGCCTGAATCAAACCGAACAAATTGACAAACCCCTGGTCCACCAGACCCTTGAAGAAGACATTTATGACTGGGACGATCATGCCACAGAGCATGAACTGAACAGCCTACGAGATGATATAGAGAGTATTCGCGAGTCCTCCTCTCTGTAAATACAGTTTACTTTATTGAAATCTAGCGCCGTATTCCTCATTGGGATACGGCGTTTTGGTTTTCGGCGAATGAATTCGCTGTTACGTGGTTGTGGCGAACTCATTCGTCTCTTGGGTGATCTTCTCCCGATCTCCCAATATCTCCAGCTTCCCGTAATCGCTCCTTACAAAGCTACCCAGTCTCCATGTTGATCCCGGGAAAGAAAGTGCAAATCTTCAATCGCTTCCAGCGGAATGGCACCATACACATGCGGAAAGAGGTCGCCAGCACGGGAAGGTTCCCATTTCAAAAAATCTTTAAGCGGTTTTTCTACAATATGCAGAACGATCAGGCGATCATGTCCTGAAAAATGGAGGCGGGCAGATTCCATGACCTGCTCTTTTGTCGAGCAATGAATAAAGCCTTCTGTCGATAAAGAGGCTACTTTATACGCACCGCGCCCCAAGGCCGCATCCCAATCTTTTTCAATCGCAAGGTGATAGATCATTCGTCAAAATCAATTTCTGTATTATCGCCAATATTAACACTGGTGAATTTCCCATGAAGGGCTGTATCATTGCCTACTACCGAGCCGTTTAGCATCATGGAATCGAGCGTTGAATAGGCTCCCAGGATCGAATTCTGCACAATGGAATTGGTAATTCGTGCATTTTCGGCAATCGCTACATAAGGCCCTACAATGGAATGCTCAATCACACAGCCCTCGGCAATATGTACAGGCGGGATAATCACGCAATTTTCGCCCTGATACCCGGCCTGATTCTGCATTCTTTCCAATAAAATCCGATTGACCTGGAGCAGTGATTTCCGTTCTCCGCAATCAAACCAGTTATCCACCTGATGCACATGGATTTCGACCCCTTTCCTGACCATCCGCATCAAGGCATCAACCAGTGTATATTCCTGATCTTCAGGGATTTCTACCTGAATCATCTCTTCCAATTCCCCTATCAAAACTCCTACTTGCGCGATTTTATACATCCCCACCAGCCCCAGATTACTCGTGGGGATTTCAGGTTTTTCCCGCAGCATTTTCACCTTATTCTCCTTATCCAATACAGCAATCCCAAATTTTCGGGGGTCTTCAACCTGACTCACCGCCAGAACTGTCCCCTCCTGTCCTAATATCTTTCGGGTATCTGTTCCAAAAATCGTGTCTCCCAGAACGACTAAAATCTCATCTGTGTCCTGAAGTTGTTCTCGTGAAACCCACAGGGCATGGGCAAGTCCCTTTCTTGGTTCCTGCACGACAAACTCCATCTCAATCTGATCACTGTAGTTTTGCTCTACATATTCCTTGATTTTTTCCCGCATATAGCCGATGATAAACACCTGCTTTGTGAGGCCTGCTTCTATCAGGTTATCAATGATATGACCCAGAATCGGCTTACCTGCAACCGGGATGAGCGGTTTGGGCTGCGTGTGCGTATGCGGACGGAGGTTAGACCCAAGGCCTGCGACTGGAATTACTGCTTTCATATCTGCCTGATTAACATTCGAAGATAGTACATTCAAGCAACCTCACAAACCTAAATCCCAGTTATCCCTGTCCCTAACGAATTTGAGTTCACGGATTCAATGTGATGGATTTTATGCTTTCACCCTGGATGTTGAGAATCCGGATATCCTGACTCATGGTCGCATATTTGCACCCGCAATCGGCGTCTCCGAAGATCCGGTTACCGGCAATGCAATGGGCCCGCTGGGTGCTTATTGGGTTCAATATCGACTGGTCTCGCATAATGGATATCAACTCTCTTTCATTGCCCAGCAGGGAGATGAAATGCAACGCATCGGTATGGCTCGTATCATCGTGGATATTCGGAAAGAGATTGCTGTCCAGGTGAGTATTGTCGGGCAGGCTGTCATTGTATTCAAAACGGAAGTAGCGCTGTAAGATGGCTGCATAGTTCGCAGTCCCTGGCATCCGATTCATACCAAATGAAAACTTTATATTTCGCACTAACTTTTCGGCCCAAAAAGAGTATAAAGCAGTTTGCCCAACACATTCCTGCTACACCATGAAAAAGTATCCGGTTCGCACTGCGACTAAAGCGATTATTATTGAAAA
The DNA here is from genome assembly GCA_964352745.1 of uncultured Bacteroidia bacterium. Taxonomy (GTDB): domain Bacteria; phylum Bacteroidota; class Bacteroidia; order J057; family J057; genus CAYGTH01. The sequence continues at coordinate 11,489 of CAYGTH010000115.1, forward strand.
CGACCACCTCCTGGTTGTGAAGCACCAAAACGATCAAGTGTATTATACCCTGCCCGGTGGTGGCCAAAATCACAATGAAGATTTGCGGACTGCCATGAAGCGGGAATGTATGGAAGAACTCGGCGCAGAAGTTCAGGTAAAAGATATTCTGATGGTTCGAGATTATATTTCAGATAATCATGTCCGCAAAAAACCACCAACGGGATTTCACCAGATCGACATCATCTTTGAATGCGAATTGCTTTCTGAAGTCGATCTGGATCAAGCAACTGAACAAGACCCCAATCAGGTAGGAACGGAATGGATTCCCTTGCCAAGCTTAGATCAGGTACCGCTATTTCCCCGTCAAATCCGGACTACCATCCAGGATATCTGCGCAGGCAGGCAAATTCCGATTTACCAGGGAGATATCGCCTGAATGTGAGCAGTAGGAATCGAATCAGGCTTCATTAATTTTGATGAAAGGCTTCTGAGACAAAGCCCAGGACTTCCGGTAGCGCAGAACGCCAGTACGACCATTTGTGGCCACCATCCCGAATCCGAAACTCATGCGGGACCTCCCTTTTCCGCAGGGTAATGTGTACAAGCGAATTCCCTTCAAATAGAAAATCATCATCCCCACAATCGATATACCAGCGAACGGACTTGAGGTCTTTCACTTCCATACTTTCGACAAGGGAAACGGTACTGTGTTGCTTGAACCAGGCCTCTTTTTGGGTCTCAGAAACATCTGAAGGATGGTTACGCCGCTTAAGCCACGCAGCATCCATACCTTCTAGTGTTAGGGGGCCAGTACTCGCGCTCAGGGGGCAAGCGGAAGAAAACAGCTCCGGATGATGCAAGGCATACATAAAAGAACCGCCACCGCCCATTGAAAGGCCCGCGACAGCGCGGTACCGTTTTTCCGATTTGATCCGATATTGCTGCTCGATGAAGGGCATAAATTCCTCAAAGAAGAAATCCTCGTAGCGCCAGGTTCCGGCAATGTCATTGAAATAGCCTCTTTTTCCCGTATTCGCGTCTGGCATAACAATGATCATGGGAGTGGCCTTTCCTTCCTGAATCGCCTTGTCAGTGATATGTTGTACTTCCCCAAACTGCACCCAACCCGTCTGGTCATCTCCGCCGCCATGTAAAAGATAAAGCACCGGGTAGCTGCGTTCTGAATAGTCATAATCCGGCGGCAAGTAAATTGCATATTTCCGTTCTCCGTCCAGAATCTTGCTGGGCATGGACAAATTATCAAAGACTTTACTCCGCTGTCCAAGGACTATAAAAGGGAGCAGGCAGATTGCGAGTAGAGAGATGGTTTTTTGCATATTGGGACTTAGGTTGCAAGGAAAATAACAGACTGGAAGATCGCGAGAGAAACGCCTCCCCCTATTGCTAGAGGAAGTCATCCCTGTATTTAACTAGTGCACCGGAAACAAAATTCCAATCAGTTTTTGTTTTGAGCTCCTTCCTGATTTTCTACGTTGTGCAAGCCAAAGGAAACCAGTAGGGAGCTAATTTTTGCCTGGCTTTGGATAAGGATAAATCCCTGCTGCATTTGGCACAATAGGTGCTTCACTCCAACCGGTAATATCGTGCTTAAGCAAAGGCTCAGCGTTAAGTGCCTCTTCCCTCGTGATTACCCGGCCCGTGTGTGCTGCCATTCTTCCCATAATCGCGGCTAAGGTACTGTAGGCGCCATATTCTGTATTATTAACAGGTATATCATTTCTAATTGCCTCAAAGAATCGGTCATGCTCGACTTGAAAAGCGTTTTTCGAGCCCTTTTCATCAAATTTCCACAAACGATTTTCAGAATGATCTTTTATGCCGGTACGAACATTAGCGGTTCCCCTGGCACCAATAAACCAAACCCCATTTTTGCTAAAGTTCCCGTCAATAGTGCGAACCTCGCTATTCATTTTTGTGCCGTCAGGATACGTGTATTCTATATAAAAGTGATCAAACACATCTCCACTATCAGGGCCTTCTAATACTGCCCTGCCTCCCATCCCCTGTGCGCTGACGGGATAGGTCCCCTTAACCCAATGAACGATATCGGCATTATGGATTTGCAGGCCTGCCGGTGCGCCTGCCCACAACCAGGTAAAGTAATGATAATTCTTAATTTGGAAGGCGAGTTCCGAAGTTGTTGAGGCTCTGGGTATTAGTTTGTAGCCGCCCTTCATGTAGTAGCATGTACTTGTAAGAACCTCCCCTATGTCTCCATTCTGAATGCGCTTTACCATTTCGACATGAGCCGGATCATAGCGATTTTGCAGCCCAACGACTACTTTCAAATTATTGGCATCTGCCAATTTCCCTGCTTTTAAAATCCTTTTGGTTCCGGGGCCATCACAGGATAATGGTTTTTCTAAGAAAACATGTTTCTTTTCTTTTACTGCAAACTCAAAATGTTCGGGACGAAAGGCTGGCGGTGTGGCCAACAGCACTACGTCACACTCGCGAATGGCTTTTTGATAGGCGTCAAAGCCAACAAATCTTTTTTCTCGCGGCAGGTTAATCTGGTTTTTAATTTCTTCTCTTTTAGTTAAGATCTGATAACACTGCTCCGTTTGTTCTTCGAATACATCTGCTATGGCTACCAACCGATTACCAGGATGAGCAGAAAGTGCCTGAAAAGCAGCCCCGGTTCCACGCCCACCGCAGCCCACCACAGCTATCTTTAATTCATCAGAAGAATTACGCCTGTTACTACTATACCCCATTCCGGGATGAAGTAAGAGTCCTCCTGCAAGCATAGACCCCTGTTGAATGAATTCCCTTCGATTTTGATTTGACATATTGAATGATATTTATAAAAATTTCACTACCGTACACTTTGGGATGAGGGTCCAAAAACAAACATAATCGGTTACTTTAGATGATGACAAAACCTTCTCATTCACCGATTAGGAGTGACAAAAATGTTGCAACATAAGGTACGCAATAGTTTGAAAAAGATTTTTGGTAAAATCTTTTTATCGGGCAATGCGCTTCGCCGCTTTGATGTGCTGGGCCAACCCTGATCAAAAGCAGCCTTTGTGTTTGTTTGACCAAAACTGAGTCTATTTGAGTAACAAAAAAAATGGCGGACTAATGCCCGCCACCTGCTATATATGGACTTGCTAATAAAGTAAAAGGGAGTGAGTGCGAACACTCAACATAAGGGATTCCTCATCGGCCTTCAGCCAAAGGCTTGGGTTTATCCCAGACCCGTTTGCCGAGGACAAAGTGCTTTTTCCAATAAGGCTCCGAAAGGCTGGATTTCACGACGCCGCGGGAGAAGGTAGATTGAATAAACTTGACTTCTCCGGCATCGACCTGGGTAACCATACCCACATGATTGATTTGATCTTCTACTTTAAAGAAAATCAGGTCGCCCGGCTTCAAATTAGATTTTCGGATGGTTCGGCCCATTTTTGCCTGATCTCTTGAAACCCTCGGAATCCTCAGGTTGGCAGCGGCATAACTTACCTGCATCAGGCCTGAACAGTCGATTCCTTTTCTGCCGGTTCCGCCCCATACATGTGGCACACCCATAAACGACTCTGCTGTCGAAATGACCTTTCCGATATGATATTCATTAAATGCCTGAGGCGTATGCCTGGGCTGTGCACTGCGCGCTACGGATTCGTCCTGCATTTCCTGGCCACGGCTCGGTCCATTTTGTGCAACAGCGACACCGTTTAGGGTTCCTATTTTGGGTACAATCTGTAAGAGAAAACGGCGATTCATCGACTCATTCGCTTGATTTCGTCCGACGCCTCCTACCCCACTCCCGGAGATCATGACTTCAAACCGGCGGGGATCAAACTGGATGCCCATATCAGCCCAAAACTGATAGAGTGAAAGCGCGCGATTGTAACTCAACTCATAGTTTTTGGCATAATTGTCCTGTGAAGCCATGCCCTCGATCACAACCAGGTATTTGATATTATCTTTCGGATCCAGTTGTAAAATCATCCGCTGCAGGGCGCGCCCGGCCTCAGACAGAAAGGCTTTGTATGCGGTGCCGATTTCGCTTTTTCCAGCTGGAAAATGCACCTCTTTCTTGAGCACATGCCGCTTGTGTTGAGGTTGATAGACAAAGTAGCGACTGTCCAGGTTTTCAATCGCCTTTTGGATTTCCTGGAGTTTTTTATACTCCTCTTCCATCACGAGCAAACGCCCGCGCTCATCGTTGAGTCGTTGTTGCAAATCAAAGAGGTAGGCTCGTTCGTCCTGCAACTGCTGAATCAAAGTGGTAGCCAGCATTTCTTCTTCGGAGAGTTTTGCCGTCAGGGTTTTGACCGCTGCTTTTTGTTTGTCAGCATTAACCGTCCGGAGGCGCATTTCCTCCAGCATAATGCTGTGCTGGTCCAACTCTTCGCTCCGCATATGCAGCGCAGCTTCGGCTTCTTCCAGGGCAAGTGCCCGCACCTGAAACATGCGATAACTGAGTACAAACAGAGCCAATGCTACGATGAACAGTGCTGTCATCAAGTCGGCATAACTCAGCCAAAACATTTTTCCGCTTGCGCTTTTCATATCGCAAAAGAATTAACCAGAAACATGACTCCTCCTACAATTCCCACCACAAATGCAGCGAGTCCGGCATAAAGAAAAAATCGAAACTCTGGCGCATTGAGGACACTGGATTCCTGCGCACTGACCATCTGAGCAAACCGGTTGTTGAGTTGCTTAAACTGATCCGACACCTCCTGATGTGCATGGTTTTCCTGCGTAGTCTGTTCCATCAGTCCCTGGTGAATCTGGAGGCTGATTTCCTGTAGGGTTTCTAGCTCTGTTCGAATCTGGCCCATGTCTGTGTAGGGAGCCGTAGTTCTGACCAGGGCCTGTGTATGATGTCCATTTCCGTTTCCATTTCCAATTCCATTGGCCATATACTGATCCATGCGCTGATAGGCTGACTGCACATTGGTATCCATGGCACGCAGGTTTTCCACGACCATCGTCTCCAATTGCTTATCCATGTGCGCGCAATGGCGGTTGAGTTTCCGGGAAAGGGCTTCTGCTTTCCGGGCATAGGCATCTATGGCATCCACCTGCTTTTCGACCAGGCCATCATTCGCCTGAATCACCTGTCCCATCCCTGCGAGGCCATTTTCGATGGTGCGGATTTGCTTGAAGACATCTTTTAATTCGCCAAACAAGCCCAGGGTTTCGCTGAGGGACTCATTCATATGTTGCTGATACTGGGCAAATCCCTCGTTAAAAGCTGCGAGATTCTTCCGCAGGCCCGACATAGGGGCTTCGGTATCTTTATTGAGTATGGGTAAAATCTGAGCCCGTAAGAAGGAAATATATTCATACTGACGCTTGTCCAGCATGGCTTTTCCTTCCTTAAACCGGTAGTTGCTCCGTACTGTCAGCGCCAGCCCGGAAGCACTACCGATCATACCAATTAATACGCCGCCGATGAAAGATTGAATAGCTGCATCACTGACCCCTACAATAGAGATTTTGACCAGGCCGATAATTACGCCGAGAAACGTACACAGCAAGCCAATATAAAGGGGCAGGGTAAGGTTAGACTCAATTGAAGTTTCCTGGGAAGTAACAGGTTCTCCCGTTATTTCTTTTAGGGTTTCGGGTTCTGCTACGCCCCGATTTCGGGTGAGGTAAGCATTTGTATTCGCAAGAATACCGCGAAAAGTGGGGCTGAACCGGGGGTTGTCCTCCAGCAAGCGAATCGAATTCCGAACGGCACCCGAAGGCTGATTCTCTTCTTCCAGCTCCGTGTAGGTGAGCTGGAGGTCTTGTATTCTGGGGAAAAGGTGAGCAAATCGTTTCACTGCATCATTGTTCCGGAGGGCCACCATAATCTGAATGAC
>CAYGTH010000116.1:0-16927 GCA_964352745.1 uncultured Bacteroidia bacterium
CCCAATTGCCTTCATTGTCGCTGTAGAGAATTTCATCATTAGGCCCAATAGAGAGTCCATTGGGATTCCGCAAACCCGAGGCGATGATATCCAACCGGCTTCCATCCGGAGGCATGCGAAATAGCACGCCATGGTGAGGGGTAATTTCCGCTTTGACTCCTTGCCTTGATACGGGGGGCCAGGGAGTGGCCTTGGCAAAATAGAAGTTGCCCTTGGAATCAGTATCCAGGTTCAAGGTGAAGGCATGAAAATTGGTGGCGGCCATCACCTGATTGTTGAAGTTCTCATAGAAGTCCGCCTCTCCGTCCTTATTCCGGTCATGGAGAATGGTAATCTGATCGCGCCCGGTTACGTAAATCTGGTCATCCACCACCCTGATTCCCAGCGGCTGATTTAACCCGGTAGCAAATCGTGTCCACTGCAGCGTACCGGTAGTTTCTTCCAATCCATCAACGACCCAAACCTCACCACTCAAAGAGGCAACAACGGCTCTGCCGTCGGATAAAAAATCCACTGCCGAGAATCGCAGGAATGAATTCCAGGGGTTCCCGGAAGGTACTGTTAATTCATCTGAGACAAAGGGGCCGGTTTCAGTACCTGGTTTGATCTGTGTTTCCTGAATTTCCCACCGGGCCGAAGCAGGGGTTTGCAGAAGCGCTAAATCAGGAACAGGGACTTTCGATTGTAGGTATCTGTTCATGTAGCCTCTCTCCTTACTTGCAAGGACAGGTCCCAGAGCGACCTCGAAGGACGACGGCTGATCAAGAGAAGGGAGTTGGAGGATGAGATGGCGATCCCGCAGACTCCATTTTGCCCCTGCGGGCAATGCCTTGTAACCCACGAGTCGAGCGCGATCCCCAGACTGGATTTTCACATATCCTTCTGACGGCGACAATACGATTTGCTCGAGTTGTGTGGCCGATCCGTCAGGCGCTTCAGTCAGTTGAATGGAAAGGGAATCAGCAGTCGGGTGCATCAGAAAGCTGCGGGTAAATATCGGCTGGCCTTGAACCCGCTCAAAACCGGGCGACTCAAGCACATCGCAATCACCAATCTCGTAGGAAAAAACAACGCGGTCGCCGTGCAGGTACAACCCTTTATAAGCTCCTATCGAGCGAGGAACGGGGCCATAAGGCCAGGGTCTGGAATCAGCGAAATTACCATCCCGCGACCAACCAGGTCGCTGACTGGTGGAGAAATGGGTATACCCATCCGGGCTCGGGAACTCTTGTAGCCCGTCCCTTGAAGGGTACCAATTCAGAAACCCTCCGGTCCAGGCACTCGCAACACGCAAAAGATCCGTATCGAACACCATCACCGCATCGCGCTCTTCCCCCACCCTGACCGCAATCCCTTTGTGAACAAAAATACTCCGGGTAGCATAGGGATCGGTCGAGATCGTTGCGGAAACAAAAGGTCCATGATCCATCGCATTCATCGGACTTGGAGCCTTCTGCGCGAGGGCCTGACTAAGGGACAGCCACACAACTATCGTACATAGTGCAGGTAGCTTTAATGAGGTAAGCAATTGTAACATATATCCGGATTATCTCAGGTTAATAATAAGTAAAAACAACCATTTATTAAGGGTTCCAAACCTTATTCCTACCCATCGTATTGATTTTTTTCGGAAATTGATCAGTACTAATATACGCTCATGATGAAACATTTCCGCTTATTGATCCTCTTCTTTTCCTCTGTAATGATCGCACAGGGGCAGACCGAAAACCCGCTTGAAAAGGTAGTGATCACCTCCGAAAAGAAGAAAACCCAGGTACGCATACATGAAAATGGGGAATTGCATGTAAATGTATCCCCCAAGAATGTCCTTGCCTTTACAGCTGATGGGTGGGTCCACTATAGCGACTTTGGCGCCAAAGGCGACGGTAAAACAGATGACATGGACGCTATCGCGGCGACCCATGCATTCGCCAATCAGCACGGACTTATGGTAAAAGCCGACGAAGGGTTCACCTACTACATTAGCGGAAAGGAGCGCACAGCGATCATTCAGACCGACACCGACTTTGGCACCGCGGCCTTCCTTATTGACGATACCGAAGTTCAAAACCGAAGGGCTTCTGTTTTCAGAGTCAGTTCCAGCCTGGAACCGTTTGATTTGGAAGGGATTTCATCGCTGAAGCGAAACCAGGAAAAAATCGAAACCTCCTTACCCGGGCCGTGTCTGGTTACAGTTACCAATTCCCACGTCAAGCACTATATCCGCTTTGGACTGAACCAAAACAATGGTTCTGCACAAACAGATATCTTCGTCGTGGACAAAAACGGCAATGTGGATATGGACGCTCCGATTATCTGGGACTTTGACCAGATCACGGAAATCACTGCCTTACCCCTGGACGAAACGACGCTAAACATTACCGGAGGGCGTTTTACGACCATCGCCAATGCTGCCGAATCAAAGTACAACTACCACAGCCGAAACATAGCGATCAGGCGCTCCCATGTGCTTGTGGATGGACTGGAACACCGCATCACCGGCGAAGGCGACCATGGCGCCCCCTATATGGGCTTCCTCAATATTAGCGATTGTGCCTATGTAACGGTTAAAAACACGCTCCTGACCGGACATAAAACCTACCGCACCATTGGCGCGGCAGGGAAGCCCGTCTCTATGGGCTCTTACGACATTTCAGTCGGGCGTGCCCTCAATGTATCATTCATCAACTGCAGCCAGACCAATAATATCAACGACAGAACCTACTGGGGAATCCTGGGTTCCAACTACTGCAAAAACCTGCTGTATGACAGATGCATCCTCTCCCGGTTTGATGCACACAAGGGAGTTGCCAATGCCACCATCCGCAACTCAACGCTGGGGCATATGGGAATCAATGCCATTGGCAGCGGGACCTTAACCGTGGAGAACACCACCATTCGGGGCAGGAGCCTCGTTAACCTCCGCTCCGACTATGGCAGTACCTGGCAGGGAGAACTCATTATCCGCAACTGTATTTTCGTGCCCGAGGGCGGCAAATCAACCAAGGCCACCCTGATCAGCGGTTCTTACTCCGGCCAGCATGATTTCGGCTATACCTGTTATATGCCGGAGCGGATCACCCTTGAAAACCTTCAAATCGACGATGCTAATCATCCGGAGGATTACCAGGGGCCTGCCATTTTTAAAGATTTCAATGAAGAAATGACTGACGATTCCTACCAGGAAACGTTTCCCTATGTCAAAACCAAAGAAGTCGTTATCAGAAATGTAACCACTACCAGCGGCAAAGCCCTGAGGGTCAGCGACAACCCGTATATGTTCAAGGAGGTGAAGGTAGATACCGATTAGGGTTCATTGAAAGAGTAAAACTTCAACATGCAGATTTTCAAAAATATGTAGATATGAAAACTTTCCTGCCATCTCTCGTCTTTTTCATTTTCGTCCTTCCCTCAGTATTTGCTCAAACCACGCCTATCCCTGACTCGGCATTTGAGCAGGCGCTGATCATAGCAAACATCGACAACAATGGCTTCAATGGAAATATTCTCAACAGTGATGCAGCACCCGTTACCTTTCTGGATTTGGATTCCCTGGGTATTGCAGATTTGTCAGGGATAGAAGCATTTGTCAATCTCAGTTGGCTTGAAGCGAAGGCGAATGATATCGCTTCCATCGATCTCACTGCAAATACACAATTGAAATTTCTTGTGCTTTCTTTTAATCAATTGAGTGGAATTGACCTAAGCCAGAATACTTTGTTGGCCGATGTAAACCTTGAAGGCAATGCCATTTCCTCAATCGATGTCAGCGAATTGGATTCTTTGGATGATTTGGCCGTAGGGGGCAATCTGTTGACCAGTTTGGATGTTAGCCAAAACCCTGTATTAACCGCTCTTTCAATTTGGAACACCTTCACTCACCAGAACCACAACCAAATCAGTAGCCTTGACCTGTCTGCCAATCCTTTGCTACGTAGGTTGTTGGTCCTCAATAACCAAATGACGAGTTTGGATGTCTCTCAGAACCCTGAGTTGTTTACCTTGAATTGTAGCGATAACCTGATTCCCCAATTGGATCTAAGTAATAATGCCAACCTGAACACCTTGGGTTGTAGCAATAATTTATTAACCGAACTCGATGTGGCTCATCTGGACTTGCAGGCACTCAATTGCAATGACAATCAAATCAGCGGCTTCCTGGATCTTGCCGCCAGCCCAGATCTTGTTCTCTTGATTTGCAACAACAATCAAATTGATTCGATTGCTCTCCCTCCCTCCCCATTCATGATCAATCTATATGTCTCAAATAATGCGCTCAGTTCACTTGATGTCAGTCATCTGGGAATCATCCAAGAATTTATCTGCCACAACAATCAGCTCAAAAGCCTGAATATGCGCAATGGTACCAACACATTTCTCCAGAGTTTTACGGCCTACAACAATCCAGAATTATCCTGCATTCAAGTAGATGATGTCGCCTATGCAACTGCGACCTTTATCAATGCCGTTGATTCAGGCCTTGTTTTCAGTGAAGCCTGTGCAACGGTTGGATTGGATGAAATAGTACAGAGAGATACCTTTTCTATATTCCCCAATCCAGCGAGTGATTTCCTATATGGCTCAGTCCAAGCTCCGGTTAAAGACATCGTGATATTCGATGTATATGGAAAGATGGTTCATCGGGCATCAGGTTTTCCGGTTTCTTTGCGTGCACTAATCCCCGGCCTTTACGTCATTCAGCTAACAACACAGGAAAAAGAATACGTTGGAAGGTTTATTAAGTCGGAGTAAGGACGTTTTTTTTCGGGATTAATCCATAGGCTTACGAACTACTTCAAAATCTATTCGACAGAGAGGCTTAGCGGACTACAAAAATTCCAGGTAATTAAACCCAACAAATGGAAGCATATAAAATCCAAATAATTGAATCTGTAGTAGTCCTAATTATCCTCATCATCACATTAAAAGTCCTCGAACGGATCGTAAATAGAGTTGGATTAAAATTTTCCTATCAAAAAACCCGGATAAAAATAGTAAAGAAGGCCATTTCATTTGGTACGTATTTAGTTTTGGGAGGAACCTTATTACTAATTTGGGGAATTAATCCCTCCCAATTAGCCGCTTATGTCGCTTCTCTATTTACTGTGGTAGGAATTGCATTTGTAGCCCAATGGTCAATCATATCAAATATCACTTCAACTTTAATAGTTTTCTTTAATCGTCAAGTAAATATTGGGGATTATATCGTAATCTTAGATAAAGACTATCAGGTTGAAGGAAAAATAAGCGACATTGGTATTTTCTTCATTATTATCAAGGTGAGTGATACGGAATATGTTTCTTTACCCAGTAATATTTTCATGCAAAAAATGATTAAAAAAGTAAAAGAGTGAGAAGGAAGAAGCACAAAACGACCCTGTCAGCACAGCACCGCGACATCGTTTATGCAACCGTTGGATATACTTTAAAATCAAGAAATGAATTTTACAATCAAGCTTAAAAAGATAAGAACTATCGAAAAGATAGAGGGGTACTGGAAAAAGGAAGACTACCTCAATTTGCTCAAATTGTTTGACTATTCCGATGTAACAAGCATTCCTGAAGCAGAGCTATTTGACATGCTTTCAATGGCGATTTCAGATTTTGAGCCTGACGAAGCAGCTGCAATTTTACTCACATACAAACTGGACGGCGTGTTAAACGCAGGGCAAATCAAGAATTTGTCATTTGAAATGCTGGAAGATAAGGTTTCAGAGGAATATCCCAATATCTCCTTGCATTACCCCCTGTTCAACATTAATCAATTGTTATATGAGGCATATAATGGGAAGTTCCCAAAAACACTTGCATCTGTCCTTGACATCGAACTCTCCTTTGCAAGCAACTTAGCTATTACAAAGGAGATTGTATTACGAACACTGAGTGATCTGTTGTCGGAAAAAAGCTTGTTGAAAAGATTATTTAATGACCAACTCGATTCGGAGAAAGAATTAAATGATGCTGAAAGCATTCTTTGGGAGCTAGAGTCAATGGGAGAAAACACCTACCAAATAATTTCTTCTGATTATTGGTTGAATATAGAGGACTTTGCACGAGAAGAGCATTCAGGCGTATTAAGAGAAGAAGAAATTACGCATCATAAATAAGTTCCAATACTTTAGGCATTGAAGGGTAATAAACAGCTGCAAATTGAAGAAAAAAACAATTATTGGAAGAAAGGACAAAGCTACGTTTCCTGAATTGGGAGTGAAAGACCTTGATATAAAAATAGATACCGGAGCGTACACATCCGCCATTCATTGCCATAAAATTGAGAAGCGAAAAAAAGGAAGAAAAGAAGTGCTGGTGTTTACGCTGCTTGATCCTTCCCACCCTCAATATCAGCAGCAGGAATTCTCAATGGAAAACTTTAGTGAAAAACGCATCAAAAATTCCTTTGGGAGTTCAGAAAAGCGCTTTGTCATTAAAACAGACATTCTGCTTTTCGGAAAAAAACATGGGATTGAGTTATCCTTAAGTGAACGGGGAGAAATGAAATTCCCCATTTTGATCGGAAGAAGATTTCTAATGGGAAAATTTATTGTTGACCCTTCGAAATATGACCTTTCTTATAAAAGAAGAAAAAAGAAATCAGCAACTAACCCTCAAGATAAATAAACATGAACATAGTCATATTATCGCGTCAACCCGCCTTATATTCGACCAGAAGATTAGTAGAGGCAGGGGAAAAAATGGGGCACAATATGCAGGTTGTCGACCATTTAAAATGCAATATTGAAATTGAAAAAAAGAGTCCTAAGGTGTATTACAATGGGGCTTATCTGGATCATGTAGATGCGATCATCCCACGAATTGGCGCTTCGGTTACCTTCTATGGAACCGCCGTAGTCCGGCAGTTTGAAATGATGAAGGTATTCAGTGCGGTAGAATCACAAGCCCTGGTGAGGTCAAGAGATAAACTCAGGAGTCTGCAACTGCTTGCCCGGGCAGGGGTAGGTTTACCCAAAACAATTTTTAGCAATTTTTCCAAAAATGTAGAACATGTAATCGACTCAGTAGGCGGAGCGCCTGTGGTGCTGAAATTACTGGAAGGAACTCAGGGCTTAGGCGTTATATTAGCAGATACGCAGAATGCAGCGGGTTCTGTCATGGAAGCTTTTAATGGCCTTGAAGCGCGGATAATTGTGCAAGAGTTCATCAAAGAAGCAGGGGGAGCGGACATCAGGGCCTTCATAGTAGATGGCGAGGTGGTAGGTGCGATGAAACGCCAGGGAAAAGAAGGCGAATTCCGCTCCAATTTACACAGAGGAGGAAGTGCGAATATTATTGAACTGTCAGAAGAAGAAGAAGAAACTGCTTTAGTTGCTGCAAAAGCGATGGGACTGGGAGTGGCTGGAGTAGATATGCTGCAATCTTCAAAGGGTCCTTTGGTGCTGGAAGTAAATTCTTCTCCCGGCCTGGAAGGAATAGAGAAGGCAACAGGGACAGATATTGCGGGAAAAATAATCCGATATGTTGAGCGAAATGTATAAAGACAAACTGACATTACTCGGCGTAGAGATTAAGCGGGGGGATAGCGTTTGCTTACAATTTGATGTCGCAAAATTACACACACGAAATAGCATACAGGTACCCATATTTATTGAGCGTGCAAAAAAAGACGGTCCCGTTTTGTTGTTACTGGGCGGTGTGCATGGGGATGAAATAAATGGGGTAGAAATCGTCAGAAGGATTATTCGAAAAAAAATCAATAAGCCTTCCAGCGGCACGATCATCTGTATTCCTGTGTTTAACATCTTCGGATTTCTTCATTTGTCGCGTAAGTTTCCCGATGGCAGAGATTTAAATCGTGTTTTTCCAGGCTCATCTAAAGGCTCATTAGCCAGCCAGTTTGCCCATGAATTCAAAAAAGAGATTGCCCCCTTTATTGATTATGTGATTGACTTTCATTCCGGAGGAGGTCATCGGGTTAATATTGCCCAAACACGGTGTATGCTCAATGATGAAAAAACGTTGGAATTAGCGAAAGTCTTTGGTGCCCCTTTTATTGTGCAATCCAATTTTATCGCAAAGTCTCTTCGGGAAACCTTCCATCAATTAGGAAAAACTGCCTTGCTATTTGAAGGCGGAAAATCCATGCTCTACGATGAAGCAGCGATTGAATACGGAGTACAGGGAGCAAAAAGAGTTATCCAGTTTTTGAAGATGAAAAGATGGAAATCACTCTCCAAAAGCAAGTCGATTATTGTCAAAAAATCAAAATGGCTGAGGGCATCCCATTCCGGTATGTTCCACGTCCGCGTTAACAATGGTGAATGGATCGCCAAGAAAACCTTATTGGGAATCATCACCGATCCTTTTGGAGAATTTGAAAGAAAAGTCTACGCCCCCTTCGATTGTTATATTTTCTGTGTAAATATTTCTCCGATTGTGAACCGGGGGGATGCCATTTTTCATGTGAGTCTGGAAACAGAAGAAAGCTAGTGTTTCAGGAGTTAATAAAACAATAATGTATAAAATCTCTCCACTACCTCAAATCTAAGGCCTTAAACTCCCTCGTCAGATTCGTCAGAGACTGCTCTACCCCCATTCGCTCAATTGAAGAAGCGCCCACAAATCCGTGTGCATCGGTATTGTCCAGGATGATCCGAACATCCTCCGGCGTATTGATCGGTCCGCCGTGTGCGAGGAAGAAAGTATCCGGATTAGCGACTTTTACGGCATCGATAATGGCCTGGGTCCGCTCAATGGCGTCATCCATGGTACAGGTTGCTCCCGTAACGCCGATTGATCCGCCGACCGTCGTTCCGACATGGGCGATTACAGCATCCGCTCCGACATCCGCCATTTGTACCGCTTCTTCCGGCTTGGCTACATATACGATGGAAAATAAATCCATCTTCGAGGCCAGGCGAACCATTTCCACCTCTTTCTGAAAGCTCATTCCGGTCTCTTCCAGTACTTGTCGAAAATGACCATCTACGATGGAATGCGTTGGGAAATTATTCACTCCGGAGAATCCCATATCCTTGACTTTGCCCAGGAAGTGCCACATTCTACGGCGGGGATCACTTCCATGGACGCCGCATACGACCGGAATTTCCTCCACCACAGGCAATACTTCAAACTCTCCGATTTCCATGGCTACCGCATTGGCATCTCCGTAAGCCATCAAGCCCGCAGTAGAGCCGTGTCCCGACATCCGGAATCGACCGGAGTTATAAATAATAATGAGGTCTGCGCCGCCTTTTTCAATAAATTTAGCACTGATACCTGTACCTGCGCCCGCGGCAATAATGGCCTTATTAGCATCCAGGGTTTTTTGCAAACGGTCTCTGACTTCTTGTTTTGTGTAAGGGTTTCCTTTTCCTGTCCAGGGATTTGGCATAATTGTGTATCGTTTTATGAATTCGGTTATTGTATCATATCCAGCAGGAGGCCTACTGCCCGCTCTGCAAATATATCTTCATTGATGTGCGCGTCCAGTTCAATCACCGGAATGGCGGGATCTACCTGCTTGCGGATCGCTTCAAACAGGAGGGTATCTATTTCCGGCTGATAAAAAACGCCCCCTTCCATACTGACCTTGGAGATTCCCGCAAGCGGTAACAAAACAGCCGCTTTACCGCTGCCGGCATTTAACTTATCCGCCATAGCAGTTCCAAGGATTCGGTTTTCAGCTTCGTTGGTTCGCATCAGGGTAACATCTGGCGCCCAGCTATACAGCTGGCGGGATTGAAATCGCTCCGGGACCGTATCGAGGTGGCCATAGTTGACCATATCCAGGCAACCGGGCACGACTACCTGTGGAATGCCCATTTGAGCAGCTGCGGTCAGTCGATCCGGGCCGGCACTGCAAATTCCCTCGCAGAGTTCGTCAGCTAGTTCCGTGGTCGTAATATCGAGTACGCCGACAAAAAAGCCTTCACGGATCAGGGCTTCCATCGTTTTTCCGCCCACCCCCACTGCATGGAAAGCCAGTACTTCATACCCCGCTTCTTTCAACAGCTTCGTGCAGGTTTCCACGCAAGTAGTCGTATTCCCAAACATGCTGACAGCGATACTGCCTTTGGTCGCATCTGAGGCAACGCTTTTGGCATTCATCATACCAGAAATCGCACCCGCTGCCTGGCTGATCAGGATTCTGCTAATGCTATTCAGACCTGCCACATCTACAATGGAGGGCATCAGCGTAATATCTTTTGTGCCGACTTGGCGGGACAGGTCTTTGGAGGCTACCGTGCTCAGGCAGAGTTTGGGAATCCCAACGGGGATTGCCTGCATCGCCGAGAGTGCGATGTATGTTCCGCCGCCACCGCCCATTCCGATGGCTCCTGTAATTTTCTCATCGGCGATCAGTTTCGCTATCAATCGAGCAGCTCCTTCTCCCATCTTCTCCACGACCAGCCCCCGGTCTTTCGTTTCGCGCAGGGCTTCGAGACTCATGTCCGTTTCAGCAGCTACCCTTCCGGCATCCAGGTCGATTGGGAAATCGGTTGCCGTAAGCTGTACGCCTGTATTCAAGGTCAGGATATTGAGGCCCATTTCCTGCAAACAGCTATACAGGTACCCAAAATCCTCCGCTTTGGTATCAAAGCAGCCCAGCATTAGGACCGTCTTGGAATTAGCAGAAATCGACTGTTTTTGAGCCATAACGAGATATTTCAGAAGTAGCTGGATGCAACCATCCTATGAGTGCACCAACCCATCCGGGTTAAAGGTGCTTAAAATATGGGTTTTATTCTTCGTCAGCCAGGGGAATCCAGCGAGCGCTCAAATCTGGCGCTTCCATATCGGCATCAAGGGGAAACATGGGTCGCTTGATTCGCTTATAGGGCAGCCGCTCCAGATCCTGATCTACCCCGCCGGGCGTGAGGGCCATGATCCAGTCTCCGCGCATGTCATAGAGTTCCGGTACCAGGTAACCGATTTTCACGACGACAATATCCGCCTCACGAGGGTTCAGGCCCAGATTGGTAAAATCTGATTCATGGTGGTAAGGCTTGCGCTTTTTCGTAACGATAACCGATATACTTCCCACCTGAATCACGACCTCAGTTTCCGCATGTTGATCTCCGTGCTCGATTGCGGTTATGGTTCCTTTCAAGCGAACGGGCGGCGCGTAGCGATCGTCAATGGCTGCGCCTGCTAATTCATCCACAGTTCCGCCTACTCCTGCTGCTACGGCTTTTGCGACCAATTCCGGGCCGGGGATAGAAGCGTAAATAAGGGAGGGGCCATCTGCTGTTTTAAATTCCGGACGAGCGAGCAATTCCGTCAGGGTCCAGGTTACATCTCCTGCGCCACCGGCAGTCGGATTATCGCCCATATCACTGATCATAAAGGGATGTTCTGTACTTGCAAGTGCTTGTTCCAGGCTTTCATCAAGCGTTGCTGTCGGTGCGACAAACGCAAATTCGGAGCGTGCGTCCCAGAAGCTATTGGCCAATTGTTCCGCTGCGGCTGAGACGGCAGCTTTATCATCCCCGGTAGCCATCACCACTGCATGATTGCGGGGTTCATCCGCCCATGCATAGCCCACCCAAATCGCAGCATCTATCACACCCGCTTGTTTTGTAAGGGGATCCACCTGTGCATACAGGCTTTTGCCGGGTTCGATACGGGTACTGGTTTTTTCTCCTGGTAATAGGATCGGGACGGGAATCCAGGCTTTGTAAGCAGGTTTCCCTTTTCCGCTTTCCAATCGGTCCAGGAGATTGGTTACTGCCCGTTTTTTGGATTCAATCGCATCCTCGTGTGGTGCAAGGCGATAACAAGTGATCAGGTCGGAATGCTGCGCCAGTCGCTCCGAAACATTGCCATGCAAATCCATGGAAGTAGAGATCAGGGTTTCGGTGCCCACTACTTCCCGAACTCTGCTGATAAAATCACCCTCCGGGTCATCCAATCCAACCACACTCATCGCACCGTGAATATCAAAAAACAGCCCATCATAAGGGCCCTTCAGCGCCAGCATATCCAGGGTTTTGCCAACAAGGGATTCATAGGTCTCCCGGGTTACGATCCCCCCGGGCAGGGCATGCCCTCGAATGGTGGGAATCCAATTTGCCCGGCTGCGATTCAGCGAGTCCTCAGACAAAAAAGGATAAAAGGTAAACACCTCCTCCTCGACCCGTGCATGAAAGGCATCTTCGTGGGTAAGCGCAGGGGAAAAGGTACTGGACTCGATGGCTAATCCCGCTATAGCAACCCGTGGCAGGTCTTTGGGGGTATCAGAAGTGGGGGTGCAATTTGTAATGACTAGCAGGGCCATAAGGCCAAAAAGTAGATTTTTCATATCGTTGCCAGGAAATAGGTCCAGAGATTTATGGATAACAGAAAGTATATACTTGTAGAAATTTTGATTAACGAGAAGTAATTTAATTCGAAAAATGGTAAATGCTAGTGGATTTACCATTTTGGAGTTACGAAATACGATGTACGATTTTTGATTTACGATTTAGGAATTACGATGTGCGAAGCTCCGTCTTCTGTCTTCTGTCTTCTGTCTTCTCTCTTCTTTCTTTTCTCTTCTTTCTTCTTCCCTCTCTCCTGACTCCTGACCCCTACTATCTACTTCTGCGAAAAGGCCAAGGTCAATCCCAGGATCGACAAAATACCCACAGTCCCCCATTTGGTAATGCGCCAAAAGCGTGGATGATTCACATAAGGCCTGAGTCTTCCTGACAACATGGCAATCAGGCTAAAAATGACCAGTGCCTGCAGCATGAATATAAATCCGAGGACAACCATTTGAATCGTAACATGAAAGCCATTCACGCTGACAAACTGAGGGAGAAAGGCGATGAAAAACAGGGAAACCTTGGGATTGGTAACATTCATCAAAAAGCCATTGCCGATCAAAGGGAAGATTGGACTCGGCGGGGCGGATTCCCGTTCTCCAAATTTCAACACCGGTTGCTGCGCTCGTGAGGCGCCCCAGGCCAAGTAGAACAAATAGGCTGCTCCTACATATTTAATAATCGAAAAAGCGAGGGTCGATTGCTGAATAATAAGCGATAATCCTGTCGCTGCTGCCAGGGTATGAATCAATACTCCCATGCATAGCCCAACCGATATTGCCACCCCATTCCGATGGCCTTTTGTGATGCTTTCTGTCAGCACAAATATATTATCCGGACCGGGCATCAGCGAGAGGAGGATAGAAGCACCGAGGAAGGAAAGAACTAAGCCTGTTTCCATAATAAGCAGGAAGAAAGATGAGAGATATTAGATGAAAGAGACGAGATGATTGATCTATTTCGGCACATCCTGAATTCGGCTAAATAAGAAGGGAATTTCCGTATCTCCTCCTGAAATGATTGCCCGAATTTCGTCTCCTGTCCTTGTATAGCTGATTTTTGGGGAAAGTCATGTGCTGGGTTTTCACAGACAAAGCGCATAGAATCCATAGTGGTGATCTCAAAACTGGCCATCCCGCCTTCGCCGCTTACTTCAAACCGCCAGCTACCGGATTCCCCGACCAGTCGAATCGTTTCCTTCCAGGTGGTGTCTTGTCCCTCCAGGGTAAATCCTAATCCCAGATATTCCTGACCTGTCTTTTTCTCCCAATTCTCAAAGGTTTTTTTTCCTTCCGGATCATTTTGCCGGGCCCAATTCCCCAGGAGCCAATCAAAATCAGGGGACATGTGAGCTGCTGCTTTTTCCGGGGAATGAACGGGCTTCTTTTCTGCGCAGGAAATACACAACATTAGGAGGAGAAGGAATGGTAGAATTCTCATATATTAGAATTAGGGAATCATATCCTGATCAAGATAAGCAGATTATTCGTTCCTATACGCATCCACCTGATTACTGAGTCGTTCCACAATTACAAATTTTTCAAAATTTCTTTATTAGCATTGAGAATATCCTCAGCAAATAGCTAACTTTGTGCGGTTTTTTCAGCAAATAAATCGATTACTATGAGTTCGCAAGCCCAATCATCAGCCTTGGCACAATTGCAAAGCCGTTACCAGGAAAAGCAATCCCAAAACCTCTCACTGGACATGACACGGGGGAAACCTTCTCCTGAGCAATTGGATTTGAGCCTGGAAATGCTCTCTCTCGTTACAGCAGCAGATTATACCAGTGAAGGCGGTACTGACTGCCGGAACTATGGAGGGCTGGATGGATTGCCCGAAGCCAAAGCCCTATTTGGTGAATTTCTAGGCGCAAAACCTTCAGAAGTACTCATCGGCGACAATGCTAGTCTGTCCCTCATGCACGACACCATCGTCAATGCCTTGATCCATGGCGTAGTTGGCGGAAGTCAGCCCTGGGGAACGCAGTCCCCTAAATTCATTTGTCCGGCACCCGGCTATGACCGCCACTTTAATATTTGCCAGCACTTTGGCATCGAGATGATCGCAGTAGAAAACGGCCCCGATGGTCCCAATATGGATCAGGTGGAAGAACTGGTCGCTAAGGATGCCAGTATCAAAGGTATCTGGATCGTTCCGCGATATGGCAACCCAACAGGCGCAGTATGCTCAGATGAAGTCGTGGATCGACTCGCCAACATGCCTACCCTCGCAGATGATTTCCGCATCATGTGGGACAATGCCTATGCGGTTCATCACCTCGTTGACAATCCTCAACCCTTGAAAAATTTGCTGGATGCGGCCAAAATAGCCGGAAATCCTGACCGGGTCTTCATGTATGGCTCTACCTCCAAAATCACTTTTGCAGGAGCGGGCCTGGCTGCTTTAGCCGCCAGTGAGGCCAATATCGATTGGATGCGCAAGCATAAGTTCAACCAAACCATAGGGCCGGACAAACTCAATCAACTCCGCCACGTTCGGTTTTTCAAGAACGGAATGGCAGACGTCGAAGCCCACATGCAACAACACGCTGCAATCCTCAAGCCTAAGTTTGACGCAGTGATCGAGATCCTGGAAGCAGAACTCGGCGGCAAAGGCATTGCTGAGTGGAGTACGCCACAAGGGGGCTATTTCATCAGCCTCAATGTAACAGATGGATGTGCCAAGCGCATCGTAGCTCTCGCTGGAGAAGCAGGTGTAAAACTCACCCCAGCCGGTGCCTCATTTCCCTATAAGAAAGATCCCAGCGACCGCAATATCAGAATTGCGCCTTCCCTGCCTTCTCTCGAAGCGATCAAGGAAGCGACAGAGGTATTGGCAATTTGTGTTCAGCTCGCGGTAGCTGAGCGGTAGGATCAAATCAGGATGTTAATTCTATTGTATCAGCTTAATTTTCGACAGATAATGGCCAGGCGAATCCAAATCGCCTGGCTATTATTCATTGTTGTAATGGATCAATCCCAGAATACTTGTTTAGTAAAAAAAAGTTATCGATTTTGCTTGATTTTTTTCGTGTTACTAAGACCATGTTTGGAACGCTAATTTCCTGTCCCAAACATGGTCTAAGTTTTTGATTGCATTCAAACATTCGTAATTCTCCGATGGATATTTCGGCTTGGGCTAACATCAAAACCGTGGACTGCTGAGAAAATCTTATATTGATAGAAACGGCCTCATTATCTGGCCAATCACCTCAATATATTTTTGTTACCCTATTCAATGCCCCAAGGGTGCTCTGATCATGCAAACTCCACTTAACTTCCTTGCGTTGAAGTATCTTTCTGCAATGATATTGATCATTTTCCCTACTCTTGTTTCAGCTCAATCCGGAACCACTCCCCTCAAGACGCACCGAATCAAATCCCCCTTTCAAGCTGAAACTACAACCCTGCGAGTCCTTTTGCCGGATAATTATGATCCGGATAGTTCGTATCGGGTCCTGTATATTTTACCGGTAGTAGAAAACGCAAACCGGAGATTTGGAGATGGCTTATTCGAATTACTCAAGGACAATTTCCACAATACTCATCAATTGATTTGTGTAGCACCCGAGTTTACAGACCTTCCCTGGTATGTCAATTACCCCGGAGATTCGACCCGGCAAGATGAGCGACATTTCCTGGAAACCGTAATTCCATTTGTAGATCAAAATTACTCGACTCTCAATGATCAGCAGGGACGGTTTCTGCTCGGATTTAGTAAATCAGGCTGGGGAGTATTTTCCTTACTCCTCCGAAATCCAGAGATGTTTCAAAAAGCTGCAGGTTGGGATGTGGGAATTCGGGTGGATATGGGCCCGATTGAGGAAGCTGAAAGGGCCCAGAGAATCAAGCAATATTTTGGAGGAGAAGCCAACTTTGAGCAATACAGAATCTCAAGTCTATTGCGTAAAAACGGCAAACAACTCGGAGACAAAGCACGCATATTCTATTACAATTGCCCCGGAAAAAGGAGTATGGGGGGCGTATCGGTTCATAGCTTAATGACTGAATTAGAAATTCCCCACAAATACTTATTCGAACCAAAACGCAAACACCGATGGGACAGTGGATGGATCCCTCAAGCGATTGCCTTCCTCATGGCAGATGAATAAACCCATCAAGTCGTTCCCATTAGTAGAATCCTCCAATTTGGAGAGGGAGAAAGGTATGTTTGTTCATTTTTTTATAACTTGGAGTTATTGAAAATCTGCCTTTTCTGAATGAGTACATCCCCTCCTGATCACCTTGCGACCCACTTATTACAAGCCCTTAGTTCCGGAGATCAACAGGCTGCTTCCCAGTTGATGCCCATGGTCTATGATGCCCTGGAGCAAATTGCGCGTAATCATTTACGGCATGAGCGACTTGGTCATACCCTGGATACTTCGGCACTCGTGCATGAAGCCTACCTCAAACTCGTGGTACAAACCCAGGCAAAATGGAATGACAAGGCCCATTTTTTTGCCATTGCCTCTCAGGCCATGCGCCGTATCCTCATTAACTATGCGCGCAAGCGCAATGCAGAAAAGCGTGGAGGCGGGCTGGTCGCCATTACCCTAAAGGAAGGACTGGCTGAAGGAGAAATGAGGCCGGAGAGCTTATTGGCACTGGATGAAGCCCTGGAGCGATTGTCCGTGCATTCAGAACGACAAGCACAGGTAG
>CAYGTH010000117.1:0-12715 GCA_964352745.1 uncultured Bacteroidia bacterium
CTTGCTGCAATAGCACCATATTGACATCACTATATTCGTAATCCTTTCTGAATACTCGCAGACGCTTGGTCGATTGCCAGATCGAATCCCGGTAATCATTGCGAAGGAAAAAATTATCAGCTACCTGAATGGAAAACAAACTGTCTCTTGTTTCCTGGAAATATCGATCAAATCGTCCCGTCAGGCTATCTCTGTATTCGATATAAGGAAGAATCGGCATGGCAGCTTGCAAGCCAGAGCGATGGGTCATGAGGTCGGTCAGGTTGACATCAAAAACTGGTGCTCTTTCGAGCCAAACAGATTGCTTGATGGCTCGCCGCGAGATAGGCAGGGGCGGTGCTTCTCCTGCTTCAACTGCTACTGTATCGGGCTCTTCTTCCACCACGTGGGTAGTGCTGAAGTTTGCCGTTTTCATGAAGGGTGAAGATGTTGTTCTTCGTGCTGAAGCAACTCCGCTACTATCGGCCTCTGTAGGGAGAACCTCTGTTGGAAGAAGCGTGTCAGTTACTGCGGTATCTAAAAGGGTACGGGTATGTAAATAGACGCCTTGGTTCCGGAAGTAACTCGCGAGTGAAGCTTCTGGATCCAGCTTTTTTTCATCATACATCCGCATTGCAGCCATAGTAGTGGCAGCGATTTTGGTCAGAGAAGCGAGGTCATATAAATCTGTCTGCTTGACAGGCTGATACGCATCATAGGTATGATAGCCAAAGGCTTCATTATAGACCACTTGTCCACTCTTGATGACCATGACCTGGCAGCCGGGCATAGCGCGTTGTGCGATCGCGTCCTGTACAATTTCTTCAATTCGGTAGAGACTGTCGGAAATCATCCCGGCGGCTTCCGGGTAGGTATAATTGAGTCGCATCCGCTCAGTTGCCTTTCCTGTACCATAAGCGAGAGATTGGCTTACGCTCACAGGGAGTTTGCCGGCAATTGCTTCTCCTCCAAATAGAGATTGAGCTGCCATCTGCTGACTGATCGGAGCATTATTATATACTTGCAGAATATTGGGAAAATCAGCTAGGGGGGCGAGCCATTGAGGATCGCTGAAATTGACCAGAATGACTTCCGTTCTTTTTCTCAGTTCCTGCAAAGATTTCATGAACGCTGCATCGGCAATCACATCGATCCGCAATTCGTTGAGGGCAATGATGACAGGCCGATATTGTGCGAGTTTGCGGGTAGAGAGCGCCTTGAGGGGGCGATAAGGCTCCCGATCGATTTGCTCAATGGTCAATGAAGTATATAGGCTCGCTAATTTATTAAATTCAGGTAATGCTTTCCCCACTGTAAGGAGAAGGGCATCTTGTTCGCCATTTGTCTGAATGGGAATTCTGTTTTTTTCATTTGTGATGAGGGTAACAGACTGCTTGATCAGGCTGCGATTCACCAGAGAAAGTGCCCGGCTTGCTGACGGGGCAATAAGGTGATTCTTGGCATAGCGA
Organism: uncultured Bacteroidia bacterium; assembly: GCA_964352745.1. Lineage (GTDB taxonomy): Bacteria > Bacteroidota > Bacteroidia > J057 > J057 > CAYGTH01. The sequence continues at coordinate 1,449 of CAYGTH010000117.1, forward strand.
TGATGGTTGGGCGCCTGACTCCAGGCTTTTGCCAGCAAAACTTTCCGAACTTTCCGATCTAATTCATCCCAACCCAAATCGTGGTTGCGAACCATATCACGAAGGGTGCTCGCTACGAGCGGTACATGGTTCTTCACCACAAATACATCTACTCCTCTCTGGATCGCTTTCCGCACATAGTTGGAAACCCGTGTGCTACTATCTGGCATTTCTGCGAAAACGACTCCACTAAACTGTAATTTGTTGCGTAGATAGTGGTTGATGTCCATGGGAATATCCCCCGAAGAACCCCCGTATGCGGTCTGGAGATCAACGAACATACCGGAAACTCCGGAGCGAATCATTTCCTGATAAGGATACAGTAAGCTGTCATGAACCAGACTATCCGCCTGATTGATTTGTTGCAAATGGATATATCGGGAACAGGAAAGCACCTGGTGCTTTTGAATTCCACGCTGCACCCGCAGGAGCTTATGTATGGTATTTTTCCGATTTTGATAAGAGTAGCTGTGTTCAAGAGTAGGCGTGAACTGCAGATGGATGCCGACATCCCGGGATTGACGGCCAATTGATTCTCCTAGATCCTGAATAATAGAATCTATATCAATAGCTAGCAGAGAGAGATCGTTCGGTACCTGATTGTACTCAGGTGATAGCGTATCATGTTCGACGGCAATCCATAGGGGTGTTTTAGATATCCGCTGATAGAGATGTGTTTTTGTAACCTGAGACTGCATCGAATGGTTTTGGAAAACGATGCCACCCACATGACCCATGCTAATGGGCCCCGTTAGCATAGAATCTATTTCCACGCTTTCTGAGGCTGGATGTTGTGCCAAGATCAATTGCCCCACCTTTTCATCAAGATCCATTGTACTCATAATAGAGTCGGCCCACTCAGCAGGAGTCTGTAAGAAGGGTACATCGGTATAGGGGACTGACACTGTCTCGCGGCCGACCAGGGTGGCAACGATCAATGAAAGGCATAAGCCGAAGCACAAAAATATTTGAATTCTTACAGACATTTTTTGATTACATAGGTTGATTCCTGGCAATAATAATTGTTTCACTTTGGCTGGCCTTTGCGCTCTTCATGTTACAGAAGTGGCAAAATGGCACTCAGACAAAAGATTTGGCCTGGAAAATTTTTCCTGATATTTGATTATTCCCCTTTCCCTAAATACCGGGCACTCAGGAGAAAAACCAAACAGCTAAGCTCGATTTCCTTACTATATTAAACGAGTAAACACCCCAACCATGTTGGGCTATTGTGGCACCTAAACTTGCAGTTCACGCAAGGATTTATGCATATGCGGAAGAGATACTTAATTAGTCGCCAAAATCGTACCAGAAAGCCTCCGCATACACACTCAAAAGAGCGCATACACGGAGTGGTTAAGGACGGGTAGGGTTTGTCAATGATCTGAGCCCTGCCTCCGAGGAGGAATTTGCCAGATCGCTTTAAGAATAAGCCAAGGGTTAGCTGATACCCGTTCCAGGATTTTAGCCAGTAAGCTATGCGTATACCTGCCGATCTGATCGGGGTATTGGGTCTTGATTTAATATGCGAAAGGGAACTGAAATGCCAGCAGAAAAAAAGGTAGGTAATGGGGTGAGTGCCCAAATAGGGAAACTGGATATTTCAGCAAATAGATGAAGTACAAGTGCAAATTTCTTACACGACAAAAATAGTTCTTTTTTGGATATATCGAAAGGGCTTGTGATGTCGTTTGGGGGGAATTAAGCTGAATTTCTAACATTTTGATCTTGTTAGACCGAAAAGCGGGTAGACTGGGAATATATCGACAACTGCTTTGAGCCTACAGAGGAGGACTAGGGCAGGTTGTAAAGGTAGGGTAGATTGAATATGGGATTTTTTTCTACGGGGATAATCCATTGAATATCAAATGTTATCACCATCTGTAGGAGCGAATTGCATACGAGTCAGGTTCTGTATTTCCCTGAAAATTTAGAGAGGTTGATAAAAGGGACTTCATTTCTGAAGTATGTGGGCTGAAAAGAGGCTGTGAGTGCTGATGATTACGGCTTCTTTCTGAAAATGAAGGGCTAAAGCATGCTTTCTCATTTATTCTTACATGGATAAATGTATTTTTTTGCCCGAAATAGAAGCTGGTCTGAGTGAGAGGAGTGCCTGTTTTCTCTTTCATTCGTCAGCTGGATAACAATTTCTTCTGCTGATTGTCTGTATGTTTACGCAGCTAAAACTGAGGAAGCATCGTCTGGTAAAAAGGAGTACTTCCTTTTTGCCCTACCGCTCTGAAAGTTTTTTCGTTAATTTTGGAAACACATTTTTTGCGTAGCGGGATATCCCAAAGCGCGCATACAACAAATAGGTTATGCGATTAGCTAAAACAATTTTGTTTATCGGCTTGTGCCTGATGATTCAAACTTCGATTGCCCAGTTTTCCGCTGAGTCTGTCCTAAAAGAAGGAGAGTGGTATAAGATCGGGATTACTGAGTCGGGTGTTTATAGGCTGGATCAGGCTTTCCTCAACAACATAGGACTCAATACCAATGGTATTGATCCCCGAAACATTCGCTTGTATGGGAATGGTGGAGGTATGCTGCCTCAGGAAAATAGTAGACCTCGACACGACGATCTGGTGGAGAATGCGATTGTAATAGAAGGAGAGGGAGATGGGAACTTCGGATCAGGAGATTTCCTTCTTTTTTACGGAGAAGGGCCACATGTGTGGAATTATTCGACCGAAAACCAGCGTTTTGAGCATCGCTATAATTTATATTCTGATACCAGTTTCTACTTTTTGACAGTAGGCGCCACACCGGGTAAGCGGATTGAAGACCGACCGGTAGCAGCGAACCCTACTTACACACCTTCAATGGGGCGAGCATTTCACTTTCATGAGTGGGATCGGGAAAACCCTATCCACTCAGGCCGTCATTGGTTAGGGGAAAAATTTGACTTGATTCGGGAACGCACCTTTTCCTTTTACATGCCTGATGTATTAAGTACAGGTGAAGCTCGATTGTATACACGATTAATTGCTCGCTCAGATCAGGTTACCTCTTTTGCGGTAAAAGCGAGGAATACCCAACTCGGCACCGTATCTATTAACCTGTCAAGTGTCGCAAATTCCGAATCGACCTATTACAAAAGTAAATATGCCACTTATAGTGTGCAGCCCAATGCGATAGAGGGCGATTCTTTAAGGATTACTTATACCTATAATAAAGCCGGTTCTTCGCGTTCAGAAGGCTGGTTGGATTGGCTGGAGATTGACTATGATCAGGCTTTTGATGCTGCGCAGCGGAATCAGTTTCGCTTCAGTGTAGTAGAAGGAGTAGATGCTCCTGCTGTAGCCAATATTTCGATAGCCAATGCCGCTGCTGATTATCGGATTTGGGACATAACAGATCCGGTAGCAATAACCGGCCAGGCGTATTCGATGAATGGCTCCAATATAGACTTTGCGTTTCCCGCAGATAAAATTCGCCAATTCATTGCTGTGAAAGGAGACTACCTGAGTCCGGTTTCGGCAGATAAAATAGCGAATCAAAACCTGCATGGGCTGGAATTATCGGATTATCTGATCATCACGCACCCGGATTTCAGAGAAGCGGCAGATTTGCTGGCAGCATTTCACGAATCTCACTATGGCCGGACAGTTGAAATTGTCTATCCCTATCAGATTTATAATGAATTCAGTAGCGGAAAACAGGACGTAACCGCCATTCGCGATTTCATTCGGATGTTTTATGAACGATCCGCAGGAACATTACCTGGTTATGTCTTGATGCTGGGGGATGGAACTTATGATTTTAAAAACCATAATAACTGGTCGACCTTTACCAATTTTGTACCGACCTACCAGAGCCGGGATTCCTGGGACCCGACAGATTCCTATACCAGTGATGATTATTTTGTCATGTTGGATTCGACCGAGGGGTTTTGGGGTGAAAATTCCGGGATAGATGGAGATAATTCCTATCAGGTCAATAAGCTGGATGCAGCAATCGGACGTTTACCAGTAGAAAGCCTGGACGAAGCCTTAGCCGCAGTGGATAAAATCAAGAACTATGTAACGGATCCTGCCGGAATCGGATCCTGGCGAAATCAGATTCTCCTGGTGGCAGATTATCGCGAAAATGAAGCCATCCACATGATTCAGGCGGATGGGTATACCAATCAAATTATTAATGCTGATGGCTGTTTTAATATAGACAAGGTCTATATGGATAACTATCCGATGCTCCGAACCGCCGATGGAACCCGTTTCCCAGAAGGGCGACAGGCCTTGATAAACGGCCTGGATGAAGGCTACCTGATTGTCAACTATACCGGGCATGGGGGAGAGGCTGCCTGGTCCAATGCACGGATATTGGAACTCCCGGATATCCAGGGCATGACAAACTTCAACCGGCTACCCGTAGTGGTAACCGCTACCTGTGAGTTTGGTCGGTATGATAATCCCGACCGCCGGTCGGGAGCAGAGATCATGGTATCTAAGGAACAAGGCGGAGCAATCGCTCTCTTTACGACCGTACGACTTGTTTACTCTTCTCCCAATGCGACCTTGAACGGCAACTTCTATAGGGAGGTCTTTAAGTATGATACCGATAATCAGCGGATGCCGACATTCGGAGAAGTCATGTACCGCACCAAAAATCGCACATTTACTGCCAGTACCTTAGCTAATATCAATTCCCGAAACTTTACCCTCCTGGGAGATCCCGGACTCATTATGGCGTACCCGGGGCTTCAGGCAGTGATCACGGAGTTGAATGGAGAGCCTGTCGGTACAGGCGGGCAAGACACCTTGCGGTCGCTGTCCAAAGTAGTGGTAAAAGGACAAGTGCAGGATGCGAATGGGAATGTGTTTAGCGACTACAATGGAGACCTTGCGATCACAGTATTTGACAAGCCCAGTAAGTTTACGACCCGGGAAGCCAACTGGTCTTTTCTCTGGCGTAAGAGCCGGATATTCAATGGAACCGCAACGGTGGCAGCGGGGGAATTCACCTTTGAGTTTGTGGTGCCGATTGATGTCTCCTATGAAGATGGGGACGGCAGGATCAGTTTATATTTCTCGAATGAATCGTTGGATGGAGCGGGCTGCTATACAGACTTTGCTATTGGCGGTACGGATGCAAATGCGCCCACCGACAATACCGGGCCCGAGATACAGCTATATATCAACGATAGTACCTGGCAGGATGGGGGAACCGTTGGGCCAGAGCCTTTCCTGTATGCAGTTGTTTCAGATGAAAATGGAATCAACACTGTCGAAAGTGGAATCGGCCATGAGATTATCGGAATCCTGGATAATGACGAACGCAACATCCTGATTCTCAATGATTTCTACGAAGCTGAGCCTAACAACTACCAGAAAGGGACGGTAAGCTATCAGTTAAAGGATTTGGAATTTGGAGAACATGAACTGCGGGTCCGGGTCTGGGATGTGGCAAACAATGCTTCAGAAGCAACTACACGATTCATCGTCTCGGAAGATGCCTTTATGGCATTGGGACAGATTTTGAATGTACCTAATCCGGTTACAGAAAGCACCTCCTTTTGGATTGGCCACAATCAGCCAGGCCGGGAATTTGCCGTAAGCGTAGATATCTTTACGCTTGATGGCCGACAAATCGCAAGTATGGAAGATACTTTCTTTGCGGAAGGCAATACCTATAAAGGATTGAGCTGGGATGGCAAGAGTGGGGAAGGAAATCCCATTGGAAATGGACTGTATGTCTATCGGGTTGTCCTGACAGATATCGAAACCGGAAACACGTTGAATCACATTGAGAAATTAGTACTACTCCGCTAGTTTTAGGCAACGGATTCTAGAAATATGTGGTTATAGAAGTTAGAAGCGCTTCATACGGACTACTTCCATCAAAAGTTTCAGCAAATGTGCTGTTTTTTCTTGGAAAACCTTATATTTGCTCCCCAACAGGTTAAGTAAGTTTTGTCTGAATAATCAAATTATAGATTCAGACTTTCGTATTATCTTTATCTCATCTATTTCAGGTTTTTAAAAACTACCATATGAAGTAAAGCTACATTCGTTACATCATTTTTATACTTAAGGTAGCAATAATATGAGGAAAGTACTGTTGAAAGCCGCTTGCGTAGGTGCATGTGCTGTTTTTGCATTGAATCCACTTAGCGCGCAGACCCCTCCCAATAACACAGCTGGGCAAGACATTGGGTCAAAAACGATTACGACTTCGGTTCCCTTTTTATTAGTAACGCCTGACTCTCGTAGTGGAGCCATGGGCGAAACAGGGGTAGCCATCACTGATGATGCAAATGCAATGCACTGGAATCCTTCCGCGCTGGCTTTTGTTGATGATCAGATGGGCTTCGCCATGTCTTATTCTCCCTGGTTACGTGCCCTGGGAATTCCTGACATCAACCTGATGTATTTGTCCGGCTACTATAATGTCGGTGAAAAAGGAGGGGTAATTGGAAGTTCTCTGCGTTATTTCTCATTGGGAGAAATACAATACACAGACATTTTAGGGGAATCAATCGGGCAGGATAAGCCCAGCGAATTTGCACTGGATGTGGCATATGCGCGGAAAGTAACAGAGAAATTGTCTGCAGCGGTTTCGCTGCGCTATTTCAATAGCCGTCTTTCTTCAAGCGGCTCTATCACACCCGATTCCCGCCCTGTGAATTCAGTAGCAGGTGATTTATCTTTCTTTTACAACTCTGATTTTAAAATCAAGAGTGCAGGAGAAGACCTTCCGGTCAACTTCAGTGCAGGGATGAATATTTCCAACATCGGTCCTAAGGTGTCTTATTCACCGGACTCTGAAAACCGGGATTTCATTCCGGTTAATCTTCGTCTGGGATACGCTTTCAAGTTTCATGTCGATGAATACAACAGCGTAACTTTCACCAATGATTTTAATAAATTGTTAGTTCCTTCAGAGGGTGGAAGATCTGACAAAGCACTGCTCGAAGGCATGTTTGGAAGTTTTGGTGATGCCGAAGGGGGCTTCGGCGAAGAGCTTTCAGAAATCAATATCGCTGCAGGATTTGAATACTGGTACCGGGGATTGTTTGCCGCTCGTATCGGATATTTTTATGAAGCACCGGAAAAAGGAAATCGAAATTTCATTACCTTGGGTGCAGGCCTGAAATACAATGTATTTGGATTGCATTTTGCATATCTGGCACCGCTGGAGCAAAATCACCCCCTGCAAAATACGCTGCGATTCACCTTGACATATGATTTTCAGTCAGCTGGAAATGAATAAAGATCTGGACACATTATTGAAAAGAGAGGGTTCATCGAGCCCTCTCTTTTGCATTAACACCTATTATGAATCCTCTCTTTGGCCTGATTGGGAAGAAGCTTGGGCATAGCTTCTCCAAAAAATATTTCACCGATAAGTTTGAAAGGGAATCGATTCGGGGCCGCTACGAATTATTCGAGATCCCGTCTATTGACCAATTGCCCGGTTTGCTGAAGGCCCATTCAGATTTGATCGGGCTGAATGTGACCATTCCCTTCAAAACAGAGGTAATTCCCTTCCTGGATTGGCTGTCGCCGGAAGCCGAAGCGATCGGTGCTGTCAACACGATAAAGGTATTGGAAGGCCGGCTGGAGGGCTATAATACCGATACCTATGGTTTTCAGCTTTCGCTGGAGAATATGCTTGCGGGAAAATCCGTTTCCCGGGCCTTGATCCTGGGAACCGGTGGCGCTTCGAAGGCTGTACGATTTGTATTGGAAAATAAAATGGGCATTCCCTGTGAATCTGTTTCCCGACACCCGCGTGAAGTAGCAGGCATCAGCTACGAATCGTTGAAAGATGCGGACCTGAATAATTGGCCGCTGATAGTAAACACAACTCCGCTAGGGATGTATCCGAAGGTAGAAGAAGCACCTGATATTCCATACGAGCAGTTGGGAACCGATCATTTTGCCTATGACCTGGTGTACAATCCTGCTGAAACCCTGTTTTTGAAACGGGCCGCTGCGCAAGGCGCTTGCACCTTACATGGGATGGAAATGCTTGTGCTGCAAGCAGAGGGTTCCTGGAAAATCTGGAATTCTCCTTCCGGAAACAGGTGAAACTGACCTTTGTTCAGCTTTTTTCGTATGACTACTTGTGACTAATTCCCCTCCATTTATCCAGGAACTCCAACGCCGTCTGAATGACCCACTACCGGGTTTATCGGTGCAGATGGAGATGTCCTCCAAGCCCGAGCGGGCCGACTATCCCATTCGGGATGATCATCGAAAAAGTGCTGTTTTAGCTTTGTTATATCCGCATCTTGAGAACCATCATCTGGTATTCATGCAAAGGCCGGTATATCCGGGCGTTCACAGTGGACAAGTGAGTTTTCCGGGCGGGCGACAAGAGCCCGAAGATCTGGATTTGACGGTTACGGCATTGCGAGAGGCAGAAGAAGAGCTCGGGATTCCTGCCAGTCAGGTCCATATGATCGGTGCATTGACTCCGCTTTATATTCCCCCCAGCAATTTTATGGTCTATCCGCAGGTGGGCTATATGCCGATTCGTCCTGATTTTGTGCCTTCCGAGCGAGAGGTAGAGCGGGTTATTGAGGCGTCACTGGAGTTATTGTTGGATACCGCAATCCGACAGGAATCTACGATTCGGCTGAATCAAAATCTGAAAATTAAAGCCCCGGCATTTATGGTGGAAGGCTTTCCGATTTGGGGGGCAACCGCCATGATGCTCAATGAACTGCTACATCTTATTGAGGAGGTCGCTGAATAGATGCGAGACATAAGTAAACAGGAGGCTAATTATCGATCCTCATTGTGGCCCGGCACATTGTTTTTGGGATTTACATCCGGGATTTCGGGATGACCGAGTCGAACGGTTTCAATCGATTCTTCAAATTTGAGTTTCATCTCATAAGTTGAGTTGCCATCCCGCCACACTGATACCGGTAGGTGGAGGGTTTTGTTCGACCCATTTCCCAGGCTAACGATCAGGTGAATCGGAATCGGAATTGTACCGATTTTTTCGATGACGATTTTTCCGGATTTATCCTTGACATCAAGTGATGCGATTCCCAAATCCGGATAGCCAGACTCAAAAAACCAGGGTTTCCAAAACCAGTCGTAGTTCTCATTTGCGACATCATCAAACGTAAAGAAGAGATCAAAGGGATTGGGATGCTTGCCATTCCATCTGCGAATGAATTCCTGTAAGGCTTCCTGAAAGACCTCGGCTCCCATATCGTCCCGAAGCATAGCCAGGGCGACTGGCGCTTTGGAATATACAATGGAATAATAGGTCTTGCCACGGAGTTGATAAGAAGGGATCATGAGCGGCACATCTGTTTCAGTACCTGCAATGGTTGAATATTGCACCACATCATACCGAAGAGGATTGCGACTCAGTCCTTTTGCTTTCAGTAAATCTCCGGGTATAAAAGAAGCCAAACCTTCATCTATCCAGGCATACTTTTGCTCATTCAATCCCATATAGAAAGGGAAATAGGTGTGGGCAATCTCATGGCAGGTCAAGCTATAGGTGTACATCGCATTGGTGGTAGCTGCGTCATTGGCCATCATGGGATACTCCATTCCACCCCCTTGCAGGCCATTAAATACACTGATCTTGGGGTAGGGGTATGGGATACCGGGGAGGTCAGTGGACAGATAGGTAAGCACATCTTTAGCAACTGCGGTAATATCTGAAAAGTGTTTGTTGGCTTGTGGATAGGAGGATTCGACGTACACCCGTCTTCCACTTACCGAATCTACAACAACACTGCCGCCATCCCATCGGTATGTATTACTCATTCCAAAGGCAAAGTCCGGAACGTAATCCGCCTTGAATTTCCATGTCAGTTGATCCTGATCTACTGTATAGCCTTTTGTAACTACCTCTTCCTTCCGGATGATGGGAACCACTTCATCAGAGGTCTGGGCTTCCCGGTGCCGACTGAAAAAAGGCTCTGCGAGTACTTCCTTCGGATTTTGAAAAACACCTGTTGCCCATATAATGAAATCTTTGGGAACAGTAATCGAAACGTCAAAATCACCAAATTCCTGATAGAACTCCTGCAAGCCGGTGAAGGGGATCCGATCCCATCCCTGTATCTCATCAAAAACTGCAATCTGAGGATACCAATAGGCAAAAAAGAAGACATCTTCATCATATTTGCCCATGCGGAGTTGCTTACTTTCCGGTAAGGTGAATTCCCAGGAAATGCCAACTTCTACTGCAGTCCCGGGAGCGAGTGGTTGGGGGAGTCTGACACTCATCTGAGTACCTGATATGGCGATCGGTGAATTGGATCCACTCACTTCGAGCGTATCGGTCCCAAACCATAATCCGGTGATAGTCACCCCTTCCTTGAGAGCCGATTCGGTCAGGGCCATATCCAGCACACTGCCGGGCTGATAGAGGTTTTGATACAGGTGAATAACAAGCCGGTTGAGAACCTTGGAACTGTTGTTTTGATAGCGAATCACTTCTGTTCCTGTGAGACGGGAAGTTGCGGGATCGACCTGGGCCTGAATCGTATAATCTGCCTGATTGACAAAATAGTTAGGGCCGGGTTTGCCATCATAGGTCCGGAATCCCTGCTGATAGGTTTGCTGAATGTTGCGGGGAATCGGAAGCGTTGATTGGCTCAGGACAGGAGACGAAAAAGAAAGGACGAGCAGGGCCGAGATGGCAAATCGTATCATAGGTATAATTTGGAAATCCTGATACGAAGGTAAGAAAAGCCGGGCGATTCCCTACCTTTGTGAGATGAAGGTATCTGTATTACTGGCCCATGCTGATGACGAAAGCCTCGGTGCGGGCGGTACGATTCAAAAGCTCATTGCTAAGGGGCGAGCTGCGCCTGCTGATCATTACGTACACAGACCTCAACCGCGATCATCGGATTGTCAATGAAGCAGCCTGGCTCGTAATCCTACGCTTGTTTTTTCTTCTTCCTCCGCCACCAGAAAAAGCCAAAAAATCCAGCGGTCAGGATCAAAAACGGCCAAATATTCGTAAGGCCCACAAAAAACCAGATTAGATTTTTCCATCCGTTGGCAAAGCCTTCTGAAAACTTGCGTCCAAATCCGATGGAACTGGCGACCTGCTCATAGACGGTGAGGGTGAGCGTAGAAAAGCTTACCTGATTTGTCAGGTATTTGAGGCGACCCTCAACCGATTCGATTTCAGCGCGGAGTTGCCCGATCTGTTTTTCGATTTCGAGAATTTCGGTTACGGTACGGGCTTGTTGGAGCAGGGCGATATATCGATTTTCCAGCTCTTTTTTCGTTTTTAGG
>CAYGTH010000117.1:12725-16864 GCA_964352745.1 uncultured Bacteroidia bacterium
TTTACCCGGATGTCTTTGTTCTCAAATCGACTGACCCCTTCACTCACGGCGAGGAGGAGCGCATCAAATTGATCTGAAGGGACGCGAATGACGAGGGTTGCGCTCATTCGGTTCCCACTATTAGATTCCTGATCGGAACTGAGGTAGCCTTTGTGTACTTCGATTGCTGTGAGAATGTTGGCGCGGGTAGCTGCGAGGTCTTCTGTTTCAAAGGTAACCCAGCCTTCTTTGATCAGTTTACGTTCGGTTACAGGGATCTCGTCATCTGAGTCCATTTCTTGATCTGCTTCGGGGATTGCTTCCTGTTCCACCGAATCCATAGAATAAGGGGCTTCCTGTTGCTGTTGGCAAGCGAGGGTGAACAAGAGTAGGGAACAAATGAATGCGAATCTAAGCGGGCGGGTTTTCATAGGGTATGTGTTGTGTTAATCGATGGTAAGATCGATTATGGGCGGGATTTCCATAAGGGGATTTATTTTGAGTCCTCTCCTTCTGCTATTCTAGCCAGGATGTGCGTATAAAACCGCTTACTAATGAAAAATCCTGCTATAGAAATGAGTTCATCTAATATGGGGCGAACCTTTGTCAAGATTCCTTTTTCTTTCGCTTGAATCAAAATACCAACCAGCCCAATGACAGGAATACCCAACCCCTCCGCAGCCTGTCTTCCTGCCTTTTCATCAATGGCCAGATAAGTAGGAGCAAGTTCATGAGCCAAGGTAATTGCAGCAGCCTCACCGGGATCGAGAGTGAGTAATAATTGTTGTTCTAATACCTGATTTGTTGGATTTTGAATCTTTACCCATGGCGCATTTCTGAATCTGGAAACGTCCACGTTGAAAGCTTCGAGTTGAAATATTTCTGTTGCTACAACTTGTGGGATGAGTATTTCGTCATAGAGTGAGGCCAGGAGGTCAAGTCTATTAACCAGAATTAGGTTGCTGATAACCGAAGTGTCGCTAATGATAATCAAAGCTGCGACTTCATTTTTTTGATTGTATTTAAATCTTTCTCCAGTTCAGCTTCATCATAAGACATCGGAATTTTACGCCTGGCTAATTCTTGTTGCATCTGAAATCGATGAATATCTGCGAAAATACTAGCTTTCCCCAATGTAAGCATCCCTTTTTCGAACAAAAAAATTGCCAACTCCAACCGGGCTTGTTCTTCCGGAATATTGGCTTTTTTGAGGAAATCAGCTGTAATCAAAAGGTCCATATTTGCTTGAAAATTATTTTCACTACTTAACATACGAAATTCCTGCCAAAAAGCTCACTTCACCTTTTCCAAAAACCTTCCATTCCAAAAATCAGAAAAAGGGGCAAAAAAGTCCTGGTTACCGGGATAGTTGGGTGAATTGGTGAGTATATGGATGCGATCAATATGTTGAGTCATCTGGGAATTGGTCCATTTGCCGAGGGTATATTGGGCGCGCATTTTGACCCCTTCGACCTGAGTGCGGGCCACGAATTCGGTGAATCGGCCGAGGTCCCGATCTGCTTTGACCTCCGGAATGTCATTAAAGAGTTCATGACAAAATCGAATGAATCCGATATTGGGCCGGGTGAGGGTAAACAAGCAGGCACGGTCAGAGTCGATCTGTGAATTGATGACATCAAAAGCGAGTGGACGCTGATCATTGATTGCCTTCATCCTGGCGGCAGCGGTGGCATTGTCGATCGTCCGATCAAAGAGGGTGGTATGCAATTCACCGAGCATATCCCGCCATACCTGTGAGCCCGCGCCAAAGAGTAAATTGGCACTTTCCGGATCTTGTAATTTGCCGAATATCATGGTCAGGAAATGCACCATATTGGAACTCGCCCAATACCGCAAAAACTGCTTCATGACGTCATAATCCCGAAAGGATTCAATCGCTGCGCTGGCCATCAGGTCGATGTGTTTAAACTCACGAAAGAAGGTTGTTTCGATAGGGCGAAAGCGTTCCGCAGAAAAATCATTTTCCCGCATAGCCTGCTGAATATAGGGAATCAATCGTGCCGTAAAAGCCGCCGTCATGCCCAGTCCATTGCTGAAAATCGGATCGATAAATCCTGCCGCATGGGGCGTGAGGATAAATCCGTCTCCCAAAATCGTCTTTGCCTGAAATTGAATCCGGCCGCTGCGAGCGACTGGCCGCACGGGCTTCATGTCTTTGAGTTGCGGATATACATCCGGGAATTGCGCCACAAATTGATGCAGTTCCTCTTCCGGAGAAAGCGACTCATCAGTTGGATGTATGCGGGGATCGAGCATCAGGCCTACGCTGCTGATTCCATTATCAAAGCGAATGACCCACATCCAGCCCCCTTCAAAACAATGATGTTGGGTTGTGCCGTCACGAGACAGGCGGAAGGCATCATTGTACGGATACAAGTTTTCCAGGAATTTCACATCCTGAAAATGACCAAAGATTCCACGTGTATGGGTATGCAGACCATGCTGTTCTTCGAGTAAGTCAAATTTGCGGGCCATTACAGCCGCATGTCCGGTCGCATCGACTACAAACCGGGCGGTCATGGTGTGCGAGGTGCCGTTTTGATCGAGTGTCAACTGAGCCAGTTGCCGGGTCGAATCATATTTGTATTCCACCATGGCCGTATGATCGCTGTAATCCACGCCATAAAATGGGAGCCGTTTCACCAGATAATGATCCACCTCTTCCCGATACATATGTACGTCAGGCCCCACGGGTAATTTTAAGGTTTCCAGCATCAACTCATGCCGCTGTTGCAGCGGTTGACCTGCTTTGTGAAGTCCAAACCAGAAGCCTGCCTTCGGATATCCGGTGATTCCTTTTTCCTGCATCCCGAGGTAGTGGGAGATATGGTGGTATTCCGGAATGTTGTAGGCACGGGCAAGGTGCGACCATACCACAGTGGAAGAGGGGACCGTTGATTCGCCGATTGCAAATCGCGGATGCTGATCTTTTTCTATGACTAAAGTCCGGCAACCGATTTGTCCAAGGGCAAGTGCCAGCGTGGTGGAAGCGATGCCACTGCCGAGGATTACAATATCATAGGACTGCTTCATGGCCTTCAATATATCACATTTTAGGATAATCCCACTAGCGCAATTTTTGTTTTTGATAGGCTTTTTGCTTAATTATCCTTCCATGAAAAGGCTAATAGAATTTCACGTTGACTGGTTTTTTAAATCCCAGGAATGGGCATTTGATATGATGAACCGCGGCAGCGATGTGTATATGAAGGAAATCCGGTTCTTGCAAGTCAAACAAGAGACTTACGTGGCAATGAGCCGTTTCTTTTTCAATATGCTTTACGAACTCAATCGTTCTCCGCATGTGTCCACCGGACCGGAGAGTGAGACGATCCGCTTAATCAAATCGCTCAATGAGGATACCTACCGAATCTTTAAGCAGTTTGAGGTAGGAATGTCTTACGAAAATCGGGGAGATATGGAATCCTTCGTAGAAATGGCTGCGAAACAAGTACAGCGAAAGATTCCTTTGCCAGGACCCACAGTTACCGCTCTGTACGAAGTGATGGAAGCATACTGGAATCGTTTCTTCAAATTGGTGAATCCTGGTAACTATCTGCTACAACCAGGTGTGCCCTGTGCGGCGCCCTATAATTTGGCAGACCTGCAAGGCCTGCATTGCTGGTTTCAGCAGGAGATTATCCGCATATTGAAGAGACACTAAGCCCTCAGCCACCGCCCTATGTTTACCTTCCTGCTCAAGGTGTTATATGTGCCGGTTCGGTTTGTTTACCTGACCTTAGTCCTGCTGTATTTATTATTCAACTATTTGTGGTTGCGGAATGTGCGTCCTGCTACTTTTTCCTTGGCGACTTTTTATCAGCGTGCTTTCAATCTGCTGGGCGGTACCTTTATCAAAGTGGGGCAGGCGCTCTCTTTGCGGTATGATTTGTTTTCAGTGGAACAATGCGAAGCCCTCGGTTTTTTGCTGGATGAAGTAAAACCTTTCAACGCGGCCAAAGGAATTCGGATGATAGAATCAGAGCTCAAGCGGCCTGTCAGCGAATTATTTAGATCAATTGATCCGGAGCCGGTAGCCGCTGCTTCTTTTAGTCAGGTGTATAAAGCGATTGCTCATAACGGGATGCCCCTGGCTGTAAAAGTTAAACGCCCGCATATTGATCGAATCGTATTTGCGG
>CAYGTH010000118.1:0-16831 GCA_964352745.1 uncultured Bacteroidia bacterium
TTCCTTTGCGAACCTTGCGGTTATTCTTCGCTTGCAGGAAAACTGGCCTACACCCGTTCCGAATTCCCGCTGATTTTTTGCCGTATTTTCCTTACCTTGAAGACACTACTCGCAAAAATTATCTCATGAACAAATTACTGCTTCGATTGGAGGCATACCTGAATACTGCCGGGGGGCAACTCCTTCACAATCGCCAGGAAGGGGAAATTGAATATATCTGTGCCGACCTGGGGGTTGAATCGATTATCCAGACAGGTGATAACGTGAAAGCCGGATTTGCTGCGCGGATAGCAGGAAGCAGCGTTGAGGTTTTTCCGTATTTATTTCGAGAACTCACCCAAACCGGAACCGTGATTCCTGTAATGGGGAATGCTGTTTTTCCGAAATTGGATGTGGCAGATTCCAGTGCCTGGGATACGTATTGGGAGGAACGTATGCATGCATTGCGTACAGAAGCCATTCCGCAGGCCATCCAGCAGTATCGACTCAGCCTGTTTCAGCGAATGGATGAAAATCAGATTCGCAGGCTTGCCTATCAGTTGGTCGACCTGAGTGGCAGTCGGGGAATTACCCGCCGGTTTTTGCAATTGGTTCGGGAAGAATGGAAACGGCCGCAGGCACGGGGTCGGCAGGATCGGGGTAAAGACCCCCGTCGGTTTGATGTGATTAATGGAATCACAGCGTTGGCAGCGGAGATGCCTCAAGGTGCGACTCATTGGAAATTGATGGAATTGGCTGGGACGCTGATTGCCGAGACTCGCGAGCGGTACGGACCGGTTACGGGGGACTTGAACACAGAGGCGCGGAGACACAGAGAAGGCTTGAGTCGATAAGGTTCAATCTCAAATTCAAATTCAATCTCAAATTCAAATTCAATCTCAAATTCAAATTCAATCTCAAATTTTCATTATTATCCTTTCTTCCTTTGTGGCTTGACGTGAGACAAAACGAGGAATTGAACGGAAAGGCGCGAAGAAGCAAAGGCCTTCGGTAAGGGGATTTAGGGTTGAACGCAGAGATGGGGAGACGCAGAGGTCTTGCTTAGTGCTTCCTTTGTGAACTGAGTGGCATAGTGGTAAATCCCCGAGCTTTTTACGACTTGGGTGAGGCCAAGAGAAATTGAACACGACAATCTCGTCTTTCTTCTTCTCTCTTTTTTCTTCCTTCTTTTGCTCCTCCATTCAACATTTGCCCAAAAAATAATATCTTGCCAGCCAAGATGAATGTTTTTCATCTTGTGTTTTTCATCTTTCCTCTATTGTATTACCCAACCTTTCCTATGAAACCGATTTACTCCCTCCTGACCTTCGCAGCTATCGGGATGCTGCTTTTTTCCTGCAACAGCCCACAGCCAGAAGAGCAGGCTGAAACTGAAGCTGAATTCGTTTCTTTGTTTGATGGCAAAACCCTCGATGGATGGGTCGGGAATAAGGAATCCTACCGAGCCGAAAATGGGATGATCGTTGTAGACCCGGCAGGTGGCGGGAGTGGGGGCAATCTCTATACAGAGAAAGAATACAGCGATTTTATCTTCCGCTTTGAATTTCAACTTACGCCCGGGGCGAATAATGGGCTGGGCATTCATACGCCGCTGACAGGGGATGCCGCCTATCAGGGAAAAGAACTCCAGATTCTCGATAATACCGCTGCCAAATATGATAGCCTGCATGACTACCAGTATCATGGATCTGTCTATGGAGTGATACCGGCTAAGCGTGGATTCCTCAAGCCTGTCGGCGAATGGAACCAGGAGGAGGTACATGTCCAGGGCTCCAAAATAAAGATTACCCTGAATGGTACGGTGATCCTGGATGGCGATTTTATCGAAGCCAGTAAGGACGGCACCCTTGACGGTAAAGATCACCCCGGCTTGCAGCGAACAACGGGACACATTGCCTTTTGTGGCCATGGAGATGTGCTCAGCTTTCGGAATATCGAGATTAAGGAGTTGTAGAAGAGGTGAATTGAACGCAGAGGGGCAAAGCAGCAAAGCGCCTTGGGCGGGTTTGTTGGGGATTGAACGCAGAGGCGGGGAGACACAGAGAAGCCTTTTGCGGCTGGCAAGTTCAAAGTGCAAGTTCAAATTTTCATCCTAAGCCCTTCTTCCTTCGTGACTTTGCGGCTTTGCGTGAGACAAAACGGATCGAACAGAGAGAAAAATCGACTTAAATCAGTTCGGATTTTTCATCACTGAGGCATTTTAGGGCACTGAGTATTCACTAAGCGGAAGCTCCCGAATCCAGGCTTGCTGAGTGCTTCCTTTGTGAACTGAGTGACTTCGTGGTAAATCTGAGAGTCTTTTTGGGATTTCCCCCGCTTAAAGCCCTGGTGGTCTGTCAATACTAAAGATCGGGTTGCCGGTTCCAGGTTATGTATATAAAATGGTGTGTTTCGTTACTCTTCTCCTAAATGTTTTTTGTAGAATTTCCAGACTTCTTTAGCTACATTTCTGCCTAATTCCAGTCCGGCAACATTATCGGCTTGAATATGATAACCTCCGAGTACTCTTGAAATTCCAGCCATTTCCGCTGTTTCAGTGAAAGTTGGAAATTTCAGGGTTATAGTATCTCCCAAATTATCTGGTTCTGTCATTGCGCCTGCCACCAATTGTGCCTCAGAACCAAATTGATCACTTCCTGTCCATATTTTTAACGCCTCTGCGCAGCCTCCGCTGATGGTGCTGTGACCTGAAACATAGCTTGGAAATGGCGGGCATAAAAATGTTTCAGGAGAATAGGGACGCCATTGTTTGCCGTCCATTTCAACCATTCCTTTTCCTTCTCCTCCCCAGGCCTTTATTTTTTGGTCATCATAATATTGATGCACCAGTGCATAGGGTCGGGCATAATCATAAAACATCTTTGAATCCCAGGAAGCAATAAAAGCATCCATGGCAACCACTTGATTATAGAAATACATTTTTACATCCTGGTCAAGTGTATGATTATCTCTCCGAGAAACATCTTGTGCAAATTTTAACCAGTGCCCGGCTTGCTGAACCGACTGTGGACCGTCACGCATAAATTCAACCAATGCTTTTTGGTAGTCGGTTAAATTTGCCTGCAGTTCAATCACTTCTTGTACTTCTTCTTCTAGTTGCGCTGAACCAATCATGGGAGGGGGACCTGGTCGGAATTGGTCTCCTGACGTTAACGCTATAGGGTTTACCTTATCCCAAAACGGCGTTAAACAACCTGGGGCAAATTGCCCTCCTTTTCCGTCTGAAAAATATTTAGGTTGCCAACGATTGGGGTCAACATTCTTGTCAGCTGAATTGACAGGTTCATATCCTACATAATTAAAATAGGGTTCACCATTAGAGCCTTCTTCTTCGCCGTATTGATTCGCCCCATCTCCTTTACGCGCTTCAATGACTGCCTTGGCTGCCAGGTTGCCTATTCCTGCTGGTGTGTTGGGGTCTAAACTTTCGTTATCAGGGTCTAATCCCAGTTCATTCATAAAGTCTGTAAACAAGCCCTGGTCAGAGAAATAATATTCATTCATTGTTCGAAATGCAGCATAACTGATAGCGATTTCTTTATTGCGCAATGAATATTCTTTTTCAGATCTCCTTTCGACATTATTGAGATAAACGGGAATTGCCTTTCCGTCATACCGAGACCAGGCATCAAACATCGATACAAAAATCAACCCCAGGTATCGAGAGGTAATTGTCGGTCTGGGCTTAAACCTTTCAGTATCATTAGCAGTAGCGGTTAACGCCATTTGCCCCCATTTGTAGGCAACATTTTCAATCCCTTTAGGCTCGGGGGTTTGTATTGAACCTTGGTGCCCTTCCTTATTTTGAATTTGTTGACAGCCCCAAAGGATTAGGGTAGTTACAATAAGCAAAGCAATTCTATTCATATCATATTGAATTTGATTTTTTAACTATTGACCTGTATTGAGGGTGCTAATTTGAATTTTGGAATTAGCCTTCAAATTGTCAAAGGCAAATCAAGGAAAAATATCCAAGGATACATTTTTATTGCTTTTATGAATATGAGAAAAATCATTTGAAAATGGTAGAGATACTCGGGTTTTTTGATTTACAACCCCCAAAATTAAAACATGATTTGTCAATTCTTCATTGGAATTGGAGTAGTTGATGGCTTGATGTAAATGGTACAAATTGAACACAGCGGCACCGAGACACAGAGAAGATTCTTCCTTAGCGACTCGGCGGCATTGCGTGAGAAAAAGAGAGGAATGAACGCGAAGGGGCAAAGCAGCAAAGCGCCTTGGGCGGGTTTGTTGGGGATTGAACGCAGAGGCGGGGAGACACAGAGAAGCCTTTTGCGGCTGGCAAGTTCAAAGTGCAAGTTCAAATTTTCATCCTAAGCCCTTCTTCCTTCGTGACTTTGCGGCTTTGCGTGAGACAAAACGGATCGAACAGAGAGAAAAATCGACTTAAATCAGTTCGGATTTTTCATCACTGAGGCATTTTAGGGCACTGAGTATTCACTAAGCGGAAGCTCCCGAATCCAGGCTTGCTGAGTGCTTCCTTTGTGAACTGAGTGACTTCGTGGTAAATCTGAGAGTCTTTTTGGGATTTCCCCCGCTTAAAGCCCTGGTGGTCTGTCAATACTAAAGATCGGGTTGCCGGTTCCAGGTTATGTATATAAAATGGTGTGTTTCGTTACTCTTCTCCTAAATGTTTTTTGTAGAATTTCCAGACTTCTTTAGCTACATTTCTGCCTAATTCCAGTCCGGCAACATTATCGGCTTGAATATGATAACCTCCGAGTACTCTTGAAATTCCAGCCATTTCCGCTGTTTCAGTGAAAGTTGGAAATTTCAGGGTTATAGTATCTCCCAAATTATCTGGTTCTGTCATTGCGCCTGCCACCAATTGTGCCTCAGAACCAAATTGATCACTTCCTGTCCATATTTTTAACGCCTCTGCGCAGCCTCCGCTGATGGTGCTGTGACCTGAAACATAGCTTGGAAATGGCGGGCATAAAAATGTTTCAGGAGAATAGGGACGCCATTGTTTGCCGTCCATTTCAACCATTCCTTTTCCTTCTCCTCCCCAGGCCTTTATTTTTTGGTCATCATAATATTGATGCACCAGTGCATAGGGTCGGGCATAATCATAAAACATCTTTGAATCCCAGGAAGCAATAAAAGCATCCATGGCAACCACTTGATTATAGAAATACATTTTTACATCCTGGTCAAGTGTATGATTATCTCTCCGAGAAACATCTTGTGCAAATTTTAACCAGTGCCCGGCTTGCTGAACCGACTGTGGACCGTCACGCATAAATTCAACCAATGCTTTTTGGTAGTCGGTTAAATTTGCCTGCAGTTCAATCACTTCTTGTACTTCTTCTTCTAGTTGCGCTGAACCAATCATGGGAGGGGGACCTGGTCGGAATTGGTCTCCTGACGTTAACGCTATAGGGTTTACCTTATCCCAAAACGGCGTTAAACAACCTGGGGCAAATTGCCCTCCTTTTCCGTCTGAAAAATATTTAGGTTGCCAACGATTGGGGTCAACATTCTTGTCAGCTGAATTGACAGGTTCATATCCTACATAATTAAAATAGGGTTCACCATTAGAGCCTTCTTCTTCGCCGTATTGATTCGCCCCATCTCCTTTACGCGCTTCAATGACTGCCTTGGCTGCCAGGTTGCCTATTCCTGCTGGTGTGTTGGGGTCTAAACTTTCGTTATCAGGGTCTAATCCCAGTTCATTCATAAAGTCTGTAAACAAGCCCTGGTCAGAGAAATAATATTCATTCATTGTTCGAAATGCAGCATAACTGATAGCGATTTCTTTATTGCGCAATGAATATTCTTTTTCAGATCTCCTTTCGACATTATTGAGATAAACGGGAATTGCCTTTCCGTCATACCGAGACCAGGCATCAAACATCGATACAAAAATCAACCCCAGGTATCGAGAGGTAATTGTCGGTCTGGGCTTAAACCTTTCAGTATCATTAGCAGTAGCGGTTAACGCCATTTGCCCCCATTTGTAGGCAACATTTTCAATCCCTTTAGGCTCGGGGGTTTGTATTGAACCTTGGTGCCCTTCCTTATTTTGAATTTGTTGACAGCCCCAAAGGATTAGGGTAGTTACAATAAGCAAAGCAATTCTATTCATATCATATTGAATTTGATTTTTTAACTATTGACCTGTATTGAGGGTGCTAATTTGAATTTTGGAATTAGCCTTCAAATTGTCAAAGGCAAATCAAGGAAAAATATCCAAGGATACATTTTTATTGCTTTTATGAATATGAGAAAAATCATTTGAAAATGGTAGAGATACTCGGGTTTTTTGATTTACAACCCCCAAAATTAAAACATGATTTGTCAATTCTTCATTGGAATTGGAGTAGTTGATGGCTTGATGTAAATGGTACAAATTGAACACAGCGGCACCGAGACACAGAATATTGAGTTTATTATAAACTCGGGTTCAGATGATTTGTCAATAGAGACTGCCAGTATGCTAATACTTAATTGAGTTGAAAAGATTTGACAAATGTTCTGTACCGACTGGTAATCCGCCCATTCAGCCCTGATTTACCAGTAAAGGCTTCGGAGTGAACTCTATCTATCGTCATGAAAACTTGACCTGAAGGTATTTGTGAAAGCCTGTTTTTACTCAAGAGTACGGAGGTAGATCCAGGCTGATTTGCAATGAAATTCCTACCTAAAGAAACATAGGTAATGGGAACAGGTCCTTTAGGGCACACACTGGAATTCTGGCTGTCAGGCCACAGGTTTGTCGCGGTTTTGTACACAAACACATTTACCTCTTCCAACTCCTGAACAGAAATACCTTCCCATTCCAACTCATAAGAATGATGTTTTTGTATCGGGCCAAATGGAGAAGGGAATCCAATTTCCTCCAGGGCAACAAAATACTGCTGGGAGTGGCCCTTGACATCGGTAAAGGTGAACTTCCCGGATTTGATCATACCGGGATATTCTATGTGGTAGGTTGCCCATTCTTGCTTCCAGATGAGGGTATCTCCTTCAAAGGTTATAGTGCTTGGAGGCGTTAGCAACACAAAGTTCCCTTCCTCATTCTGTACATGGAAAACGGCAGTTGCATGGGTCTTGTTTTCTTCTTCATCAAAAAAGAGTTCATAGCTCGCCCAGATCTCATGCGGCTCGATAGCATCAGAATCTATCATCCTGCAAGCTGGGAATAGCAGAAATACAAAAAGGCTAATAATGGCAATCGCGTTTTTCAAATTGATGTATTCTGTTTTTTTACAGAACGCAATTCTTTTCAAATTTGTTTTAGACCGGCAATATGTCTATCAGTCTAGTAAAGGGGAAGCTGCTTTCTTAGAATTCCGGGATGGGGATATAGGTATTGTCTCCTGCCACTTTTGGAAAATTTCGATTTTTCCAATCCTCCTTTGCTTGTTGAAGACGATCTTTACTATGAGAAACGAAATTCCATAATAAGAAATGTTCTTGGGGTAAAGCCTCCCCGCCAAAAAGCAAAAGCTGTGTTCCCGCATCCAGGCATATTTCGCATGCATCATTTGTCTTACTAATTAACATTTGCCCTGCTTTTACTTCTTGTTCCTGGTCGTTAATGGCTCCTTTCACGATTACAAAGGCAACTTCCCCTGTCAATTGACCTTTCAGGTGTAAGGTCGTTTCTGTTTCCGCATAAATATCTACCATAAATAAGGGCGAATATCCTTGCAAAGGAGATGACCTTCCAAATGCATTTCCTGCAATGAGCTTTAGGGTTAAAGCTCCCGTTTTCCATGTTGGTACCTCTGTACGCGGATAAAAATCAAAGTGAGGGGCTATTTCTTCTTTCTCTTTTGGTAATGCCACCCATACTTGATAGCCATGCATGATGAATGTTTCACCATTTCTGGCACTCATTGGCGTTCTTTCTGTATGGCTTACGCCACTCCCAGCGGTCATAAACCCAACATCTCCAGGACTTATTATTTGAATGCTGCCAGTGCTGTCTCTATGCTCTATTTGTCCTTCGAAAAGATAAGTAAGGGTACTCAGTCCAATATGTGGGTGTTGATCCACATCGACATACTTACCCCCTCCAAGGGTTGCAGGGCCCATGTGATCTATAAAGGTAAAAGGGCCTACCTGGCGTTTTTTGCGAAAAGGTAATAGCCTTCCAACCATAAAATTACCTAAATCGGTCTGCCGTTCATTTACTAATAACTTGTTGTTTGCCATAGGAGAATTTCAAAGTATATCCTCAAATATCAGGTCTGTTTACAAAACGTTTTGGGATTTTGATTAACGAATTTAGTGATTTGAATGACAATTCTAATGATCTCCGGCAACGATTGGACTATGACTTTGGTAAGTGCGAGAATGATATACTTTCTTATCCTTCTGATGTGTAGGGTGTAGGTTGAAATATCTGCATGTCCCCAAAAATGCGTACCTCCGATTAAAAACCTGGATGAAAAGGTATTTGGAAAGGGGTAGATTGAATATCAAAGCCTAAGTGCAATTGAGCAAACCTGTGTCGGCTTTGCTTTTTCATGTAAATCTGGAAAAAAACGGTTTGACTAAAAAAAGGAGAGTAGGATGATAGATAAAATTCTTGCCACTGTTACTTTTTTGCTGGCTTAAGGGGCGGAATATTGACCCCTATTCTACAGTTTTCGTCTTCTATCAGGGAAAATAGATCGTATAATCCATTCCGACTCAGGCCGATGAAAAGAGAAAGTCCCGGGTTTGCCATGAGTAAGTTAAATATCCAAAAAATTCATCAGCTCACAAAATAATCCAGAATACTGCCATTGAGCAGCGTTTTGAGATGGTCATAGCTGCTCTATCCCATTTTTCTTCCAATAAATCGGATTACTTTTCCGATTCCATTGTGGAACTTCCCTTCTCTTAAGGCAACTGCTATTTCTTCAAGCTTTAGCACCTCAAACATTGAAAAGTCTTCCTGTATCTGGGCTGTTGAAAATAACATTTCCAGTGTTTTAGGCCCTCCAACTGTTGGATTCGTTTTTTGCAATTCCAGATGACCCTTACTAAATCCTTCCAGGATTACGATACCCTTAGGGCGAATTAACGCTGCAATTTTCTGGTGGTACGCTGATAAGATATCGGGTGGGAAATGAGCATAAATAAGCGCAGCAACATCATATTTTTCATTGATTAATTCAAGGGTGTTGAATTCCCCCACTTCATAATGAATGCTTACTTTTTCATCCTCTGCCAACTTCTCAGCTTTATGTTTCCCTTCCTCGCTTATGTCAAAAGCGTATACAGTTAACCCTTTTTTTGCCGCATAAACAGCATTACGCCCCTCTCCTTCTGCCGGCAATAATATGTTGCCCCTTAGGTCCAGCGTATCCAGCGTTTCTTTGAAAAATTCATTGGGCTGCCTTCCATAGGCATATTCTTCCGCTTTATATCTCGCATTCCAAAATTCCTTCATGTTGTGCAATACGGGATTCAATTCTATAGGGTTTACCGCTTGAATCAATGGCCCTGCTGATAGAAAAAATGATCGGATGAATAATCTCCTCAACTGCATCGAAAATATCATTCTATTAAAACGACTTTTTTCTGATCCTGAGTTAATGAGATTTCATTATCTGAAATGATATCTTCTATTGTCTTATTGTGTATGTCGAATAGTTTTTTTGTGCTGTCTAGTTCCTTCGTAAAATGTATGAAAGAAGGGCTTTCTTCATCTGCGGTATCGAATTGTATATAGTCGGATTTCTTTACCATTTTAAATACTTTGCTTACCTTATTTTTACTTAAATTTCGATTGGGCAAACTATCAATTACTTTTTGGCCCAATTCAGATTGTGTTAATGTATTCGGGTTTTCCGAAACTAAATTGTAAATACATTGAAGAATTTCTTGATGGATTTCTTTTCCTAAAAAAGTCCCTTCAAACTCTCTTTTTAATAATTTGCTGATGATTGCCGTGATATCTGAATTAGCTGAGATATCAAATCCACTGCTATTTTTGAGTTTGATGCTGAACTCTCCTTCACCAATTTCTTCATAAGAAATAATAGCATTCCTGTTAGCTTGTTTCACAAATGTCTTAAATTGAGCGAAACCATAATTTTTTTCGTCGAAAGATGAGTCAATTCTTCTTATTTGCTGTTTTACCCTGGAACTTGTCGGAGATATTCCTTGGTTTTCTAAACTTTTGATTGCTCTAACCATCAATGCATATGCTTCATTTATGTCTCCGAAATCATCTCTGTCTGATTTTAGGTAAATAAGTTCATCACAATATTCTTTTAATAAAGAACTCATGTTCTTTTTTTGGCCAATCACGATTACATATTTATTTAATTCTCTCAGTTTCGAAATCAGCGGGATATAATCACTATCACTTGAAATGATTACAATCGTATCTATATAGGGTATGGTTAATGCAGTTTCTAAAGAATCTACCGTCAATTTTATGTCTGACGAATTCTTTTGTCGCCCTTTGTAGCTTGGTAATTCAACAGTATCAATTGTATTTTCTAGCATTTCTTGTTTTGCACCTCTGTACCTTCCCCAATCTGCATATGCTTTCTTGATCAATAGCCTCCCTTTTTCTTTAAGTTCATTGATAACTATTTTAATATCGACTTTCGACTTTTCAACGTTTTCATAATCGATGAATACTGCTAAATTTTGTGAATTCATATTTCTACTGTTATTTATTTTTGTAGTCAAAATCCATTTGTACACCCTGTAGCTGATATCTCTTACCTATCCGTCTTTCCCAAAGGGGATTTCTTATACTACCGGGTCCCATCTGAATTCTGAAAGTAGGGGATGTAAGGTTCGGGGCTATGAGTAAACAATATCTCAAAAATTAGACATATTACAAAGGTATGTATCAACTATTTTGGCGGCCTGACCATAGGGGAAGACTGTGAGGTAGTTTCCTGAAACGCTAGAAAATAGTAAATTCGATTGTCGGGGGAGGAAGGGTTGGCCATACAGGAACGCCTATAAATGTTGAGATCATGAAAGAAGCTATTACTCAATTGTTCGGTTTGTCAATTGATCGCGGGTACGGCATGGCAATGGCGATCATGCTGTGTGCGGGAATCCTGGCGGGCTGCATTGCTGATGGGGGCGAGCCTGATCGCAGTCCGGAGGCAGAGGCCCGGAGCTTTCGGTTTGCAGATCCTGATCTGCGGATTTCCCTGGTTGCTGCTGAGCCGGATATCATCAGCCCAGTCGCTATGGCATGGGCTCCGAATGGAGATTTATTTGTGGTTGAGATGCCAGGCTATCCCATGACGGACAAAACGGGCCGTATCAAACGGCTAACAGACCCGGATGGCGATGGCCGCTATCATTTGGCGAGTATATTTGCGGAGGGCTTGAGTTTTCCCAACAGTGTCATGCCGTATCGGGGAGGGGTGTTGGTAACAGATGCCCCGGATATTCTCTTTCTCAAAGACACCGACAATGATGGCGTAGCAGATGTTAAGGAAGTTGTCCTGACGGGTTTTGAGCCCGGCAATCAGCAATTGCGTGCAAATGACCTCTACTGGGGACTTGACAATTGGGTTTACGGGGCCAATGGCCGGAGTGGTGGGGCCGTACACTATACTGGGGATACCCGCGAGGTTTCGATTGACAACCGGGATTTTCGGTTTCGGCCCTCAGAAAAAGAGTTTGAGGCGATTAGCGGCCTGAGTCAGTTTGGACTTGCGCAGGATGATTGGGGGAATCGATTTATCTCTTATAACCATCGCTTTGCGCGGCAGGTGGTGCTGGAGGAAAAACACCTCGATCGTAATCCCGCTCTCTCGCTTCATGCGATCTTCGACACGGGCCAAAATGAACACGACCGCCGGGTCTATACCCTGCTCCAGGAAGCGATGCGGTTTAACCGCGATCCGATTGGGTATTTCACCTCCCTATCCGGTCTTACCGCTTACCGGGGGCATTTGCTGGGAGCGGATTATGAAGGTGATTTTTTTGCAGGCGAATCTGTTCAGGCGGCGGTCATTCGTCGTCGAATGCAGCAGGAAGGCACTACCTTTACAGCTCTGGATGCAGAGCCAGAAGCCGAATTTCTGGCATCGACTGATGGCTGGTTTCATCCCGTTAACTTCTCAAACGGCCCTGATGGAGCGCTGTATGTGGTAGATTTTTATCGCTTATTTGTCGAGCATCCACAGTGGGCGCATGAAGACCGCCGGGAGGGGGTGGATTGGCAGATGGGAGAGGATAATGGGCGAATCTGGCGGATTGTACACAAAGACGCGGAGTGGGATGCTACCCGCATGAAGCCGGATTTGCACACAGCTGATATCCCGCAACTGGTAGCTCAATTGGCAGATCCTGCGGCCTGGCGAAGAGATATGGCACAGCAACTCCTCGTGGAAGGGAGGCAGGAGGCAACGGCTCTGCGTGTGGAAAAAATGCTCCAGCATGATGTGCCTCTCGCACGATCCCACGCGCTTTGGACCTTGGAAGGGCTGGGTCTTCTGACCGAATCACATATCGACACAGCCTTGACGGACCCGGTTTCGGAGGTGAAAATACAGGCCATCCGGCTTGCCGAAAGCCTTCTGCCTGAATCAGAAACTCTCCGACGACTTGTTGGCGAATTGACAGGTAGTGAGGATCAATCGGTCCGCTTTCAGGCTATCCTGGCAGTGGGAGCTGTCAATACTCCTACAGTTAAGCAGGTCTTGATTCAGCGTGCGGGAGCCTGGAAAGATGACTGGACGCGGATAGCCTTATTGAGCAGTACTGCTGCCTGGGCGGGGGATTTTGCGCGTGCTTTGTTGGCTTCCAGCGCCTATGAAGAAGCACAAGGTCCAACTGATCTGGCTTTTTTCAGGCAAGTGGGGGCTATGGTCGCCGATACTGTTGACAGCCCCGAAGCCGGGGAGTGGATTTCCCGATTGACAGACTCGGAAAGTCGTTTGAAGGTGCGGGAATTTGCCTGTATTGTGGGGTATGCCGATGCTCGTGTCAGCCTCGGAAAATCGCTACCCACCTTTTCCGCTTCTTTTTTTGATCAGGCGCTAAGCCTTGGGCGGGATGAATCGAATCTCTCCTCCGCCCAGATCGGGATAGAGTTGCTGGGGTATTCCCGTTCGGAAGCGGTACATCGCGAACTGTTGCGACTGGTCTGGCAATCGCAAAAGCCGGAGATACAACTTGCCGCCCTGCAAACTGTTGCGTCCCTCAATCAGCCTTCCTTGTCCGATGCCTTGTTTGAGCAACTTTCTTCGCTGGACCCGCCTATTCGAAAAGCACTTATTGCCAGCTCCCTGGGCTCAGATGCAGCAGTGGCCAGCTTGCTGACTGCGATTGAAAATGAACAAATTGATCCCACCGAAATTCCGGAAGAACTGCGCCATGCTTTACTTGCGCATACCGACGAGAGCCTGAAACAGCGGGCAACTGAGATTGTCGGGGCGGCGGTGGATACAGACCGTCAGTCCGTCGTGGATCGGTATCAGGCTTCGCTGGCGGGACAAACAGTTGAATTGAAGCAGGGGGCCGCACTTTTTTCTGCTTACTGCTCCGGATGCCATGCCATAAATGGGGTAGGGGGCTTACTGGGCCCTGATCTGACAAATATCGGAAACCGTACTGATGAGGTGTTATTAGTCAGTATTCTGGATCCCAGTCGCATGGTTTCCTATGAACTCCGGCTCACTGTGGTCGTTACCAAAAGTGGCGAAGTCTTTTCCGGTACCGTTTCCGCAGAAACGGTTTCCAGCATCACCATTCGACAAGCTGACGGACAGGAACACACCCTGCTGCGCGAAAATATTCAGGACAAAACCGTCACGGGGCAATCCATTATGCCCGAAGGATTTGAGCGTATGATCGATGAGGCGGACATGGCAAATCTGATTGGGTTCCTTCGGAAGCCGGGGTGAGGGGATAGTTGGGTAGGGGCTATTGAGTCTTTCCATACAAATAAACCCCAGCCGCATCTCCCATCAAGCGATGATTGTGCCCTACACCGGGAACTACCACCCGTTTCCAATTGAATTCATAATGAGCCTCCTCAGCAGTCGCCGCCGCAAGATCGAAAAAGTACTTCCCTCTGGCGAGTCTGTGCAGGCCCTGTTTGTCAGCAGTTGTTGACCGCAGGAAAGTCCCGCCTGTTTCATCTTCATTATCGAGTTCGCCGAGGAAAACCACCAGCTTGTTTGAAAAAGTGCGCTGCATGGTTTCGGGAGTTATTGGGGCATCCTGGAGTCCAAATGGGAAGGGATAATCGAGACTCGGAAGCGTATAGAAACTGGGATTGGAAGCCAGGATTCGATCAGCTTTCGAGTCGGGATGAAATAGGGCAAGACGGTGCAAAATATGCCCGCCCGCAGAATGCCCAAACATGTCATAGGTTTGCTGATTGGAGTGGAGCGTCTCAGTTGCCAGATCAAATATTCGGTCAAAGTCCTTGAATATCCACTCGTCTGATTGGGGGTTGAGGGTAAACTGGAATTGCTCCTCATTGAGTTGAGCGATATTCGTTTGGTCAAGGTATTCGATATGATCTTTTAAATTGGAGTCCGCAATCAATCCGCATAGATGGTAGTCCTCAAAACCATAATCCTGCTCCGGGTACATTGGGGATAAGATGAGGAGGCTGTATTGTTCCGATTCGGGTATCCATGCATCCCGGTAACTGTCTCCATTTCTTCCGGCTCCGGGGATGACGAGCAAAACCTGAGAATCCGGACTGAAATTTTTGGGTTTATGGTAGAAAACTTTGAGGGTATCGTCTTCATGTCCTTTACCTCCTTCCATCAAAAAGTGCCCCGAACCTGTCTGGATGTCAATTTCAAGGATAGCAGCCTGGTTTTCAGGGTCCAATTCACGCTTGGGAATCAGGGCCATCTTACAATGCGGGCACATGCCGGCTTGAAAAAAGGTCAAGTCATCGCAGGACAAATCACAGGGCGTACAGACGTATTCAACTTTTTCCGAATTGCAGGAAAAAAAGAACAGGGCTATCAGCAAAACAAGAGAGTAGTCGGTTTTCATGAGGAATTGGGTTTAAGGGGGGCATTCAATTTTTTGCGAATGCTGTACAGGGATTCCATGCCCTTTATCCCACGAATTAGACCTGGTGCATTAGGGACTGTCTTGCAGATCTGTATTTATTCTGATGGAATAAGGAGTGAATTTAAGAGCGGTTAAGGTTTGAATGTTCAAGCCATTTTTATCGATAAGTTCACTCATGGAGAGGTCGAGATCAGAGGTAATCATGAGGGTATTGTCTTCCTCGAAGGCATCTGGCAGATAGATGAAAAATGAATCGCCATTTCTAAAAGCACCAATACCAGTGTCCTCGGATTTTATATTGGGATCTATGTAGCATGCATAATCCTTTTCAGGATCTGTTATATGTTGGGCAAATCCAATAGACACCTCAGGTCTGTCGGGATGAGGCTCATGCCCGCCTACCCATCCCACTAAATTATGAAAGGTGGAAAAACGAATAGTCCTCCCTACTTTGAGTACGAGATAATCACCAAGTGCTCCGATCCCAAAACTATGCTCCTTATATTCTTCGCTTCCCGAAAGTTCGCCATACGATTTGAGGCTATTCAGGATATAGGCTGGGCTTGTCTTTTTTGAAATGATTAACCGGGTAGCGTATTCGTTCTCTTTGATTTGATAAGCCGTCCCTGAATAAGGAGTTGGAGGCCTTTCGGAAATTGCTGGCTGAGACGTCGCCTGGATAGTTTCCGGATTGAGAGAGCGAATGTATTCATTAAGGTCTTCATATTGCTGGCGGCGGCGGCGATGTGAATAATAGCCCCAAACTATTAGCAGGATAAGTCCGATTGCATATAAGATGTCACTCATGCGATTGTAATGAAAAATAGATAAGAGCAAGGGAGAGGTATTCAGTCCATTTCGTGGAAGGATTGGGAGATTTTAGGGTTTCACTATCCCCAGACCCTAACACCCATAAGAAAGCACAATCTTCAGAATATGGTTTGTGGGCTTCTGGCCGGGGACATTGAGCACTACTTTGAGGAGCACGGCGTTGATTTCATACGGCACAATCAGGCCCTGATAGACATATCGGGGATACCAGCCTCCTTCGCTGGATTGCTCCCAATCGGGGGATCGTTCCAGGCCCATTTTTGTGGCTCGCGCTTCCCGTACCGCTTCATAATCAGTAAGGGGGATTCTGAAAAAGTTGTTGTTGTGGGGCTTCAGTTCAACATAGGGTTCGTGCCCGCTCCATTTGGGAATAATGCCCTGCTCATTTTTTTCGCCGCCCCATGCATTGAGCATTTCATATCGCGCATAATACACCCGGATAGTTGTGCCCGCCTCCTTGGGGGAAATTTGGATGATTTGATCGCCGATTTCATTGAATACCGCTTCGTGGAGGATCACCGAATCCTTCGTGGGTTCGCGTAATTCTGTTTGGAAATTGTAAATGCTTATATCTGTGCCATCCAGAGAAATGAGGGTGTTGCAGGTACCATAGTCCTCGTCGCAACCTACCAGATGTTCCGGATTATAGGTCTTGGCGCACAGATACCCGCTAAACACATAGCCTTCCAACTGCTGCGACCGAACTTTATACCAATGTCCTTTGACGGTTTCGCCCGCATCCTGAATTTCCAGGGTTTTGTCGGTTTTTTCGATGAGCACGACATCTGCTCCTGCCGCAAACTTACCGATTCGTTCTGCATGCCTGTCCGGCTGTTCCCGGACAATCAGGCCACTGGAAGCTACCACGGAATAGTATTCCTGCCCGATGGCTTCTTGCGAAAACGAAAAAAAGAGGAGAAATGCCAAGAATAAAAAGAGTTTCATAGGGAGTTCGGTTCTCGGACAACTAGATACCTCTTGTTCGGATTTTAGCTGATTTTGTTGGGGGCGA
>CAYGTH010000119.1:0-1414 GCA_964352745.1 uncultured Bacteroidia bacterium
CTGGAACCGTCGCCGTATCAGGGCGAAGCTCTACCGGTTGAGCTACATGTCAATGGGGGGGAAGATGCTTGATGTCAGATGTCAGACGAAAGGCATAACCCTCTCATGAATCAAACAAATAGCAATCCCTCAATGGAAGACCCGGTGAGACTTGAACTCACACCTGCCTGGTTCGAAGCCAGGCGCTCTTCATTAAGCTACAGGTCCTGAAAAAAAGTAACGCGGACGGGACTCGAACCCGCATCTACCGGAGTGAAAGTCCGGTGTTCTATTCCGATTTAAACTACCGCGTCGAAGAAGACAGAAGATATTAGAGGGAAGAAGAAAGAAGAGACAGAAGTCAGATTTCGATAACTTGAATTTCAAACTCAAGTGCAAATTCAAGTGCAAACCCGAAGCGGGTAACTCCCAACTCTTAACTCTCATTTGGGTATCCGACGGGATTCGAACCCGCATTCACCGGGGTCACGACCCGGGAGTTTGCCCTTAACATACAGATACCGGAAGACCTCGTGAGACTCGAACTCACACCTCCCCAATTCAGAGTCGGAGCGCACTACCTTGTGCTAAAGGTCTTGGAAGGCGGCAACAAGCGAAAAGGGGCTGCAAATTGACGCAAAATCAATTGAAGGATCCCATTTCTACGGAACGCCATGAGAATCTGGTAAGACTCGAACTCACATCTATCCGGTTAGAAGCCGGATGCTTTTCCGTTAAGCTACAGATCCGGGGGAGAGTTAAGAGTGAAAAGTTCAGAGTTTTGAGTTAAGAATCAACTTTTAACTCCCAACTCTTAACTGATCTTCATAAGAGTGCCGGGAGGGATTCGAACCCTCGACAATTCGGATTTGCAGTCCGATGCATTTGACCACTCTGCCACCGGCACTTGGGGAAGTTAAGAGTTGAGAGTCTGGAGTTAAGCGTCCAGCCCTAACCGTTTCCAACTTTTAACTACTTCGCACACCACCGAAGAATCGAACTTCGCAAGGCGGGTTTTGGAGACCTGCCTGTGCCCGGCACGTGGTGTAAAAGAGAGAGTTAACAATTGGAAGTCTGGAGTTAAGCGTCACAACTTCTAACTCCAAACGCTCAACTTTTAACTCTCCCTGGTGGACCCCGTGGGAATCGAACCCACCGCAGCTTGTGTGCAAGACAAGCTCGCCAGCGCCTTGGAACATGGGAGCCCTAAAAAAGTAGATCCGGCAGGATTCGAACCTGCGACTTCCTCCGTGTAAAAGAGGCACTCTTGGCCAGCTGAGTTACGGATCTGTTTGATAGATGAAAGAAGGAAGAGGGAAGAAGAAAGAGTGCCTGTGGCAAGCGTTTTTCTTCCAAGGTAAACCCGGTGGGGCTCGAACCCACGGCCTTCTGTGTATAAGACAGGTGCTCTTGACCGACTGAGCTACGGGTTTGA
>CAYGTH010000119.1:1514-4317 GCA_964352745.1 uncultured Bacteroidia bacterium
TCACTGGCGGAAGGCAGAGGAATCGAACCCCATCCCTTTCGGAAACCTGGTTTTCAAGACCAGTCGCCGCCCATGCAGCTGCTTTACCTTCCGGAAAAATTATTCATTCAAATACCTGCTAGTCAGTCCAGTAAAAATTCAAATACGGTTACCTGGGTTTGATTCTCCAAATTTGTGCTTATTTTCGAATATGAAATGGTGGCGACGGGGTACAACTCTCCTCCCACTTCACGGCTCATTTTCCTAACCTTATTCCCCGAATGAAAACACTTGCTGAAATCACTGATCCGGTATTTGTACCGCGTCAGGATTACTCTGCCTTTGACCATTTTGCAATAAGCCTCCTTCGTGATAAGCGCGATTTGCCCTTTATCTACCTCACTTTGCAGATCACTTTTTTCATGATCCCGATCGGCTTACTCCTCTATATGCCATTCGTAGATGGCGTCATCTGGTGGATGCTTTCGGGCGTTTATTTTGTAATGAATAATTTCATTTTCAAAGGCCCTTTTGGCTTGATGCTGCACTGCACCAGCCACCGCAAATGGTTTAAGAAAGAATACAGCGCCGCCAACCTCTATCTACCCTGGTTCGTAGGGCTGTTTTTTGGCCAAACACCAGAGACCTATTTCGCGCATCATATTGGCATGCATCACCCCGAGAACAACCTCGAAGAAGATGAAAGCACGACTATGTTTTATCAGCGGGACAGCGTGAGTGGCTTTATGAGATACTTTCTGGATTTTGTTTTCATCGGGCTGGCCCGTACCGCCGGGTATTTTTACAAAAGAAATCGCACCAAACTATTCCGGAAATTGGTATTCGGAGAAGGGTTTTTCTTCGCCTTTTGCATCGGGCTTTCTTTTATCAATCTCCCGGCCACCTTTATGGTCTTCATCCTCCCTTTCCTGATTTCACGACTCATTATGATGCTGGGAAACTGGACGCAGCATGCATTTATCGATCCCGAACAACCGGAGAACCTCTACAAAAGCAGCATTACCTGCATCAATGTGAAATACAATCACAAATGCTGGAATGATGGCTATCACATCAGTCATCACATCAAACCGACGATGCACTGGACTGAGCATCCCAACCATTTTCGGGATAACCTGGAATCCTACATCGAAAACGAAGCCCTCATTTTTGAAGGAATCGATTTTCTTATCATCTTCATTTACCTCATGCGGAAACGGTATGACTTACTGGCACGCCATGTGGTCAACATTGGGAATACCTGGCAATCAGAAGCTGAAATAATTCAGATGCTGAAGAATCGTACGACCAGGATTCCACGTGAATTTTTTGCTACTGCATAAGTAAGAGGACAGATTAGAGATGTCAGACTCCAGACAATAACCTTCTGTTAATCAGCAGATTAGGATAGTTGATCCAGGCTTTTCCTTAGCCTTATAGTAGAGGTGGCAGGATTCGAACCTGCTCAGCGCGTGGCAACGGATTTATCCCGGTAAACCGGGAACTCTCCTACTTCGGCGCACCCCCATGCTTTCTTCGTACATTCAAATTGTAGCGGGAGCCGGATTCGAACCAGCGTCTTCAGCTTATGAGACTGACGGGATGGGCCTCTTCCCTACCCCGCTATGGTATGTGTTTCAGGCCTGAAGCAGGTGCCTGTCGGGAAATATTCCCATGCTGCAAATTGCTTGCGACCTCTATAAGATGTACCCAGAGAGGGATTCGAACCCCCATCCCCGGTTTCTAAGACCGGTGCGTCTGCCTGTTGCGCCATCTGGGCATTTGGGAGAAAAAAGATGAAAGATTTTAGACGGAAGATGCCAGACTGTGCATGCTGCAAGTCGTTTCTTCACGGACTCCTCTTTCCTTTCTTTCTTCTTTCCTCTTTTATCTTCTTTCTTTTTTCTCCCCCAAGCGGAAGGCGTGGGATTCGAACCCACATCTCCTTTTCAGGAGGCACTCATTAGCAGTGAGGCCCGGCAAACCGTATTCGGCTACCTTCCAAGGTCGTACCTATGGAGGGAGTTGAACCCCCAAACACCTTGTTTTGAGCAAGGCTTCATTGCCAGTTAGCGTACATAGGCGATTTATACTTTGATCCTTTGTACCTGCGGAGGGAGTCGAACCCCCAAACATTCCGGCTTAAACAGAACCGCATTACCGATTAGCGTACACAGGCAATTGTGGAACTGACTGGAATCGAACCAGTTACCTCTTGTGCTTCAAACAAGCGCTCTACCTGTTGAGCTTCAGTTCCATATAATAAGAGGAAAGAAGAAAGATATTAGACAAAAGGCGATCCCTCGATGGGCGTCGAACCCACAACCTTCGGTTTACAAGACCGGTGCTCTGCCAATTGAGCTACAAGGGAGTGAAGAAGATTTTAGATTTTAGACAAAAGACCTTAACCTTCCGTTAATCAGCAACATACATACTGAATACTAATATCTAACTTCTATTCTCTACCAGAGCCTTCGGGAGGAATCGAACCCCCGACCTTTCGTCTTACATTCCTGACGAACGTTCTGCCACTGAACTACAAAGGCTAATACGGATAAAAGGTGCCGAATCCGGGTCCGGCTTATAGCGAAAGAAAGGATGGTTCCCCTGTAACATCATAATGACTTTCCTGGCTAATAAAGTGTCAGGTTGGTAGGAGTTGAACCTACATCCACTGGAGTCCAAGTCCAGGACTTTGCACGTATTAAGCTACAACCTGATATGTCGATCTGGAAGGATTTGAACCTTCAGCTCCCTGATTAAAAGTCAGGTACTCTGCCAATTGAGTTACAGATCGATGGGTAATTGCCGGATCGGAATCCGA
>CAYGTH010000119.1:4417-16818 GCA_964352745.1 uncultured Bacteroidia bacterium
CGGATCGGAATCCGACAATAGCGCGGGCGGGACAGGCAGGATTCGAACCTGCATCTCACCGATTAACAGTCGGGGGCTTTACCGTTAAGCTACCGGCCCGGGGAGAGGAGAGAAGAAAGAGATTAGATGGAAGAAGAAAGATTGAAGATCTGAGACAGGTGGTGATGAAAATTCAAGTTCAAACTCAAGGATCAAACTCAAAAGTTTATCCTTCAAACCCCTCGAACCTCAAACGGTCAAACAAAACAAAGCCTTAAGAGAAGCAGCATTTGAAAATTCAACTACTAACTCTTCCCTCTCAGCTATTAACTCATAGATACGCCGGTGGGAATCGAACCCACATCTCCCCGATCTTGTCGGGATGCTTTTAATCCTTTAAGCGACGGCGTATTTGTGCCAAAACCAGTACGTCAAATATCGTTTCCTGGCGCGGTGCCAGGAGGGAATCCCCTCACAATCGTGTACACATACCTCTCCCATTCGGATCTCGCGATCCGCTTGCAGGGACTACGGGAATCGAACCCGCCACCTCCTGATTGACAATCAGGCGTCCTATCCGCTGGACCAAGCCCCAGTTATGTAGCGATTGCTACCTTTTTATTTCAGATTGTCTCCCTGATCCGCTATTCCCAGTCTTTTGTCATCCGTCTGGGAGCTTTCATGAGTACACCAGACTTTGGATGTACATAGAATGCGGGTCGTTTTTCAGTCGAATACAAAGCTCTTCTACCGCCAAAGGGTGAATTGCCATATATAACCGTTTCTTTTCCTTCTTTCACGATCTCCACTTTTTCGTAGAGCATCTCCTCCAGGTGTTGAAAGACATGCAATCCGCTGGTAGTATTTCGATCAAGGCTTCGACTCAATCGGGCATAAATACCATTCCAATGCTTGCCTTGCTGACTGTTCAGAAACCGAACCAGCGGCGGCAGGTTGTCATCGAAATATTTACTCCCTCCCTTATGCATCAGCTTCATGCCTTCTTTGTTGCGCGCCTGCTCAAACTCATTTCTGTGAGCCCGTTGTTTGTGGCGCTGCTTACCCCTTCCCCACCTGGCTCCATGCCGATAACATTCGATCAACTCTTCTGCCAATCGCTTGTCCCTGCGTTTTTGGCGCTGAATACGAGAAGGCTTCATCTCGACTAAGTATTCTGGGTTCATGAGCAAGTAAATTAGATATCAGACAATAGTATGTAGTCGCTTGAGCCTTAACAGGAGGGAGAGGCCGCCAGAGCGAATTCCCTGGCGGATTGACTCCACAAAAAACTCACACGAACAATTATATCTCGACGCTCTCAATCTTCTGAATAGCAGTTTCCCCGGTTTCGATGTCAGCTATTACACCGAATATATTGTCCGACCGGTTTGAGATGAAATACGCATCTGTTTGCCGGGTATCGGGCAGTTCCAGGCTATTAGAAACAATCTTATCAAAGAGCACTTGCTGCTGCACATTTTTTGCCTTTGGATGTACCAGGAAGAGTGCATCTCGCAATTTTATTTCCTGGGACCGGTTACATTTGGCAAATTGATATTCATCGAACTTGTTAAATGAATCGGCTATTCCGCGCTGTAGCTGTTTGGACAGTTTATGCAACTTCTTGCTACCTGTCCTTCCGTTACTCTGTTGGTAATAGGCCAACAATTCTGCTATTTCATCTACACGCTGTATGACCCGTGCACTTGTCCGTCTTACCAGATCATCCCCATTGTGAACCCTCGCCAATTCTGCGACCAATATCAGTGGCAGCCTACGCAAGTGCATCTTTTCCCGGGTATACACCGCGAGTTTGGCAACAAAACCGGGATCTTCTCTCGCAATATCATAGATCAGATTCCGAATGCGTTCCAGTCGTTTTCCAGTTGCCTCATCGTAGGTTTTTTCGAGTGAGGAAGCTACAACCGCAGCATATAGTGCCTCTTTTTGCCCCAATCGATAGACCCTGCCTCTCTCATAATCTGTCGTCTCCCGTCTGTTTTTTGAAAGGGTATTAATTTTCATCATGTGACATTTTTAAGTATTTTTAAATTAATTTCCTTTCAGACGAGTTTTCGCCTGGCACTTATAGTAGTTTTCAGCCATTAATTTCCCCTTCCAAACCTGTCATGGTTTTGGCAAAAAGTACTATGTTACATATCTGTGTGCGTGTATGGCACGAGTTCCCTTACCGGGCTTGCGCGTATGTATCCGCAAGGCTCGGCAGTTCTGTTTTTGCGTGATCCGTAACCGATCTCTCAGAATTGGGCATAGCTCTCCCATGCTGATTCTAATCAGTCCTACCACTTATTTCGTTGGTTATCAACCAAATATGATGTTGTCAGCAAATTTGTGTCAGAAGCGAAGCTTCCTTTTGGACACAAAAAAACCCGAACTGTTTCAGTCCGGGCGCGTGAGGAGATAATACAATTCAGTATCATTCATGCCTTAGCACACGCCCAAACAGCCCCGGATCTTGCTTGCCCACCTCAATCGAGTTGGTCAATATCCGCTGACTAAAGAGACAATATGTATGATTTGATAAACGCATAGTATTTGGTCTGTGAAACTTGATACAAAAAACGCCATTTTTGACATGCAAGTTTCAAAACATTGCATGAACGGTCATTATGGATGCGCGAACGGTCATTTATAGCGCATGAACGGTTTTATTATTTCCATACCAGAAATATAAGATACACAGAAGGTATTTTCGAATGAAGGACATGTGCATTTTCCTGAATCATATCACCCGCCTAACCATTGTCCAGACAATGGAAAGCAGGTTTTCCATTGCGAAAGTCAACGTCCCTTGCTAGCTTGTAAGCAGATTTAACAACAGGATTTATGCAATATCGGATTGGGCAAAAAGTACGCTTGTTACATGATTCAGGAGAAGGGGTAATTACCAGTCTTATCGACAAGAACCATGTTGAAGTAGATTTAGGGGACGATTTCCCAATTGACGTCCATGTTTCGGAGATCATTGCCATTGACAGTAGTGAGACACGGTTTATGACAGTATCTTCCTCCCCGGTAGCGCAGGAAGATACGTCCGGAGCCGAACGTGTCAAGACAATGGGTGCCAGTCTTTTTGATCTGAGCCTGGCCATTGTCCCCAGTAAAGAAGACTTCTTTGAATTAATCCTGATCAATCCAGAGCCAGCCGATATTCTGTATACCTGCTACATGAAGCAACGGAATAAATATACAGGCATCGCTCAAGGCCAGCTTTCCAGTGGTTCTTTTAATCGACTGATGGAAGTCAGCCAGGTAGGGCTTTCCGACATTCGCTCCTTTTACTTCCAGGTGCTTGCTTATGTAAATGGAAAAGGACATCCTCATTCTCCCTGGTCGCAGGAATTACCCTGGAGGAAAGATATCCTCAGCCAGAAGCCAACTGATATTGTCGCACTGGACCGTAGAGGTTGGATTCTGTCTCTCCGGGAGGATCCGCAAGTAGAAGATATCAAAGCAATTGAGGAAACGGAGTTTATCAGAATCCGCAAGCAGGATACACCTAAGATCGACAAGCCAGAACCCGTCCTTGATTTACACATTGAAGAATTGGTAGATCGCCCCCACGAAATGATCGCCTCTGACATGCTCAAGACACAATTGGCTCATTTGGATAAGGCACTCACCGAAGCCCTGACAGAACAGTGGTCTTCCATGATCGTGATTCATGGCGTAGGCGTAGGCACGCTGCGTAAAACCGTACGGGAGCATTTACGCAATACCCCGCATGTAAAATCATTTGAATCTGCTGATCCTGGCCGATTTGGAAATGGTGCTACTCAGGTTTTCTTTCATTAATTTCCTGTTTGGTTCAGAATTTGTATTTGATAACATGCGGGAAACCAGTATTTTTGAATATGATCCAGGCTTGACAATAACCACGCGCTCAGGCTTCACTTTCGAATATAGTTTATATGGAATAAAGCTTTACCCCTTTTTGTATTTGGTTTGAGCTATTTTAATTATTCTGTATATGCTGCGGTACTGTCTCCCTCTGCTGGTTCTCTTTATATGTAGTTCCCCTTCCCTGCTTTTGGCTCAATTTGACAGCCTGGAAATCGAATATATTCACGTCGAAAAACCCCGGCCGGTCATCAATCATGCAACACGTATTATCCCCCGAAAAGATTTCTATCGAAATAAGTCGCTGCTGCGCGTGCCATTTCTAACCCCCCATTTTGATCATCTCCTCTATGCCAAGCCTGTTTCGGGTAGTTTTGAAAGCCAGTCCGGTATTACCCACCAAGTCGGGATCATCAATCTTCTGATGGAAGCATTGCGCCTAAATGATATCAATGGCTACTATCCGGACAGCTTGAAAGGCGGCTATGATTATGCGCAATTGAAACGAGACCTCATGACGCTCTCAGGAATGGACCCCAGTCAGGGACGGTTTATGGACCTCAATGAAATGGGGGGAGAGTGGATGAGTGAATACCTGGACCTGATTGTGGACGAGGGTTTTTCAGCTAAAGACTCCAAATATTTTGTCCGGATACGGTTTTTGCGATTAATTTGGTTTGATCCTAACAATATCAAAGGCCCGAAGGCCATGGTCATTTTCCCTTACGAGGAAGTCAGTTATTTCCTGGATCAAATGACCATCCAACTCCCCAACCACGGTAGCGATATCCTTACTGCGAAGGAATTTCTGGAGCGAAAACTCAACCTCGCCCTCCGGGTCAAGGTCAATAACCGCATGCAACAATTATTAGATACGCCCCCCCAGGATAAGCGCGTTCAAGAGGCAGAATTGTGGGAATACTAACATGGGGCCCTCTTCACATTTCTTATAATTATTGTATGTTAGAGCAAAAAGACATCTATGCTCCAGACATTCTTTGCCAGCCTGGCAATTTGGCTTACTGCATTCTCCCCTACTGATTCTCATCACGCCGCTTCCGCTTTTCAGGAAGATCCCATTGTCAATGAAATCATAACAGGCATACCCAAGGATCTCGAAGCGGGGAAACTCCTCATTCCCCGGTATGACATGATCGACATGGAAGAGGTGATGCATCCCAAAAAGCGGAAGTGGGCCCTCAGTGTCAATCGATCTGCCAAAACAGGCAATACGACGATCAAAGAAATTTTTGATGGCAAATATCCCTTTGAATACAAAATGGCCAACCTCCAGCAGGTTGAAGCTTTCAAAGCCGAAGGGTACCGGTACTTTCTCGATCTGGTCTGGATGCCCAAACAAATGAAGGGCCCCAAAAGAGAAGCAATGGTCCCGGCATTTGAAAAATTTGATAGTGCTAATCGGATGTTTTCCAACCGAAATTCACAAATTCATTATTATTTCTATATCCGCGATCTCCAGACCGGAGATGCCTATATCACCAGCAATTTCAAAGGAAGTCCCGATGCCTATATCGGCATGAAGAAATTCCTGGCGCAGGTGAATAAAGAGTTAGGCAAATAGTACCATGATTGCTCCAAATGTTACGAGCAGTTCTATGCTTTTTTTCGGACTTGATTAATTAACGTCCTGATTTCCTGAGCATTACCCGTGATGGCCTCCCAATTTCCAGCCTGGATCAGGGGACGTTTTGCGAGCCATGAACCTCCGATTGCCGTTATCAAAGGGGACTCAAGGTAGGTCCCGGCGTTTCCGATGTTCAAGCCACCCAAGGGAATAAATCTCAAGC
Source organism: uncultured Bacteroidia bacterium (assembly GCA_964352745.1). GTDB lineage: Bacteria > Bacteroidota > Bacteroidia > J057 > J057 > CAYGTH01. The sequence goes on from CAYGTH010000119.1 coordinate 10,066, forward strand.
CCAAATATTGATAAGGAGATGCCATACTGGACAGGTGCTTCATACCGCCCGAAGTTTCAGCAGGGAAGTACTTAAGCACCCGACAGCCTTGTTCCACGGCTATTTCGATGTCCGAAGGCGTCATGATTCCCGGAGCGAATGACAATCCCTGTTTATGCGCTGCTGCAATGACTTTGGGATTACATCCCGGCGCTACTGCAAAGTCGGCACCCGCATCTTTCACCGCCGCCACCTGATCTACAGTGAGTACAGTACCAAAACCCAGGGTAATTTCCGGGACTTCTTTTTTGATGGCTCGTCCTGCGTCCAGGGCCACAGGAGTGCGAAGCGTCAGCTCAATGGCATCAACGCCACCGCTAAGCAGGGCTTTCGCCAGGGGAATTGCATGCTGTAATTCATCAATGACGAGAACGGCAACAACACCAGAATCAGCTATTTTCTGCATGATACCCGATGTCATCGCCTGTTGTGGGATAGGTTGCATATGATTATAATATTCGGCTGAAAATCACAATTTTTCCACCTCAAACAAAACGGGAAAAAACTGCCCTTCCATTTTTTGGCCACTTGGGATTGGCGGGACTCCCATCAGGATTTCTTCATTTGACTCAGACCTGGTTCCCTCCGCAAATACATTCAGTACAAATGCTCTCCTGGACATTTCCGACCTGTTTTCGTAGGAACCATGCACCATCAAGGGGTGATGAAAAGCACCATATCCTTTTTTCATTTCAATCGCTACCTTTTTGTCATACTCCTCCTTTTGCGATTCCGTCAAATGATCTTTCAGGCTATCCATATTTCCGGCCAGGTCAATCCGGTCTAACAATGGCCACTTATGGCTTTGAGGAATGTAGTTCAGGCACCCATTATCTACCGTCGCGTCATCGAGTCCTACCCAGCAGGTAAGGTGCTGCATAGGAGAAGTCCGCGTCCAGTAGCTATAATCCTGATGCCAGGCTACTACTCCACCATGCCGCGCGGGTTTACAAAATAATTGATCGTGCCAAAACCTTACGGTCCGGGTGCCCAGTAACTGAGCGGCAGCAACGACAAACCGGGGATTCCACAGGATATCGTGAAACCCTTCTGTGATTCGCCAGTGCCCAAGAGAATGGAACAATACGGAATTCGGATCTCCAGATTCATTGGAATGAAATTCATAGAATAAATCGTGCTGCGGATGTCCGGGATCTATAATTTCATCCAGTTCAGTACGTAATTTTTCTACCTGGTCTTCGTCCAGGATTTTGACATTCGCCAGGTAGCCGTTCTCGTTAAAGAAGTCAACCTGCTCGTCTGACAATTTGAATGCGTCCCAAATTTCTTTCTCCGAAAGCCTTGGGAACATATCACCGATCAACTGATGCTGATGGGAAAGGTCGGGGTTGGTTATGGTTTCCATGTTACAAGTATCTGAATATCCCGATCCATATACTTTGCCTATTTTGATCAAAAAATTACCTATTATGTACTTCGATCACTAAAAATGATCAATAACAGGACAAAATAAACTATCCATGAAGCCAGAACTGGAACAAGTTGAATTGGGAGGCGGGAACTCCATTCTGGCATTCCACTATGCGAATAAGGATTTTAACGCCCCCTGGCATTTTCATCCGCAATATGAGTTGACCTATATCAGAGGAAGTATAGGCACCCGTTTTATCGGGGATTATGTAGGCCCATACGAACCTGGAGAATGGGTTTTATTAGGCGCAAACCTGCCGCACTGCTGGAAAAACCATGAAGCATCTTCTGAGCAGGCTCAATCAACCGTAATCCAGTGGAATAACAACATCTTTTCCCGTGTACCAGAACTCATGCCTTTATTTGATTTACTAAAAACAGCTTCATGGGGAATTGCTTTTCAGACGCATGAGGTTGGTGCATTTGTACCGATGCTGGAGAAAATGCCTTCTCTTCAGGGACCAGACTTATACCTGGAACTGCTGACGCTCCTGCTCAAACTGTCGGCCTGCACATACTCAACCTTGTCCGAATCCCGCTTTGATCAGGATATCCCGCCTGAATTCAGCAGCCGGATGGCGAGGATACATGATTTTGTTGCGACAGCGTATTCCCGAAAAATATATCTCAGGGAGTTGGCAGATTTGGTCAGTATGTCTGAGCAGTCTTTTTCCAGGTTTTTCAGTAAAATGATGGGGCGGCCATTTTTCACTTTTCTCAATGAATACAGGATTAATGTAGCGGGTCGCATGCTCATCGACACAGATTGGTCGATTACGCAAATCGGATATGCATGCGGATATGAATCCCTCCCGTTTTTTTACAAACAGTTCTATAAATTCAAGCAGGAATCGCCTTCCCGCTTTCGGAAAAAACACGCATCGGGGCTAAGAAAATCCTGAATTACAGAGAATTGGGCGCCTATTCGATTATCCTACCGAGAGGAATTTCTATTTCCTCGATGGTCTTATTTTGGGTATCTGGCAAATACCTGACCCGCGCTATCCCCCCGATGCATGTAGGAACTGAATTCAACAAGAATTCCCCTCCTGAAGCCCTGCCCTGTTAAAATCAAGGAGCCTACACACAAATAATGCTTGAAAAATGATATTTTGATACAAAATACTGGCTATGGTTGTCCCCATAAAATATTTCCTATCTGCCTGCCTTTGCCTGATCTGCGCATGTGGTCAGCCCTTACCCTCGGAAGTTGAGCAAGCGTATCAGGACTTACCTGCTACCATAGATTTCAATTTTCATGTTCGGCCCATCCTCTCTGATCGTTGCTTTGCTTGTCATGGCCCTGACGAAAAAGCACGAAAAGCGGATTTGCGGCTGGATGTAGAAACAGAAGCATTGACTGCATTGACCGAGAGCGGCCTTCACGCTATTGTACCGAAACAACCCTTTAAGAGTGAACTCATTCATCGGGTTTTATCCACGGATCCTGAAATATTGATGCCTACGCCAGCATCCAAAATGGCGCTTTCTGCTACTGAAAAAGCCATTTTGGTAAAATGGATAGCGCAAGGAGCGGAATGGAAGGAGCACTGGGCATTTTTGCCGCCGCACAAAGCAGGTTTGCCCCCGGTACAGCAATCAACCCTTATCCAAAATCCTATTGATCGCTTTGTGCTTGCGAAGCTCGAAAAAGAGGGCTTGACCTTTGCGGAAAAAGCAGATAAAGCCACCTTGATCAGACGCGTAACCCTGGACCTGACAGGGCTCCCTCCGGATTTAGCAGCAGTAGATGCGTTCATACAGGATGAGCGTGAAAACGCATTTGAAGAAGTGGTGAATCGCGTAATTGCCTCTCCTGCATTTGGCGAACGCTGGGCCTGGGTTTGGTTGGATGCAGCTCGGTATGCCGATACCAATGGCTTTCAAGGGGACCCAACCCGAAAAATGTGGCCCTGGAGAGACTGGGTCATCCGAGCGATTAACAACAATATGCCCTATGACCAATTTACGATTGAACAATTGGCGGGGGACTTACTTCCGAATGCTACGGATGAACAAATATTAGCCACTGCCTTCAATCGCAACCACATGTATAATGGCGAAGGGGGCCGGATTCCAGAAGAAACACGTGTAGAGAATGTCTTTGACAGAGTGGAAACCACCGGTACGGTCTTTATGGGCCTGACGCTTAATTGCACCCGTTGTCATGACCATAAATTTGATCCCCTTACCCAAAAAGAATATTTCCAATTCTACGATTACTTTAATCAGACTTCAGAAACAGGCCTGAATGGCAATGGCATGATTCCCCCGGTCCTGGACCTGAGTTCTCCTATGGAACAGGAAAAAGTAACGGCTTTGCAGGTCTTTGTCGATGAAATAAGTCAGGAAGTAAGCACATACGAACGTCAACTCTTTCCAAGCGAAACAGGAGTAGCAGCAGATTCTCCTAATGCCAAAGACTTAAATGGGGATGATTTGTATGCGCTGACTTTTGCACCGGAAAAACGAAATCCCTACTACATTGGCCTCTTAGCCCGATCGTTTAAAACCGTCGATGCGCACTACGCTGAATTATTAGACAAGCTAAGGACTGCCCACAATACTAAAAACCGCCAGGGATCAAAGAATCTGCAAGTGATGGTGATGGATGAAATCGATCGGCACCGCCCCACCTTTATCCTCAATCGCGGTACGTACGACAAACCCACAGGCATCCAGGTTAGCATGGGCGTTCCCAGCATCTTGCCCCCTCTTCCTGAAGACGCGCCTAAGAACAGGTTAGCCTTAGCACAATGGCTGGTGACGCCCGAACATCCCCTAACTGCCCGGGTGACGGTCAATCGTTTTTGGCAGGTTCTGTTTGGGAAAGGATTGGTGAAAACTTCGGATGATTTCGGGACTCAGGGAAGTCTGCCTTCCCATCCGGAATTATTGGATTGGCTAGCCGTAGATTTCGTAGAACAGGGCTGGGATGTTAAAGCCTTAATCAAGCAAATCGTTCTGAGCCACACCTATCAACAATCTGCCAGAATAAGTAAGGAGTTGTTGGAGATCGATCCCGAAAACAAGCTACTGGGCAGAAGTCCCCGGCATCGTATGCCTGCCTGGATGATCCGGGATCAGGCGCTTGCCATCAGTGGCCTGCTCCATGATACCATAGGAGGTCTTCCGGTAAAACCCTACCAACCGGAAGGCGTGTGGTCAGAAGCCACTTTTGGAAAAATCCGGTATCAGCAGGACGAAGGAAATGCTTTGTATCGTCGGACGATTTATACCTTTTGGCGGAGAATTGTGGGCCCTACTATGCTATTTGACAACTCGACCCGGCAGGTTTGTTCCGTAAAACCCAGCCTGACCAACTCTCCCCAACACGCCCTGATAACCCTAAATGACATAACCTTTCTGGAAGCAGCAAGGGTCATGGCGGAAAAGGTTTTATTGGCTGAAACGGATGCGGCTGCCCGCATGAAATTTGCCTTTCGGCTGGCAACCTCTCGTCTGCCTACCCCTACAGAGGAAGAAATTTTGAACGAACAACTCCAACAGTTCCAGGTACAATTTGAAACCAAACCCGATTCAGCGGTGGAATTTGTACGAGTAGGCGCCTATCGCCAAAACGAACAACTAGACCCAGTCGAACAAGCTACCTATACCGCTTTTTGTTCAATGATATTGAATTTGGATGAGGTCTTATCAAAGCAATAATTATTAGCCTATGAACCCCCTGCAAGCACACAATGCCTCGATTACCCGTCGTCATTTTTTTAGTAAAGCGGCGCTGGGGATAGGTTCCCTGGCTTTGGGCTCTCTACTCAACCCCTCTTTATTGCAGGCAAAAAATACAGGCTTCCCGGCTGGCAATGGACTCAATCTTCCGCATTTCGCTCCGAAAGCGAAAAGGGTAATATATTTATTCCAGAATGGAGCCCCTTCTCATGTTGATTTGTTTGATTACAAACCCAAATTGAGACAATGGCATGGTCGGCAAATTCCCGATGAATTGATTTATGGCAAGCGATTCAGCACCATGACCGGCAAACAGGTCAATCGACCTGTAATAGGCGAAATCTCCAATTTCAGTCAACATGGAAATAGCGGTGCCTGGGTATCCGATTTTATGCCCCGAACGGCGGAAATAGCGGACGAGTTATGCTTTATCAAATCCATGCACACCGAGGAGGTCAATCATGCGCCTGCTATCACTTTTTTTCTAACTGGCTCGAATATGGCAGGAAGGCCCAGCATAGGTTCCTGGCTGACCTATGGCCTGGGGAGTATGTCAGACAACTTACCGGGATTTGTCGTCATGACCTCACGGGATAAAGAGGCTAGTTGCGGCCAGATATTTTACGACTTCTATTGGGGAAGTGGGTTTTTACCCAGCAAATTTCAAGGGGTAAAGTTTCGGGGAGGAGGAGACCCTGTTTTGTATTTGAGTGATCCCAAAGGAATGGACAGAAAAATGAGGCGGAGCATCCTGGATGGCATATCAGCACTCAATGAACAAAACCTGGCCGCTTATGGCGATCCTGAGATCAGTACGCGTATTTCTCAATACGAAATGGCCTATCAAATGCAAATGAGTGTGCCTGAACTCACGGACCTTTCGGATGAACCCGCCCACATTTTGGATATGTATGGCCCCGATGTCACACGACAGGGGAGTTTTGCCTATAACTGCTTAATGGCAAGGCGATTGATCGAAAGAGGAACCCGCTTTGTCCAATGCATGCACGCAGGTTGGGATCAGCACAAAAACCTCAATCACCAATTAAAAATCCAATGCGACGACACCGATGCCCCTAGTGCAGCACTGGTCAAAGACCTCAAACAAAGGGGTTTATTGGAAGATACGCTGGTGATTTGGGGCGGAGAATTCGGGCGTACGCCATTTTTACAAGGACGCATTGAAGAAACCAAAGTCTGGGGACGCGACCATCACCCCTATGTATTTTCCCTGTGGATGGCAGGCGCAGGGGTAAAACCCGGAATTAGCTACGGCACTTCCGATGAGTTTGGGTTTAATCCCGAAACGAATCCCGTTCATGTTCACGATTTCCAGGCGACGTTAATGCACTTGCTGGGAATCGATCACGAGCGCTTTATCTTTAAACATCAGGGGAGAAGATATCGATTGACAGATGTGCACGGTCATGTGGTAAAGGATATCCTGACGTAGTTTACAGGTTAACTTCGTACCGCTGGCAGTCTGCTATAGCCGGATTCCGATCCGGCGGGACATCCTTTCGCGCTGACCCAGTTTTCCCCTGCGCGCTGCGCTTGCTGTCCCCCACCGTCCGGCTCACTTGCCTGTGCGTG
>CAYGTH010000120.1:0-5328 GCA_964352745.1 uncultured Bacteroidia bacterium
GCACCCGCCTGGACGGGGCTGTCCAATCCGATTCGCCGGGAGAAAAAAGGCCGAATACCCGAAGATCCCAAATTTGCGAACAGATCGCTGTTCTCCAGAAAAAACTGCCGTCGCTCCGGAAAAAACAGCTCAAACCGAGAGAGGTTTGTTACCTGTCGATCGACTTCTACTTGTGAAAAATCGGGATTGAGGGTCAGGTCAAGGTTCAAAGAGGTAGAGAGGGTGATTTTTGCATCTGCGCCCACACCTCCGCCCCAGTCCGCGTCTTCTCCTTTTTCAAAGTCTTTTGATACCTGTCCCGCAGCATAGGGAATCAGGGAAAAATGCGTCCCTGTTTTGGGAGGCGGAGAATCAAAAGCGAGGGTGCCGGTAAAAGCCAGATTTGCGGATTGGAACTGTCGCGGAACGGGTGCCCAGCTTGATTTTTCATTTTGCTTGAGATCGAGCCGACTGAAGTTAATGCCCCATTCGCTGACGCCCTCGGCATAGCGAATGCTTTTAAAGGGAATCGCCATTTCCACGACCCAGCGATCAGGATAATTCTGGGTAGCTGAATACCATTTGCAGTCCCAATCGAGGGATACAAAACCACCATTTGCCTGCAGGCCATCCCATTGTGCGCCGGCAGCTGAGGCCCCAAACGAGAAGCCATTGGTTTGGTCATTATAGGTGTCGATAAAGAGTAGGAAATTATCATTTTTACCGAATGAAAAATCACGGCGCAGCGATTCTACCGGCCGTTTTCCCGGTACCGTATCGTGGCAAATAATGGCGAAATACACATGCTCCGCATCGTAGCACGCCCGAACTTCTGATTGGGCACTTGCATAGCCCGTATCGATGGGCAGTATTCTGAAAAAATTATCGGCAACATCAGCCGTTTTCCAGGCGTCTTCATCCAGTAAGCCATCAAGGGTAAGGGGCTGATCGGTTGCCTGTGCCCGAAGCCGAAAATCAGCGCGGTTATTTTGTCCCCAAGCGGTGGGGGATAGCCAAAAAGTAAGGAGGAGAGAAAATAAAATGACGGAGTAAAATGAGAGGCGGAAGCCAGAAGGTATATGCATGGCGCAAGGATAAGTAAGCGGAGCTGAAACCGAAGCCACAGTTTCGGACATTTCACAGAGGAATCCAAAGTATCCCGGTCGGGCAAAGCTCGTCATGCTTGAAATCTGCCTTCGTAATTCCCACTTCGTAATTCTAAAATCGTAAATCAAAAATCCATTAACGTTTCCTTAACACTCATTAACTCGGCATTAACCAAATCGTGTAGCGCCTGGCCGTACATTTGGGTAATCAATTATGCTAACAACAAAAAATCCTCATACTATGAAACGAATCAGCACTGCTTGTACCCTCGCAATTTGTTTGTTGCTCACTACGGGACTAATGGCTCAGGAAGCACAAAAAAAGATGCACATCAAAATAGAAAAAGAGGTCAACGGCCAGAAAACCCTGATTGATACCGTTTTGACTGTCAATGATGAAGCCGATGCACAGGTGATCTTGAAAAATATGGGCATCGATATGGAAGGGGACAACGAAGACATCCAATCCATTAATGTGTTCAAACTCAAAGAGGGTGATCTAAGTGGAATCGAAGACGAAGCAACACGTGCAAAAGTTCAACAAGCGCTGGAAGAAGCGGGCATCGACCCTGCAAGCCTGGACCATAAGGAAGGCAACGACCATAATATGATCATCATCAAGCATACGGAAGAGCATGCGGATGGAGAAAAAGGGGAGCATGTTTGGGTGAATGTGGATGCTACCGAGCACAACCTGGATGGAAAAGAAGTGAAAATCATGATCAAGCATGGGGAGGGAGAAGGAGTCGAGGAAAATGTTTGGATCAACCAGGACGGAGATGTTCATCATATAGAAGGGGAAGATGGTAAGCATATGATGATCATCAAATCAGATGGGGAAGACCTGACAGAAGCACAAAAAGCGATGATGAAAGAAGCGATGGAAAAGGGCGAAGGCGTGATGAAGGAAGTTACTGTGGACCTCATGCTGGATGAGAATGGAGACAAAAAAGTCGTTAAGAGCATTCGTATCATCAAGCTGCAGGCGGAAATCAAAGACCTGGACGATGCAGACCTTCAGACACTTCATAAAGCCGGTGCAGATGCCAGCAATCTCCGGACATTAGCAGTAGAAGACCTGTCTTTTTTTCCCAATCCGAATGATGGTCGTTTTACGCTTCGCTTTACGGCATTGGAGGACGGACCCGCAGCGGTACGCATTTTTGATGCGACGGGCCGCACAGTTTATGAAGAAAAACCAGGCACTTTCGCTGGAACCTACGAAAATCAGATCGACATCTCTGCGGAGTCAAAAGGGGTATATTTCCTCACAATCACGCAGAATGACAAGACACTCAACAAAAAAATTGTGTTGGAGTAGGACGATGATTAAGCACCACCGTAACGAAGGCCAATCGACGATCTGTCGGTTGGCCTTTTTGTTTGGCAGTTGGTATCTGCTCAACAAGTTGAGGAAAAAGATGCAAACGCTCTCCTTTCTTCCGCAATCTGCCCCGCATAAAGTGAGGCTGAATGTTTAGAAGTGATCTTCGATTGACGTGAAAGTAATCCAAGGATTCCCATCAAGACGGGTCGGCGATGCAGAAGCCATAGGGAATAAGGAGAGAAGCGCATAGGGTATAAACGTAACAGAATGGGGAAAGTGGATATGCCGGCGTATTCCTACTCTTTGACTCCGGTCCAAACAGAAATGAAATTCCGTTTCAGGGAATGAGTAGTACCCTCGAGTTGGCCATTGACCAGTTTGGCAGTGGTATTGTAATCCCCGCTTCTGTCGCCGGATACCAGGGCAATATAGGCCGTGCCTGTGGTGGTATCGAGGCGGCCATATTTCATCCTGACCTCTGATCGGTAAAACCAGCCTTTGACATTCCCTTCTTTTATTTCCCGGATTTCCATGTATTCATAATAATCATCGTTAGGGTCAGCCGGGGTCATATCCAGCTTCCAGGTGCCGATGAGGCTTGTGGAAATGGAAGAATCGGTTGTTTGTCCCCTCAAGGCGTGAAATCCGAGGAACAGGCAGATGAATACGAGCAATGTGAATGGTTTCATTGAAAGTTGTTTTAGGTAAATCATACCCAAACATATCGCTCAACAGGGCGTATTTCATCTCAATTTCGTAATTGATACCTATTTGATAAGGATTTTTTGAGGAATCCTGAGGCCATGTAACCTCATTTGGATAACTCAGCATGGATCTGTGCTTTCAGTTCTTTGGGCGATACCCCAAACTGCTTTTTTACTGCCCGGTTAAAGGATGCCTTGGAATTAAATCCAGCTTCGAAGGCAAGCCCCAGCAAGGTGTAGTTTTCATGCGTGGAATCCCTAAGCATTTGGGTCAGTGCTTCGATCCGGAGTTCGTTGAGGTAGTCATTGAATTTTGTATCGAAACAGACCTTGAGGCATTTGCTTAGTAAATAGGGCTTGACTTCAAGCTGTTCGGCAAGACTGGCCAGGGTAAGTGTCGGGTCTTGGTAGGCCTGCTTTTCCTGCATCAATTTTCGGAGCGAGTCGGCAATTTCGGTGAATTGGGCTTGTTCTTTCGAGGAAAGTCTTGGTTTGAGGAGGAGGGAAGGCTGGTCTTTTCTGCTAAATCCTTCCATACCCAACCAATAGGTCAGTACGGCCATTCCCACAAAAAAGGGATAGTAATAGAAGCGCTCGAAATAATAGTAGAAGGTACTGAAGGTAATGTCGAAAAAAAGGAGATCGACTAATTGTATGGCAACTATGGCAGCAAAATAGAGCCGAAATGCAAGGATGATTCGCCTGATCCAGCGGACTTGTTCAGGAATGAGTTCTATACCCTCCCTTGGTGTGTTCAGCAGGCGTTCCGCTTTATAGGAATAAAAAATGAGCAGCGCCCCCGCGATCAAATACACCGTCGGGTAATTCATCCACACCACATAGCCCCAGTACCCCAGCCAGGACAAGCTTTCTCGGGTGCCATCCCAGTAGAAATTTTGCGTCCGAACGAAATTGCTGCACACAAACTCGATCATGACCGGGATAAAATGAACCCAGTCTTTGCGCTGTAACTTGAAATCGGGCATCACCTGCGCCTTTACAAAAAAGAAAATTAAAGCCCCATAAATCCAATTGTATTCGACCATAAAATGATACCATACATCATAGTGGCCTACACCAAAAAGCACCAGGATTTCCAGAATCAAATGGTAGGAGAGAAAAAAGAGGATAGCAGCCAGGAGACGATTGGCCGTTTGATTTCTGCCAGTACTGCGAAGCATACTCATGCCATATACGATTCCCTGCACAGCTCCCAGGCAGAGCAAAATCACAACGAGAATCGAGCTTATTTCCATGGATCAGTATCAGGCATGTTCGAGTAATTGTTTGAGTCGAATCAGGTCTTTTTGATTCGCACGCCGCATTGCACCTGCCATAAATGGGGCAAAGAGTCGGGAAAAACCAGCAGGGCTGCCCGCATTTCTCAACTGCATAAGCGTTTGATTGTTTGCAGCGGCTTTCCAGGTGTAAGTGGTTTCCATCGGGAAGGGGCCATCGGCCGTTTTCCACTCCGCCAATTTGATGTTGACCTACCCCTAGTGCTTTAGGAATGAAGTAATGATCTATTTTCTATCCGCTTGTACTTTTGGAAGGTGCCAAAAGCACCTTCGCAGCCTAAGGCCTCCCGCATTCCGACCCCTGCACTTGATGCGTGTGCGGCTGGTATTGGCTCTCTCTGCGATTTTTGCCCTACTTTTTCTGAAAAAGTAGGAAGAAGACATAGAAGGAGATAGGGAAGAAAAACAGCCTCGGGCATCCCTAACGAGACTTACCTCGTTTGCGCAGTAATCCTCAATTGTTTGAGCGGATACCTTTTTTGCTCATCAAAAAAGAAAAAGACCTTTGAGGAAGGAAGCGACACAATAAAAACCCGGTGGGAAACTAAGCGAACAACGCTTTAGTCTACCTGTTGAAAACTCCTCAACAAAGAATCCGCCTGCGCTGCCCGGTAATGGTTGGTTCCTTGAATCTGTTCCAGCACAGAAACAGCATTTTTTTGATCGCCCGCAAGATAGTGGTTGAGGGCAAGTCGCCACCGGGCTGCATCCTGAAAAGGGGAATTTTTTGAAAGGAATTCAAACAATATGGTCGCTTCCGAATACGCCCCGGTTTGGCTCAGGCATTCTCCCAGATACATGCCGATATGCGGTGAATTGGGGCTTGCCTCATGCAAGCGCTGAAAAAGGGGCAGGGCTTCTGCGTATTGGCCAGTTTGGTAGAGGGCGAAAGCAGAATCCTGAAGTGTTGCGAT
>CAYGTH010000120.1:5338-16636 GCA_964352745.1 uncultured Bacteroidia bacterium
CGCCTGACCTTCTCCCCGTTCGATATTCAAAGGGAAAGGTTCCAGGTAAGCCATCGCGAGTTGCTGAGATTCGGGCATTTTTTCTCCCGGAATGAGCCAAACCGCTAGCAGGATCGCAACTGCTGCTGCTGCCGCGAGATAGCCCCACCTGAATGAGGTGCCGGGTTGCGGAGCTTGATCCGTTTGAAACTGATCAAACTGAGTCCGAATTTCGGCTTTGACATCCGCTCGCCCACTGGCCTGCAGTAAGCGTACATGTTGTGCTTGTTCCCGAAATAATTCGGCAAATGTCGGATCCTGATCCAATCGCTTGTGAACAGCGACTCGCTCATCTACATTGAGTTGATCTGCCAGGTAATCCGATATAAGGGTGAGGTCATTTTGTTCCATGTGCAGGGAATTCGATCGTGCTGATCCTGGAAATCCATTGTTGGTAGCAGCGGTGTCGCGTTACTTTCACGACATTGGGACTGGCAAATCCCATCAGATCGGCGATTTCTTTTTGGGGACGCTGGTCGATATACACGTAACACAGCAATTGTCTGCATTTTTCACTGAGCATATTCAGGGCTTGTTGTATGCGCTGCACCTGAACCTGCATATGCTCGCTTGAATCTGCTGCAAACGGATATTCTTCCGGTTTTACCAATAACATCAACTGGCGTTCTACTTCTCCATCTCCGAATTGCCATTTGGCTTGTGCCCGGTTCAGATCCCGCCAGACATTCCAGCAAATCCCGAATAGATAGGTGCGCAGGTTGCTCAATTTCACAAGTCTCCCAGAGAGAATGTTTTCCCGAAAAATAATGATTGCGTCCATATATACATCTTCCGCATCTGCCAGATTACAGCTCGTTTTTTTGATGAGTGTGCGAATACAATAGCGGCTTGTTTCTTCAAATACAAATTCCAGGCCCCGTTTATCGTCGGTTTTAATCTGGGTTGCTAATTGTTGGAAATTCCGCTCTGTCATAATCTTCGGGAGATGAAGGAGAAATGGTCTCCTTACATTCCACGAAGATACAAAATCTATTCCGACAGCTGTCGGCGGATTCCGCTCTAATGCTGTCGGCGGATTCCGCTCCGCCGACTTTGACTTTACTGAATTAACAAGCGACTATAAGCGACCTTCGAATCGGTAGTCATCCGCATCAGGTACATACCCGCAGGTACAGCCGGTAAATTGATCGATCCTGATGCCCCCGAAACTGAATAGGAAGCCAGCATCCGGCCTTGTAAATCCAATAATTCCAATTTTCCAGTGGGAGCAGCAGACTTCCATCTGTAAAAGAGTTGATCATGAGCGGGATTGGGGGCAATGAAAAAACCGATTTCATCGAGGGAAACCTGATCCAGACTCAACGTATTTTGGGTAGCTTCTACTGCAGCGAGGGCATCCAGTTTGCCGTAGCCCCAGGTGGGATTGGGAACTGTACCGGTAAAGGCATCTACCCGCGCACTTTCGTGCAGGAGGGTTTTTGCTTCAGCAACCGTCAACGCAGGATTTACTTCGAGCATCAGGGCGAGTACCCCCGTTAGAGTCGGCGCTGCTGCGCTCACGGCATTCTGAAGCCCATATAGGCCATTACTGCCTTCGACAATGTTAAAGTCAAACTGCGAATAATAGGTATCTGGGCTGTATGCACCTATTGCCACTTCTCCAGGCGAGGCAATGTCCACACCTATTCGCCCGTCCAGGGTAGGCCCGCTGCTGCTACCGACCCAAATGTCGCCGACAGCACCTTGTCCGCCGCGATTTCGGGCGACTCCGTTGAGATCGGTGTATAGCGTGTCATATACATAATCTGTCGGAACAATGGTATTAAATGAAGAGGCATAGTCGTTAATGCTGGCACCTGGAAATACCTGATTGAGAAATCCATTGGTATTACTATAGAAAGCCGGGTTCAGGGAAGCGAAAAATTCACCGGAGACAACCGTAGTCCCCGTCAATCGAATGGTATATGTGCCAACTGCTCCAAATAAATCGATCAGAATCTGCCGCTTGCCATTGGTTGCCATCGAGAAATCGACATCTGACCCCCGATGGTAATAATTGAGATCCCCGGGTAATTGCTGGTCTGCACTACTGTTGGTACTCGGACTCGCATAAGGGCCTGCTACGCTGGCATTGGGCCGGGTGATGGTTACTTCAAAGCGGTCATCTCCTTCATACCACACCTCTAAACGGAGATTGCCTGCCGTGGCTTTTTGAATTTGCAAATCCACGCTTTCTCCTTGACTCAGGGTGTCTGCTGCCCGGTTTGCCCCGCCGCCATCATCCCCTACACCACATACCAGGAGTCGGCCCGGTCCGGCGAAATCCTCCATTGCCTGGGAAATATCACTTGTACCGTCAGTCGGACCCCCTATCGAACCCAGGTTGATGAGGGTAACTGAAGGTAAGTTCAATTCCGTGGTCTTGTCTTCTACAAACTGAAGGGCGACCGGGATATAGCTGGGGTTAAAAAAACCTGCTTGTCCGGCGATTGAGCCAGTAGCCGGAAAAGCATCATGGTTAACTTTTACAGCAATAATCGTAGCACCGTAGGCCACACCCCGGTAGGGCGCACCTGTCATTCCACTCCCATCTCCGGCAGCTAGTCCCATACAAGCAGTGCCATGTCCAAAACGGTCTGTACTGCCCAGCGGCGTACCTGAACTCAGGGCCTGGTTGATTTGTGTTTCCGTATAAATGGTGCCAATTCCATAGGGATTACCGGGAGCATTGGCTCCGCTTGGATCGACCATATCATAGATATAGGCGATACGCGTATTGCCATTCGCATCAATAAAATCCGGATGAGTGGGGTCGATGCCTCGCTCGATAAGGGCGACTACAGTACCGGCTCCCGTTAGGTTATACTGCTGGTACACCTGATCCACCCGGGTTTCCTGGCGAAGATTGTCGCCCTGTGTCTGGGCCTGAATGTGGAAGCCCCCTAGACAGAGGAGGAGGGTAAGCGTGAGATATTTCATGGAGATAGATTGATGATTGCTAAGCTTGAATTTTGTAGAAATGAAGGAGAATCCCAAATGTAATTACAATCGCCCCAGTCGATAGGTGCTGCCCATATAAAAATCCCCTTCGATCTTCCAGGAAGAATCTGATGGAATGATGCTGGAGGAGGGCGTGAATTGTCGGCTTGTAAAGCCGTTGAGTCCAAGCCCCAGGGTGCGTTCCAAATGAACGTCCAGATGTCCCCCCAATTCAATCTTGTGTGCGGGGAGAAATTGCGGACTCGCTGCATTATCGCCACCTTTCACACTGGCAAATAACACAGGGGCATAGGTAGCGCGGAAACCGATGGTCCCATAAGCGCCATCATTCACACTGGCAGCATATACATAGGATGGGATTCCCGTCAAGGCCAAAGATACAGTGGTCAATTGTTGACTTCCCGTCTTAGCCCCTTCAATCCGAACATGAGAGCCAAAGCCTACAAAAGTCCTGGCAAGGGTAAGCGGTTTGTACATACCGGCGATTACCTGGTAATCTGTAAATCGATACATGGCGTTAATGGGAAATCGGACTTCGGCCTGCCAGTCTGAAAAGCTGGTGCCAAACGCTCTGTGGTTATACCCAACGCCAAGTGTAGGTTTCCCCTGCCAGGCGAGGGAAAAGAAGACCGTACTCCGGCCGATTGTCTGATAGCCGAAGAAAGACTGTGCCTGAACTGCTGAAACCGAACCCAGACTGGTCAGCAACAGGATCAATGCACTCACAAGGTATGTTTGAGATAGATTTTGCATGGAGATCAGTTGTTGGGGGTTGAAGGGGTCCAAACGAGGCGGAAACCATAGGTGCGCATATTTGGAAGACGGCGACCGCGGAATGTATAAGGCGGTTGTTTGAGACTCACATAATCGAGATGCAGCGCAAATGGGAACTTATTGTTAGTAAGGGCGTGTAACGGAACCCGAAAGCCAAATCCGTAGGTGAAATCTTTGATGACATCCCGGTTATCCGTAAATCCCCCATCATCGAGTGTCTGACTCAGATACCCCAGCCGGAGTGCAAATACTTTAGCAACTAATCCTTCGGCTCCTAGGCTGAACATGCTCCGAAAGTCACTGTTAAGGGTGTTCTGAAGCTCCGCCGTAAAGGTCAGGTCCAGCGGCGTTTCCCCTGCGCCGGGAATGTTAACAGCGGTTCCAATCAGGTAAGCGGTGCCTATTCGGAGGATCACTGGTAAGTCCTGGATAGCCTCATCGCCCGCAGGACTGGTAAGGGTGATAGAACTCGAAGTGATATTATTCACACTAGCCCCGAACTGGAAACGCTGATAGGAACCAGAATCGGCTGCCAAAGGCAATTGATACAAAGCCCCAACATCGAAATGTGCAGCCCGGTTGGCAGAAACATCCTCAAAGAAATTCAGGTTGAAAAAATTGGCGTTCAAACCGACCTGAAGCCCTTCAATAGGTTCTGCCGCAACGGTAAGTGCTAAATTGGTAGTGCTGGGCTTTTCTACATCATACCGGGTTCCGTTGATAGTCGTCGAGAAGGTGGTAGGACCTATTGCCAATTGATTGAAACTCAAAGCAGCAACGAGATTGGGCTTGAATCGTCGGACATAACTCCCAAAATAATAGTCTGATTCCCGTAAGGCATAAAAAGGGGCTGAAGTAGAGAACGCGACTTCCTGATCCTGAATCAGGCCAATGCCCGCAGGATTAAAAAACTGAGAGGCAGCCTCACCGCCTACTGCAACATTGGCACGGCCCATGGCTTCTACCCGTGCACTGGGTAGATTTCCAAAGAAATATTCCTGTTGAAAGGTAAAGCTGTATTGAGCCCAAAGCGGGCAAATAAGCAAGTGGATAAAAATGAGAGAAATAATATGTTTCATGATTCAACAGTTGACAATTTATTTCTTAATGATTTTCTGTACGGTACGTTTTCCATCCACAGTTTGAAGTGCCAGAAAGTACAAGCCTGCCGGTGCATTGAACTGGAGCGAAATGTCTGTTTGTCTATCCAGTTTCTGCGTATGTATGATTTTTCCCATGGGATCAAATACGGTGAGTTGGGCACCGGGTAAAGGAGTCTCAAGTGCTACGGTAAGGTTTCCTTGAGTGGGATTTGGATACATGGAGAAAGCGGATGGTTCCAGCACAGAAAGGCTTGTCGGCAGACAACTAACCGTATCGCCTTTTGCTTCAACCGAAATGTTGTTGAATACAACGTCTCCAAGGGCTACGCCTGCCACATTATCCAACTGATAGGCCATCGTAGTGGTGGTGGTATCGATACGGGTAACAGTAGCGTTTTGACTATAGCAGGTCGCGTTACCGACGTCATTGGTCTTGAGCAACCAGGGAAAGAGCCCGTTTTCGCTGGGGCTGATAATCACAGAGTCGAAATCCGCAAATCCGCCCATCACGATTCCGCCATCTGATCCCTGGAAAATACTGTTGGTAATTTCAATATAATCGGTGCCGTATGTTTTGGCCCATGCGACGTTGTAATTACTGGCTATTTTCATTGCCAATCCGTCGGATCGGTTGGAGGTGCCGGGAAAGCGATATCCACAGGCCACATACCCTCCATCTGCGGTGGGCTGGATGTCAGTTATTTCTCCAAAATTATTTCCATGATAAAACCGGGTCGTCTGGAGCGGGGCGCCATTCGCATCAGCGTGTACAGCGAGTAAGATCGAGCCGGACTGAAAGGCCGTGCTGTTGTAAAAAATATCCAGCTCGCCATTGCTGCGTCCAAAAATGGCAAAGGGCTCGGGCTGACTTTGGGTGAGGTCGTGGGTGTTGTAGAAAATGACGGATTGGGTTTCTCCGGTACTATTCAATTTGGCTAACCAGGACCCTTCCGAATTGAATCGGGTGGAGCCGCTCAGCCAGAAATCCCCATTGGCCGTTTCTACGACTCCCCCCACCTTCATGAAGGCGCCAGCAAGCTGACTGTTGATTGTCCGGGACCAAATCAAGGTGCCGGAGGGATCGATTTTCATCAGGAAAATCCCTTCTGCAAAATTGATGTGCTCGTAGGTTCCGTAGACGAGGTAACTCCCATCACTGGTTTCGATGGCTCCCCTTGCAACATGGATATTCGCTTCTACCTGAAACCCTTTAGACCAGGTTTTCTGTCCCATTGCATCCAGTTTGATTACGAAAACCGTGTCCACATCAGTAAGCGGTATATTTACGGTTCCCATGACCAGGAGGCCATTGTCCGAGGTGGCCTTGATGCTCCCCATGCGAAAGGAAGGAGGTCTGAATAAACCTGCTGTTTGCAGGACATTCCCCTGGATATCCAATCGCTGCACAATGAGTCGATGGAAAAAAGCAGCGGTATCATTATAGGAATCTACCGCCATAAGAATGTCCCCATTAGAAGCGGGCGCTACGAAAGATTCGATGCTGGCTTCGGACTGATACAGGTATTGGAAATCCGATTGTGCCTGGATGCTTGAAAATCCACCCAAAATGATCAGGAGGAAAAGAGAAGTTAGATGGTTTTTCATATTTAAGGGAATGGTTCCGATTGTTAAAAATCGTTGAATGGCCCGACTCAGATGGGCAGGACGTTCATAGTAATGGGATTGGAGGATAAGTACCCGCCGTTACCACTATTTCCACTGTTGCCACCGCCTTTCCAGATGAAAGGGTTATGGGAGGTGTTCGATGGAGACGGAGTTGCCAGATTGACATCCACAGGATATGAATAAGGCCTGTCGGTTAGCTGGGGTTGAAGATCGATGTTTCCAGGATTCCCCACAGAGATAAAGGAACTCATAATCGTTAGGATAAAAGCTATTTCCACAAGGTTCAAAGGAAAATGGAATCGTTTCATAGCTGCGTTTTTGTGCGAAAAAGGAAGCCAGCCAGGGGCATTTCGGCCCTTGCCAGCCTCACTTCCCCTAATTTATTGTTTCATCAGTTGGGCACTGCCGAGATGGATGTTGTGGTGGAAAAAAGAAAGGAGGTAAACTTGAGTGGGTAAATTTCCTATGGAAAGTTCCACTTCGGTACCGTGGACTTCAATTTTTTGTACTACCTGCCCATGCATATTTCGGAGGAGAATCTGATCACAGGGCATATCCAGTTCGATGTGCACCCGGTCCTGAGCAGGATTTGGATAAAAGCGAATACCCTGACGGGTCAAATTTGCAATCCCGGTGGTAGTAGAAGTGCTAGCACTATCTTGTGCAGAATTGGCCAATTGATACAGCGTGTGATTTCCGGTTCCTGTATTTTGGTTGTAGTCAAATAGTCGGAAATGGTAGGTCTTGGCGGCATCGAGTCCGGTGAGGGTTACGCTGTTTCCATTTCCATTATAGACCACATAATTTCCATTGCCGAGGTTATCTCCCATGCCGAATGCAGCATTCGCAGTATAGTCCTCTCCATCAAGCGGAAACTGATCCACAGCAGTCCCTTCCCGAGCAATCAACACCCGATTCGCACCATTTCCGCTTGTCCAGGCTACGGTCAGGGTATTCGCATCGTCTCCTGAGAAGATCAGGTCGCTACTATTTTGACTGGGAAAATCCATGAGATCATGACTTGGCCAGGTCGCGGTTTGTGAAATGCAATTCCAGGGAAGCCCGTCGAGTCCGGTCCAAAATCCATTGGCCTGAGCATTAATGATTCGTTTATTGAGAATGATTGCCCAGGTATATCCGCTTCCGGTTCGGGCCCACAAACTCGCAGTTCCATCGAGAGCCCCTGTGTGCCACCAATTATTGAAACTGTTGACACTCCAGCCTTTGGCATAATACTGATTCATCGCTGAGGGGCTCACCATGGTATTAATAGAAGCCGCACTCAGGATGTCGGGCTTGGTGCTAAAGCCATCGATTGCGACCAGTAACCGTACCAGATCCCGAGTAGTTCCAATCCATCCCCCGTGAGCATCCATTGCTTCAAGGTTCCAGCCTCCATATTCCCAGGGCACTGCAGTACCATCTCCAAAGATTGAAAGCGAGGTATAACCATTTCCATGATATTCCCCTTCCCGCTCGTGCTTGTCGGCCAGCAGGTTCTTGCCGATGTGCATATCATAGATGCCCAATGGTGCCAGCACAGTTGATTTTACATAGGCTTCATACGACATGCCACTGATTTCCTCAATGATCAGGCCGAGTGTCAGATAGCCAATATTGGAATAGGCATAAGAAGTGCCTGGATCAAAATCCAATCCCTTTTCCATCAGAAATCGGATCAAAGCTTGTTCGCTAACGGGATTTGCCTCTCCCAAAACGGAAGTTACATGCAAGGGAAATCCAATAGGATCACAATGTCCCGGATTATATGAATAAGGCGTAGCGAATCCCGTGATGCAGTTGGCATCCCGGTCCCAGCCGCCGCTGTGTTCCAGTAAATGGTTAACTGTAATATCGTAAAGGCGATTATCGGTTACGGTTACCCCATTGAAATAGCTATTGTTGGCAAATATTCCCGTCGGACCAAATACCTTGTCAGACAAGGCCAATTGACCGGATTCCACCATTTTCATAATCGCAATAGAAGTGATGGGTTTGGATACGCTGGCGATTCGGAAAAGATGATACGGCTGTGTAGGTTCTGTTTCTGCAAGATCGGCTTCGCCAAAGCCTCGCATATAGACGAGCTTTCCATCTTTGGCTAAGGCAAAGGTTGCACCCGGAATATCGTATTGACTGAGAAAACTATTGACGAGGTTGTCGCAGTTCGACATTTCGGGTACGGCAATACCTGTCTGGGTATATCCTTGAATAAAGAGGCAAGTCGCGATGAATAAAGAAAGGATCGATTTCATAAATAGTTGGAGCTTCTCGAAGATGAATATTAGAAGAATAAACGGCTACTTCTTCTCCCACTGCTCATAGGTTCCGGGATCCGGGTTGGTATAGCTGTCGGTTCCGATGTACTGGCCAGTATTGGGATCTACATAGTAATTGTTGTAGCCCGCATCTACTTTGCCGGATTGTGTGCCATTTGTTACGTTCTCTTGTCCGCGGACATAGTCCATATATTGACTGTGCTGCTGATCCTGAGCTGCCTGGTTGTTTTGCCAGTTTTGGTGCTGGGCATCGGCAGCACTGTAGCGCTGCTGCATCATGTTTTGATGGGAATTGAAGTTTTGTTTCAGGTTATTCATGCGCTGCTGATGATTTGCATTGGACTGAGCCATCTGCTGTTGATTGCGCATATTTTCCTGTTGCTGCCACTGGGGATTGGTTTGATGCGATTCGATAACCGTATTCAAAATCTTTTCGGTGGCAGCCGGATCACCACTTGTCGTAAATCCATTTACTTCTACTACCCACGTCCCTTCAAACTGAGCGGTCATGCTGTTGATTCGACCGCGTATTTGCTTGCCTTCATAGGTAAATTCAAAAGTTGCAAATGCTGCGCTCATCCGAGGATTCAATCCGACTTCCCGAAACTTTGCAGCTACCTCTGCCTGATACTGCTGATTCGGAGCTACCTGGGTGATTGTAAAGCCAGGCAACTGACCATAACACCGCTTGGCATAATCCGCTGCAAACTGATCTGCGGGCATATACGGAAGAATAACCAGCATCCGACTACCGGTTTGCATACCTGCATTCATGCCCATCTGTGGATTGGGAACCATGAAGGTGGGCATGTTGGGATCGCCAAAGAAAATCCGGGAACTCCCATCCGGACTCGTTGAAGCACCACAAATCCTGACTTGTCCTTCCGGGCGCTCCAGTGCGATCTGGGAATTCCATCCCTGAGGCATCAAAATGGAAAAAGCCCCTTCCTTGGGATCTGTCATTTTCACAAATCCATCACTTGTAGCATTCGTCGTGCTGGTAAAATCAAACAAACCAGCTGTTTGGGTTGCTGAGGGGGCGTATGACTGTTGGTCAGCTACCAGGGCATCGGTAGCAGTTGCGGTATCGGTACAGGCATAAAGACAAAAAAACAAGACCAATGCGAGGTAGGAAGGGGAATATTTCATAGCGGATTTGCTTTGTATGATGGCGAACGTTGAACTTGTGCACAGACATGATTATCTTCAAGTGAATCCATAACTGCCTGTCTGTAGATAGCTATGGAACTCAATTGGAAAAGGTTAACACGCGTGGGAAAATTTTGGATAAAAAATGCGGGGGTACTGGGAATGCTGGGCCTACTGCTGGTATTGAGTGGGCAGGTAGGTCCTGAAAAAACCGCTATAGCTCAGAAATTACTCGATAAGGGAAACAAGCAATGGAAAGCTGCTCAATACGAGGAAGCCAACAATTCATGGGGCGAGGCTGCAAACGCTGCGCTCAATGCGGGCGACACCCTGCGCTGGGCCATGGCCACCCAGGCCACTGGGAAATACCTCGTGCAGGAAATGAAATCCGAAGCAGCTATAACAACCCTGGATAAGGTGCTGGGTTTTGAAGAAAAATGGGGCGCACTGCATCCGGTTATGATCGCTGCCAAATTGGAACGCGCACTCCTTGCCCTCCGGCAAAATGAGATGGAAGAGGCCCTGAACCGGTATCAGGAACTCGTCACCGAATGCAGGGAAGCAACAAGCTTGGAAGATTCTCTATTGGCAAGTGTGTATGAACCTGTAGGGAAAGCCCTTTTTTTTAGTGGGCAATACGACAGCGCACTGAGTTATTCGCACACAGCCCTGGCATTATTTGAAGCGCAGGAAACGCCAAACCTCCTTGCGATTGCTAACACCCACAATACCCTGGGCGGAATCAACCTTTACTCCGGGAAACCGGATCAGGCACTGAAACATTACCTTCGGACAAGGGAGTTGCGCGAACAGGAATTAGGGCCTTCCCATCCTGAAGTCATCAAGGTTACTACCAATCTCGGTGTTGTGCATGGCGAATTGGGCTTGTATTGGGAATCATTGGCCTTCCATGAACAAAACCTGCCCTTTTTGGACAAATTGCCACCCCTCGCTCATCTCAATGGATTACTCAATCTTGGCTCGACCTTAATCGCGGTGGGCAATTACGAAGAAGCACTCACATTTTTAAATCAGGGCGAAAACTACCTCCAGCAATTTCCAGGCCTGTCGCCGAGTGCTTATCCCTATATCAATTTGTACAGAAGCGTCATTTATGGAGAGCTCGGGCAAAATGAGTTGGCATTGACGTATATGAATATTGCGCTGGAAGGCAACCAGAAAATATATGGAGAACGCCATCCTGCATTGATCCCTGATTATTTACAGCAGGGAAGTCTGCTTGCCACAATGGGGGATTATTTGGGGGCTGTGAAAGCGAATCAACAGGTTCTTTCCCTCGCACGCGAGTTTGTCGGGCCACAATCCTTGCGTGCAGGACATGCACTCTATTACCTGGGAGATATTTA